>JAYTOF010000304.1:0-16286 GCA_043747955.1 Chitinophagaceae bacterium
AGTAAAAAAATTAAGTGACCAGATACATGTTTTTTCTATGGGCAAAAGCCTGGAGGGAAAGGATATACCGGTAGCTGTATTGGCTGATCCAAAAATAACATCAGCGGCTGAAGCAAAGGCAAGTGGTAAAATGGTTTTATATATTCAGGGCAATATTCATGCCGGAGAAGTGGAAGGCAAGGAATCTGTAATGATATTAATAAGGGATATTTTATTAGGGAGCAAAAAATATTTGTTGGATAACCTGGTAATTCTTTTTGTGCCCATTTATAATACAGACAGTAATGATAAAATGGGAAAGGAAACCCGTTCTTCGCAGGAAGGCAGCCCGGTAGAGGCCGGACAAAGAGAAAACAGCCAGGGTTTGGACCTTAACAGAGACGGAATGAAAATGGAGGCGTTGGAAACCCGGGCCCTTTTTCAAAATGTAATTGTTCCCTGGGACCCGCAAATATTTGTGGACCTGCACACTACCAACGGTACCTGGCATGCTTACTCACTTACCTGGGCACCCAGTTATCATTCTGCAGGTGAATATGCGCCCTATGATTATACAAATAATAAAATGTTGCCGGCCATCAGTAACAGGGCCCGTGAAAAATACGATTTGCAATTTGCTCCTTATGGCGATTATTCAGTAAGCGATGGGTGGCCGCTAAAAAATTTCTATACCTATAACCATCATCCCAGATATTTGGTCAATCAATTTGGTTTACGAAACCGTATGGCCATATTAAGTGAAGCCTTTGCACACGAACGTTTTTATCAACGTATCAACAGTACCTACATTTTTATTTCTGAGATCCTGGAATATGCAAACAGCCATACTGCTGAGATCATAACCACTAATAAAACTGCGGAACAGGCGGCGGTTAAAAATGTAACAGATTATGGCGGAAAAACCAAAAAGGGGGTTCAATTTAAAATGGTGCCTTTGCAAAAGTTAAATAATTTTATTACCTACGATTATTTTCCCATCACAGATGCAAACGGAAAGAAAAAATATATCCGCACAGGTAAAATGGTTAAATATGATGATGTGAATTATTATGCAAAATTTGATGCTGTTGCAGAAAGTACTGTTCCCCGTGGCTACGTTATTCCTGCTTCTTTGGCATCTATAGTTACTAATTTGATCATGCATGGAATTAAAGTGGATACCCTTTCTAAAAATCAGTCATTTTCGGGCGAAATTTTTAAAGTAGATTCTTTGCTGAAAGAAAACAATGGATTTCAAAAACACAATCTTGTAAGTTTAAAAGGAACATTCATTGCTGCTTCACAAAAATTTAAAAAAGGTGATTTTGTTATCAATATGGCACAGCCATTATCCAATTTAATATTTTACTTACTGGAGCCTCAAAGCGATGACGGATTGGTAACCTGGAACTTTTTTGATCTCTACCTGGAGAATGCCGGAGTAGCAACCAGGCAGGTAGATTATCCAGTCTTTAAGTATTTTAAATAGCGAAATTATTATACTGATTTACACAGATCAATGATTTTCTTTTTTCAAAAACAGCTTTGCTGTTTCAAGTTCGGGCCTGTTTGAACTGCTTGAGTTTGCAATACCAGTGAGTTGCCGGTAATAAGCATTTGCTTTTACAAAGTTGTTGCTTTTTTCTGCAGCTGATGCTGCGCCATATAGAGCGTTAAACCGGTTAGGATGTTTTTTAAGAACTTCCTCAAATGCTTTTAAAGCATCAGCGGGTTTATTCATTTGAATCAGCATATCGGCTAATAATTCCCTGGCAGGTATTACTTCACCGGGAGTAACCGGACTTTTTTCAGTATTGTCTTCCATAGTTGCAGCAGCATGCATAAGCTTTACTGCTTCCATATTTTCTCCTTCTCCAAATTTTATCCAGGCTTCAGCTGTTTTGATCTGTATCTGCACCTGGTTGGCTTTATAAATATCTTTTTGTGCAACCAGCGTATCATAGATCGTGTTTAGATCTTTTAATTCAGCTTTTGCCGAAACCATGTTGCCAATATGCACAGCGCCAAGTAGCCGGGTAAAATGGAGGATAGCTTTTTGCCATGGAAATTTTTTCCAGGGAAAATCTGCCGGGTTTGTTTCCAGTGTGGCTGCATCCGTCCACATTTTGTTTTCTAATAAATAACGTGCAGGAATTGCAGCAAAAGCATAAGCAACTTTAAAATTTGCAGGATAAACTTCATGAATGTTTTTCAGGTATTCATTTTGTTCTTTGGCAAGTTTATTGTCTCCTTTTTGCAGGTAGGCATATACAAGATAATCCATGCCATGCAGTTCCTCATCCCAATGGCCTTTAATTCCGGCATTTTCGGCATAGCATTTTGCAGCGGAAATAGAAACAAGATTAGATTTAATGCATTCATCCCAGAGCCCCAGCCTTGTAAAAATATGTGAAGGCATATGTTGGGCATGTGCCGATGATGGCGCAATGGAAGCATATATTCTTGCTGCCGGCAAGGCCAATGCTGCAAGCTCAGGATAATCGTAGCTATGAATAATATAATGTACAATGCCCGGATGACCGGGTTCGTTAGGATATAAACCGGTTAAAATGGCGCCGGCTTTTTTTTGATTACTGTACAACTTATCAGCAGGGTCGGCTGTTGCATCCAGGGCCAGCGCATAAAATATAGCAGCTTCTTTATCAGTTGGATATTTTTGGTAGATTTTTTCCATCGCTTTCTCAAAGCTGAGGGAACGGGTGCGGTGGTTTATTGTATTCCAGTCTTTATAGAATAATCCAATGGCATTAATATAATCTGTTTCCCGTTTTGATTTTTGTGTTAATGACTGTGCAATTGAAATGGCTTTATTCCCTTTCTCCAGTTCTGCGGGTGATGGGGGGGAAGGCCATACCTGGTGGTAGTTGCACATGGCTGCTCCCCAGTAGGCCATGGCGCATCCGGGCTCTTCATCAATAATTTTTGCAAAAATTTTTTCTGCTTCAGCATATTCAAATGAATGAAGCATTGCAATGGCAAGGTCAAAATCTTTTTTTACTTTTTCGGAACAGGAGGTTTCAAATTCCACCGTACCAAATTGTTTGTCAGGCGGTCTGCACAACACTATATCTCCCCGTTTCAGGTTGATTGCATTTATGGTTTCAGCTGAAGGAGCTTTACTTTTCCTGTTGCAGGATATGTTTATCATTAACAATAAAGTGAAGAAAAGCAAATATGCTGAATGTAATAATTTGTTCATGAATGGGATGAGTAAAATTTTTAAAAAATATTTTGACAAAGTAATTATTGTGCAGATGGTTTTATGACCCGACAATCAACAAACCCCTATTTAGTTTTGATAAATGAAGAAAAAATATGTTATTAAACCTGCCTGTATTACTGTGAATATTTACTATAAATCCTTGAAATTAATTTTATTTATTTGAAGCCATTTTTTTAAATTCCTGTTATCTTTTTCTTCGGTTATTAAATTTTCAAATTTTTTCCCGATTCCTTTCTTTGCATAACACAGATCAGTTACAATTAACTCCTGAATTTCTGTTTCAGAAGGTTTTGATATTTGAAGATTTGAATCAAGTGATACTTTACATATAGCCCTGTTAAATTCATAAAAATATTCAGGGCATTCACTGTCTCTTATTTCGATAGCAGTATTAAAATTTTCATAGGCTTTTACCCAGTCGGCAATGGCCTGATCTTTTAATGCATAACCCAATTGGCCAAAATAATAATGGTGGTCTTTTCTTATGTCATTTTCCGCCAGTGCTTCTAATAAGGGTATAGACCTCGCCATTAAATTTCTGTCATTATTTCTGTTTGCCCGCCTGTTTACTTTTGCAAGCTGAAAAACCACTGTTTTGCCAAATTCGCTTGCCTTTTCAATAAGTTCTTTTAATTGAATATCATGTATGGAGATATTGTCTTCCTGGGGGGATAAAATTTTACAAACCCGTTCAATTAAAATAGCATCAATCTGTCCTTTACCTTTAATGCGGCTTATGTCATAATTTGCTGTAAACTTATTACAGTAAATATATTCTAATTGACGGCTGAACTTCCATTTAAGGTCTTCGATACTTGTATAGGTTGTAAAATAATGATTCAGCGCTTTCAGTTTTTTCTTAAAATCAAGCATACTGATTATATCCTCATCAATTTGTCCGGTAAAAATATAGTCTTCTTTAAAATAGGTGTAAATAAGTGGTTTCTTATTTGTTTGAAACTGCTTGAAAGCTGATTCAAATTCTGCCCCGGTATATTTCCCAACTTTTGTAAAAAACAACATTAAAAATATATCACAGTTAGCGGCTGCCTTATTATAGTTATCCTGTAATCCCAACTCTGACATAGCATCAATGAAATCTTCCCAAAGGGTAAGTTTAAACTGAATATCCTGATCTATCCAACTTTCATTAAGCTGATTGATGAATTGCTGAAAAGTATTCCTGTCTTCTTTTAATTCTTCTGATGAAGCCAAAAAAATATTTATTTCCATTTAAAATCAGGTTTAACCGGACAAACTGAAATCTAATATATATAAAATGTGTCATTCTTTTATAAGAATTATTTTCTTATAAGCAATGTCTCTGTATTGTTTTGTGTGTGTTCCGGAATCGTTGCTGCGAAGAGATGGTTTATGAATGATTAGGGTACAGCAATGGCTGCGAAGATTTGGCAGACATCAAATGATTCTGGCGATACACTTGCGCCAAAGGGGAGAATAGTATTGTGCCGCTGTTGAAAAATGGTTGTCCTGCCCCGCCAATTACTATTCTATTGTAGTGTGTATTTTTTATCATTACCCTGCATTCACTCCAAATAAATATCCAACAAGTGCTGTTAATCCCATTGCAGTAGTACCCCAAAAAGTAATTCTAAGTATTGCTTTGCCAACATTCGATCCTCCTGTTTTAGCAGCTATTGCCCCTAAAATGGTTAGAAAAATAAGTGCAGAACCATATAGATAGTATTCCATATTTTCTAATGGCAAAAAAATAGAAACCAAAAGCGGAAGTATTCCGCCTAATGTAAAAGATGCACCTGAAGCCAAAGCAGCTTGCACTGGTTTGGCCTGGCTTACCTCATTAATTCCCAGCTCATCTCTTATATGCGCTCCTAAAGCATCGAGTTGTGTTAATTCTTTGGCTACTGTTAATGCAGTTTCTTTTTTTAATCCTCTTTTTTCATAAATTTCAGCCAATCTTTCTAATTCAATTTCAGGCATCTCAATTAATTCCTTCTTTTCACGTTGAAAATCCGCTATTTCAATGTCTGTTTGAGAACTTACAGAAACATATTCTCCTGCAGCCATTGATAATGCACCTGCAACTAATCCTGCCACTGTTGCTAATACAATAGGTTCTCTATTTTCACTCGCTGCTGCAATACCAATGGCAAGACTAGCAGTTGATAAAATACCATCATTTGCACCAAGAACCGCTGCCCGAAGCCAATTACTTCTTTGTATATAATGTGGAGCTAAATAGTTATTTATTTTGTTTGTCATTATTAAAAGTTCATTGTCAATTATAATTACACAGATCTGTAATGCTCCTATTCTTTATTCAAATTTTGTTTGTTTTTCAAGTATAAGTTGAAAAAATATTGTTTAGTTTTTGTAAATTAATAGAACTCATTTTAAAAAATAACTTTAATCTTTACTTCAATAAAACTTCCCATGGTAAGCAGTACAAGATTGTGACCCCGCCTGCAGTTGGGCAAGCTCAATGATGTTGAGCAAAGAAATTCAGCTATTAACATAAACATTATTTTATTTCACATACGGCGAATCAGGACTCTTCACAAATTTATTCAGCCACTGGGTTTGCTCCCAATATTGTCTGCACTATGATTTTTTTGATTATTTGATTGACTATGATTTGTATTTAATCATAGTTTTCATTCAATCATTTAAATCATAGTTCCGACATTCTACTTCACATACGGCGAATCAGGGCTCTTCACAAATTTATTCAGCCACTGGTTTTGCTCCCAAAGTTATCGGCACTATGATTTTTTTGATTATTTGATTGACTATGATTTGTTCTTAATCATAGTTTTCATTAGATCATTCAAATCATAGTTCCGACAATCATCTAATTTTCTTTCCCGGATTCATTACCCTATTAAATTGTAAACTCCGGTTGCCAAAGTTTATCAGTAAACCTATTTCCATATTGTATGCCTCTAAATAGTTGATAGCTTGTGCAAGATGAACATCTTCGAGTATAATAATAGCTTTAAGCTCGACCATTATTTTACCCTCAAAAAAAAAGTCAACTCTTCTAGTTCCAATGTTTTCGTCTTTATAGAAAATCTCCATTTCATGTTCCCTGCTGTAATCTTAACCCTGCCTGTTCATTTCAATGGCCAACGCTCTTTGATAAATAACCTCCTGAAACCCAATACCTAAAATTTTATGTACTTCCATAGCACAGCCAATGATTTTGCCAGTCAGTTCACTTTCGGGGTATTGCTCATTAATCATAGTATTTGTTTTAAACAATGATTCTTTTGATTTTTTGATGGACTATGATTCGATTGCATTTTTTAATCATAGTTTTCAGTTAATCATTTGAATCATAGTTCAGACATCTTATTTCACATACGGCGAATCAGGGCTCTTCACAAATTTATTCAGCCACTGGTTTTGCTCCCAAAGCATGTGTAAAATATTTTCCTTTGCTGCATAGCCATGGCTTTCAAAGGGCAGTTGTACAAAACGCACGGTGCCGCCATGGCCTTTGATGGCATTGTACAGACGTTCGCTTTGTATGGGGAAAGTGCCGGGATTGTTATCGGCTTCGCCATGTATCATCAGCAGGGGTGTTTTTATTTTATCGGCAAACATAAAAGGACTCATGGTATTGTACACTTCGGGTGCCTGCCAGTAAGTGCGCTCTTCGTTTTGGAAACCAAATGGTGTAAGGGTGCGGTTGTAAGCACCGCTGCGGGCAATGCCGGCTTTAAACAGAGAGGTATGTGCCAGCAAATTTGCAGTCATGAATGCGCCATAGCTGTGGCCGCCAACTGCCACACGGTTGCGGTCGCCAACGCCCATTTCGGCAACTTTATCAATGGCTGCTTCGGCGCTCCAGGTTAGCTGGTCAACAAAATTATCATTGGGTTGTTTATCGCCTTCGCCAACTATCGGGAACTCGGTATTGTCCATAATAGCATAACCCTGCGTTGCCCAAAAAACAATGGAACCATAACCAACTCTTGTAAAAGTATATTTGCTGCCACGCAATTGAGCAGCATCGCTGGCACTTTTAAACTCACGTGGATAAGCCCACATCATTACTGGTAGAGGACCATCTTTTTCTTTATTGTATCCTTTTGGTAGGTACAGGTCGGCAGCAAGGTCTACACCATCTTTGCGTTTGTAAGTAATTCTTTGTTTGGTAATGCCACGCAGTCCGGGTTGCGGATCGGGAAAAGTAGTAATTGCTTTTGCAGAATTATTTTTAAGATCACGCAAATAATAATTGGGTTGTTCGGTCTGGCTTTGTTTGTTGGTAACGATTGTCATTTTATCGTAATCCAAAACGGTGGTTACAGTTTCAAAATAAGGTTCTTCGCAACGCCAGAGTTGTTTGGTTTCTTTGGTATTGATGTTGAAGCTGTTTAAGAAAGGCAGATCGCCTTTTGGCGAAGCGCCAATGCCACGCATTACCAATTGAGAGCCATTGAGCAGTTTGCTTACATTGCAGCCATACTTGTTTTTTTCTGTCATAGGAGTGCCGGGATCGTTATACTCATCATCTGTGCTGAGGTCGAACAATGTTTCCATTTTTCCATTGCTAAGCTTGCTGGTTTTTTCTGTATGTTTTGCACGTGAGCCTTCAATGATAAGAAAGAGATCGGTAGTAAGATCGTTTACGCTACTCATGCGCTGTGCGGTTTTAACCAACTCTTTTGGTGTGCTTGTAAATGGTGCTGCCAGTGTGTATGCGACATCATGGTAATCCATTTTGTTTTTGATGAAACCGCTGTCCAATGGCTCGATCCATCTTACAGTTGCCGGTGAATTATTTAACCAGCTATAACCACGGGGTGCGTTTAATACATTGTCATTTCCTCTTGGAGTGCCTTCGCTGCTGGGCAATTTTGCAATGGTCTTTACCAATATGCCATTCATATCTGTTATCATCATAGTGCTGTTAAACCCACCTGCAGTAACCAAATAAGAAAACGGCTTATCAATTCTTTTTACCAATAAATATATTTTATCAGGCGAGATGGATACATCACTGTAAATAGCGGGGCTGCCGATCTTTGTTTCAGCGCCATTGGTATTTTTTACCAATTGTGTAGTGGCATAAAACTCAAACTGTGTTTCGTCGAAAGGCGACTTTATCAAATCCTGAAAAGTAGGGCTTGCGGCTACTTTACCTAAGTTTTGTTGTACTACAGGGCCTTTGGGGGCTACTGGTTTTTTGGGTGCCATTGCAAGCGGTTTGTTTACGGCAGTGTACAACAAACTGTTGTTATCAATCCAATCAAATGCAGCACCTAAAACCAAATTGACTGCTGCTTTATTTACTTTGGTTGCGTTGTGGGTTTTAATATTAATTACATAAATATCAATAGCGTTATTGGTAGTGTTGGTGAAAGCAGCTTTATCTTCATCAGGACTCCATTGCAGGTTGCCGGCTTTTAAATTTGCCGGTAAACCGGTAACCGGAAACTCTTTACCGGTTGCTACTACTTTGATGGTGATACCGGTAGTGTATCCACTTCTGCTGGGGCCAAAATTGTTTGGGTTAATTCTTAAACCAGCAATGCGTAACTCTGGCTGGGCAAGGTCTTCCACCGAGGGCATGCTGCTGCGGTCCAATATCAGCATGTATTGTCCTTTACTGTCGAAGCTTACGCCGGGTGTTGGCTTGGCCATTACCAGGTCGTAAATTTCTTTAGGCGGGGTTTTGTATTCGATGGCATCCTGTGCAAATAAATTGCAGCAGATGAAGAACATTGCAATTGAAAGGATCTTTCTCATAATAGTTTGTTTTTTGTTTTGTTGTCTGAACGATGATTTGGGTAGATTAAAATGATTAGTTGGATTGAAAACAGAATCCTTTTTATCCAATAAATCCTTCCAAATCTCGGTTCAGACAAATTATTAATTTGATATACCAACCCGGAGTTTTACAAATTCATTCTTTTGCAATTCTTTTAGCATGAACATAGCCAGGTCGCCGGCGTTTATTTTATATTTATTGTTTTCTGGTGGATAATCAGCATTGGTAACATAACTGCCGGTGGTTCCTTCGTTGATGATATTGGGCGGACATACAAAGGTCCAATTGAGGCCGCTTTCATTTAAAAGTTCAAATGCTTTTTTGTGTTCTAATCCCACTGCTTTATATTCAGGTGGGTAATCATCTTTATCAACCAGCAATGAATTTTCATCTGCATGTAAAACACCCAGTCCGCCAATAGCGATGATTCTTTTTACACCTGCTTTTTGCATTTGTTTAATGATGTTTTTCATGCCGAGGGTGCGGGTTTTGTCGGTGCCATCGGTACCGCCACCAACGGCAGAAAGGACTGCATCACATCCTTTAATGGCATTATAAACTTCGCCTTCATCAAATAAAGCACCCTGCACCAGGTGTAAATTCTCTGTTTGCCCACCGGGCCCTGTGGGCAAATAATCAGTGCTGTACACATTTCTGCCAAAGGCTTTAACGTGATGCTTATTAAACAGTGCCTGTTGAACCAGTTGTTTGCCAACCATACCCGTTGCCCCGAAAATGATGAGGTTCATTTTTATTTTTTTTCAAGGTACGCCAACAAAAAAATTTGCCCAAGTAAAATTTCCCCCTCATATTTGCAATACGAATGAAAATAAGTAATACAAATAATAATGGTTGGTGGTGGAGCATGGTCAAATGACGTGCCTTACTGCTATTGATATATAAATAGTTGAACCCGGCACGAGTTGCCGGGTTTTTTTTTGTTTGAACGGGGATTTAGGGAGATTAAAAGTATTAAGAGGATTTTTAACTTTAAAAATTATTACTGTTATGCCACAGTTTAAATATGAAGAAATCACTAAGAAGATAATTGGTGCTGCTATGAAAGTTCATTCCACCTTGGGAAATGGTTTTCAGGAAGTGATTTATCAGCGGGCATTGGAAATAGAGTTTAGAAAATGCGGATTACAGTTTGTTAGAGAATTCAGTATGCCCATATTTTACGACGGCGAGCAAATAGGTGAAAGGAGAGTAGATTTTTTTGTAGAAGAAGTTATTAGTGTTGAAATAAAAGCAAGAGAAGTTTTGGAAAAAGGACATTTTTCGCAAGCAAGGAATTATTTAGAAGCTTATAACCTTGAAGTAGGATTATTGTTGAATTTTGGCGGTATTTCTTTGGAGTATAAACGGCTTGAAAATCCAAAATTCAATCCAAATTTAACATCTAAAAAATTCTTTTAATCCACCCAAATCCACGTTCAGATAATGAAAAAAATAGAGATACAAACCACTTTTAAAAAAATGCTTGCTGATGTCTTTACTCCGGTTGGCATTTACTTAAGGCTGCGTGACCGTTTCAGGGATACGATCTTGTTAGAAAGTACCGATTTTCATGCCGGGGAAAACAGCTATTCATTTATTGGTATTAATGCTGTTGCCGGGATAGAGATCAGTAGCCCATCTGTTTTTGAATTTAAATTGCCCGGGCAAATTGCCGAACGGATAAAATTGGATAAAGAAACAGATGTACCGTTGTTGCTTTGGAATTTTATGCAGCGTTTTGAAATTAAAGAAGCCGCATCAAAACCTGTACATGTTGCACAGGGATTATTTGGTTATACTTCATTTGATGCTGTGCAGTTTTTTGAAAAGATCAACCTCATCCACAACCCCTCTCCAGGGGGAGAGGGGAGCACAGCAATTCCGTTAATGCGTTACCGCCTTTATCAATATGTTATCGCCATCAATCATTTTAAAGATGAGTTGTTTATCTGTGAAAATCATTTTACCGGAATAGAAAGTGAAGTTGATGTGATTGAAAGTTTAATAAAGAGTAAGGATATTCCGGATTTTCCTTTTAAGCGTTTGGGTGATGAAAGATCAATGATCACCGATGCTGCATATATTGAAATGGTGATGAAAGGAGTAGCCAGTTGCCATAGGGGTGATGTGTTTCAAATTGTATTGAGCCGGAGGTTTGAACAGAAGTTTACGGGTGATGAATTCAATGTGTACCGTGCCCTGCGCAATATTAACCCAAGCCCGTATCTGTTTTATTTTGATTATGGCGATTATAAACTGATGGGATCTTCACCCGAAAGTCAGCTGATCGTTGAAAAAGCCCGCCCGGATGATCCGTTCGGAAGGGGTAAAGCAATTGTTCACCCCATTGCCGGTACTTTTAAAAGGACGGGTGATGATGAAGAAGATAAAGCTTTGGCAATTAAATTGGAAAATGATAAAAAGGAAAATGCTGAGCATGTGATGCTGGTTGATCTTGCCCGGAATGACCTGAGCCGTATGTGCAGTGAAGTGGAAGTAACGCAATTTAAAAAAATTAATTACTACAGTCATGTTATTCATTTGGTAAGTGAAGTAACGGGCAAAGTAGGTCCTGAAGCAGATCCTTTTAAATTGCTGGCGACAACTTTCCCTGCCGGCACATTAAGTGGTGCTCCAAAAATAAGGGCCATGCAGTTAATTAACACTTATGAGGCAACTGCCAGGGGTTATTATGGAGGGGCTATTGGTTTTATTGGTTTTGACGGAAGTGTTAACCATGCGATCATGATACGGACATTTTTAAGCAGGAACAATACACTCGTATACCAGGCGGGTGCCGGTGTAGTGGCTGCCAGTAATCCCGAAAGTGAATTGCTGGAAGTGAATAATAAATTAAATGCATTAAAACAGGCAATGGTACAGGCTCAAAATTTAGGATAATGAAAATACTTGTTTTTGATAATTATGATTCATTCACATACAATTTGGTTCACCTGGTTGAAAAAATTACGGGTGAAAAAGTGGATGTATTTAGAAATGATCAGATTGCTTTAGCAGCTGTGGCAGCTTATGATAAAATCATTTTATCTCCCGGGCCGGGTATTCCTGTAGAAGCAGGTTTATTATTGCCCTTGATAAAAGAATATGCTGCTTCTAAATCAATACTGGGTGTTTGTTTGGGACATCAGGCCATTGCAGAAGCTTTTGGCGGGACACTTATAAATTTAAGTACTGTTTTTCATGGTGTGGCTACGCCGATAAAAGTCAAAAGTCAAAAGTCAGAAATATTGCAGGGGCTGCCGGCGACAATAGTAGTTGGGCGTTATCACAGCTGGATCGTTAGTGACGATAATTTTCCTGAAGAATTGGAAGTAACTGCAAGAGATGAAAACGGTTATATTATGGCATTGCAGCATAAATCTTATGATGTGCAGGGTGTACAGTTTCATCCGGAGAGTGTATTAACACCGGATGGCGAACAAATTTTACGTAACTGGTTAAAAGTTTAACCGCAGAGGCGGGGAATGAAAGAGAAGTTTAAATCTGCAGCTCAACGGTAAAAAAAGTATGAAAAAGATTTTAAATTATTTATTTGAACATAAAAGCCTATCAAGAGTACAGGCAAAAGAAGTATTGCATAATATTTCAAATAATGTTTACAGCGATGCAGAGATCGCCGCATTTATTACTGTGTATTTAATGAGGAGTATTACCATTGAAGAACTGCAGGGTTTCAGAGATGCATTGATGGAATTATGTGTACCTGTTGATCTGAATGGACAGGATGTAATTGATATTGTTGGTACCGGTGGGGATGGAAAAAATACTTTCAATATCTCCACACTGAGTTGTTTTATAGTTGCAGGTACTGGAACCAAAGTAGCCAAACATGGTAACTATGGCGCTTCTTCCATAAGTGGCAGCAGCAATGTAATGGAGCAATTAGGGTATACTTTTAAAAAAGATAATGATGTATTAAAGAAAGAACTTGATGAGGCCAATATCTGTTTTTTACATGCCCCTTTATTTCATCCGGCATTAAAAGTGGTAGGGCCTATCAGAAAAAATTTAGGGGTTCGCACTTTTTTTAATATGCTGGGTCCAATGGTGAACCCTGCATCACCTAAATACCAGTTAGTTGGAGTTTATAATCTGGAGATGGCAAGAATTTATAATTATTTATTGCAGCAGGGCAGCAGTGCTTTTACCATCATCCACAGCCTGGATGGCTATGACGAAATTTCTTTAACCGGAGATATAAAAGTAATTACCAATGCCGGAGAAAAAATATACAGTGCCGAAGATCTGGGAAAACGTACTGTAAGTCCGATGGATATCCATGGTGGTAATTCAGTTGAGGATGCGGCTAAAATATTTTTAACCATTTTAAAAGGCGAAGGCAGTTGGGCACAAAATGCAGTGGTATTGGCTAATTCAGCCACGGCATTGCAATGTACCGGCAAATATGAATCTTATGATGCGTGTTACCAGCACGCAGTGGCGAGTTTGGAAAGCGGCAGGGCTTATCGGTCTTTACTAAAACTAACTGGGGGGTGATCATGAATATTCTGGATAAAATAATTGAATTTAAAAAAGGAGAAGTTGCAGGAAATAAACAGCTTGTTACTTTAAACGAATTAAAGCAACAGGAATACTTTAACCGAAAACCGTTTTCTTTAAAACAGTTTTTGCAGGATGAAACCAAAACCGGAATCATTGCTGAGTTTAAAAGAAGATCTCCGAGTAAAGGAATAATAAATGACAGGGCGGATGTGCTGGAAGTTACAACTGCATATACAAATTATGGGGCCTCCTGCTTATCTGTTTTAACGGATAAAGAATTTTTTGGAGGTTCGGAAGCGGATTTGCGGAAAGCCAGGGTAAATAAAATACCGATCCTGCGAAAGGATTTTATTATTGACAAATACCAGCTGGCAGAGTCGAGGGCAATGGGGGCAGATGTTATTTTATTGATCGCAGCCTGTTTAACACCTGAAAATGTGCAGGAATTGGCTTTCTTTGCAAAAACGCTGAACCTGGAAGTATTATTAGAGATACATACTGAACAGGAATTGAAGCATATTTGCAGTGATGTTGATTTTGTGGGCGTTAACAACAGGGATCTAAAAACATTTACAGTTGATATTAACCGTTCCATTGCGTTGAGTAAACAGATACAGGCTGATAAAATAAAAATTGCAGAAAGCGGGATCAGTAATATTGAAACGATTAATATTTTTAAAGAAGCAGGGTTCAAAGGATTTTTAATGGGAGAAAATTTTATGAAGACAGAAAAGCCCGGAAAAGCTTTTGAACAATTTGTAGTTGAATTGAATAAATAATTCTGAATTGCTCCGGGCTTCTGAATTGCTCCGGGCTTCAGCCCGGAGAATAAAATAATAACATTAACCGGGCTTTAGCCCAAAAACATAAAATAAAAAAGTATGAACACTAAAGTATGCGGCATTACCCAGTTAAAACAATTACAACAGCTCGATGGACTGGACATTGATTTTGCAGGATTGATATTTTATAAAAATTCACCCAGGTATGTGGGCGATAAAATTGCTAAGGAAGATCTGAAAAATTCTGATTTTGATTTAAAGAAAGTGGGCGTTTTTGTAAATGCCGGTTATGATGAGATCATGCAGGTGGTTGAAGACTATGGACTGGATGTGGTGCAGTTGCATGGTGATGAAAGTCCTGATTTGTGCGAAGAATTATCAGAAGATGTGGAAGTGATAAAAGCCTTTAAGGTTAAGGACAGCAAAGTATCAATTGATGAAATGGTGGCCGATTATGATGAAGTATGCGATTACTATTTGTTTGATACGGCCTCGTCGGAAGTGGAAGGCGGCACCGGAAAACAGTTCGACTGGAAATTACTGAGCAAAAGTAAAATTGAAAAACCTTTCTTTTTAAGTGGCGGTATTGGTGTGGATGATGTAAAAAAAGTAAAAGCATTCAGGCATCCGGATTATTATGCAGTTGACATTAACAGCAAAGTAGAAAAAGAGCCGGGAATAAAAGATATGGCATTGGTATTACAGTTCAGGCAGGGTTTAAAATAGTTATGAAAATCGAAATCTACACAGAAAAATACAGGCAGGCAATTGCAACGCTCATTTTACATATTCAAAATAATGAATTTAATGTGCCGGTAACTATAAATGATCAGCCTGATCTATTGGATATTGAAAATTTTTATTTTAACAAACAGGGTTGTTTTTGGGTAGCCCTTGATGGGGAAAGCTTAATTGGAACTATCGCTTTGATCGATATTGATAACCGGCAATCAGCTTTAAGAAAAATGTTTGTCCATAAAGATTACCGCGGAAAGGAAAAAGGAGTTGGACAATTATTATTAGATACGCTGGTTGACTGGTGTACAAATAAAAGTATTAATGAAATCTATTTAGGTACAGTTGAACAATTACATGCAGCAAAAAGGTTTTATTTAAAGAATGGATTTGAGAAAATAGAAAAATCAGGGTTGCCTGAAAAATTTCCTTTGATGCTGGTGGACACGGAATTTTTTAAATTAGTATTACAGTAGCATGTGCCAGTTGCATCAGCAATTAAAATTGAATTTAGGTATAGTGTACAGAACTGGGTATATTTTTTTACTAAAAAAATGAGAGTTAAGAATTCCTGTCACAGCAATTAAATAGTATAACAAATGCCGGAAACTAAAGAAAAAAAATACGCTGTTAATGAACACGGCTACTATGGCAACTTCGGCGGTGCCTTCATTCCCGAAATGCTGTACCCCAATGTAAAAGAGCTGCAGGAAAACTATTTGAAAATTATTTATGAAGAGCATTTTCAAAAAGAATATTTGCATCTCCTCAGGGATTATGCAGGCAGGCCAACACCGCTTTTTTATGCTGAGCGCCTCAGCAATAAATACAATACCAATATCTTTTTAAAAAGAGAAGATCTGTGCCATACAGGTGCCCACAAGATCAACAATACCATCGGGCAGATTTTACTGGCACTTCGGTTGGGTAAAAAAAGGATCATTGCAGAAACAGGTGCAGGCCAGCATGGTGTGGCAACGGCAACGGTGTGTGCCTTAAAAGGGCTGGAGTGTATTGTGTACATGGGCGAAAAAGATATTGAACGGCAGGCGCCCAATGTTGCCCGTATGAAAATGCTGGGTGCAACGGTTGTTCCTGCTTTAAGTGGCAGCAAGACCTTAAAAGATGCCACCAATGAAGCCATCCGTGACTGGATCAATAACCCGGTTGATACGCATTACATTATAGGAAGTGTGGTAGGGCCGCATCCCTATCCGGATATGGTAGCCCGTTTTCAAAGTGTGATCAGTGAAGAAACGAG
>JAYTOF010000305.1:0-4269 GCA_043747955.1 Chitinophagaceae bacterium
GGTAAAAAAAATAACGGAAATGATCTTCCGCTCGAAATTAAAATGGTGCCGGATATACTTGTAGCGGAAAAAGCTGCCGGTGCCATTGCAAAAACCCCGGTTACAAAACCTTATGATCCAGTACTTGATCTGCGGGATTATAAATACCCGGTGCTTGATCTTTTGGAAAATCATGGCAGCGATAAAATCGTTCAGGATGTTAATGAACTGGAGAATAATAAAAACCAGATCATCAATACCCTGAAGAATTATGATATACAGATCCAGAAAATATATGCCACGGTTGGCCCTACTGTTACTTTGTATGAAATTATTCCGGCTGCCGGTGTCAGGATCTCAAGGATCAAAAACCTGGAAGATGATATTGCTTTAAGCCTTGCCGCATTGGGCATACGTATCATTGCACCCATCCCCGGAAAAGGAACAATAGGTATTGAGGTGCCCAATGCAAAGAAGAGCATTGTGAGCATGAAAACCTTACTTTCCTCTGAAAAATTTCAGCAAAATAATTTCTCACTTCCTATAGCAATCGGTAAAAAAATTGACAACGAAAATTTCATCGTTGACCTTACCACCATGCCGCATTTATTGATGGCCGGGGCTACCGGCCAGGGTAAATCGGTTGGCTTAAATGCTATATTGGTTTCGCTCTTATATAAAAAACATCCATCTCAGTTAAAATTTGTTTTGGTTGATCCCAAAAAAGTTGAATTGAGTATTTATAAAACGATCGAAAATCATTTCCTGGCAAAACTTCCGGGTGAAGAAGATGCCATCATTACCGATACTAAAAAAGTAGTGCATACTTTAAATGCTTTATGTATAGAAATGGATAACCGGTACGATCTTTTAAAAGAAGCCGGTTGCAGAAATATAAAAGAGTATAATGAAAAATTTGTAACGCGTAAATTAAATCCCGAAAAAGGGCACCAATACCTGCCATTTATTGTTTTAGTGGTTGATGAATTTGCCGATCTGATCATGACCGCCGGTAAAGAGATTGAAATGCCCATTGCCCGCCTGGCACAATTGGCAAGGGCAGTAGGTATTCACCTGATTATTGCAACACAAAGACCTTCTGTAAATATTATTACCGGCACCATTAAAGCCAACTTCCCTGCAAGAATTGCATTTAAAGTAAGCAGTAAGATCGACAGCCGTACTATTTTGGATACCGGTGGTGCAGAACAATTAATTGGAAAAGGGGATATGCTGATCAGTTATAACGGAGATATTGTTCGTTTACAATGCGCATTTGTTGATACACCTGAAGTTGATAAGATTGTTGATTTTATAGGGGAGCAAAGGGGATATCCACAACCATTTTTATTACCGGAATATATTGATGAAAAAGATATGGAGGGAAGGGATTTCGACCTGGGGGATAAAGACCCCTTGTTTGAAGATGCTGCCAGGTTAATTGTTGCCAGCCAGGTGGGTAGTACTTCTTTATTGCAGCGCCGTATGAAACTCGGCTATAACAGGGCCGGCCGATTAATGGATCAACTTGAAGCAGCCGGTGTAGTGGGGGGAAACCAGGGAAGTAAGGCCAGGGAAGTACTGGTAAAAACAGAAACTGATCTGCAACAAATGCTGAATGCATTAAATTAAAACGGGAGTCCTGAGTCGCCGGGCGTGAGTTTTGAATCTGCTCACTTATCATGACTCACGATTCACCACTCACCATTAACATGTCAAAATTCCTCATCATTGGTCTTGGTAATATTGGAAACGAGTATGCAAATACCCGGCATAATATAGGCTTTGACGTAGTAAATGCTTTAGTTCTAAAACATGGAGGTAGTTTTAAAACAGACAGGTTAGCTTATGTAGCGGAAATAAAAATCAAAGGCAGGCAACTGGTATGTATTTGTCCTACTACTTTTATGAATGTTAGCGGCAGGGCATTTAAATACTGGATGGATAAAGTAAAAGTTCCACTGGAAAATACACTTACTGTTATGGATGACCTGGCGCTGCCATTGGACAAAATAAGGTTGAGGCCGAGCGGTACAGATGCCGGGCATAATGGGCTGAAGGATATTCAAAATATATTAGGAACCGATAAATATCCAAAACTGAGGTTTGGCATAGGAAATAATTACACTAAAGGCTTGCAGGCAGAATTTGTTTTGAGTAAATGGTTAAAGTCAGAAGAGCCTGCTGTACAGCTTAAAATTGAAAAATGTGTTGAAATAATTGAGTGTTTTGTAACTGCAGGAATTGAACAGGCAATGACCCAGTACAATAATCTCTCTATTAAGCCTTAAAAAAGAGCCACTTATCTTTTTAAAAAAATCCACATAATTGTTTTTTTTAGGCTATTTGTCTATATTCGTGCCTGAACCGCTATACCTTTAATAAAACGTGAAATGAAGATAATATGTGTAGGCCGTAATTATTCGGATCATGTAAAAGAACTAGGTAATGAAATACCGGATGAGCCGGTTTTGTTTATGAAACCCAAGAGTGCATTGCTGCAAAGCCATACACCTTTTTATTATCCTGAGTTTACAAATGAGTTACACTTTGAGTGTGAGCTGGTTTTACGGGTATGCAAAAACGGTAAATATATTCAGCAGAAGCATGCTGCCAATTATTATGATGCAGTAACTGTTGGTATTGATTTTACAGCCAGGGATATACAGGATCAGTTAAAAGAAAAAGGACTGCCCTGGGAAAAAGCCAAAGCATTTGATAATTCTGCAGTACTGGGAAAGTATATTGAAATCACACCTGATTTTAACAGGAAGAGTATTAATTTTTCGATGTTAAAAAATAAGGAAGTAGTTCAAAAAGCAAACTCAGGCCAGATGATATTCAGTTTTGATAAAATAATTGAAAATATCTCAAATTATTTCTCGTTAAATATTGGTGACCTCATTTTTACGGGAACCCCTGCCGGTGTTGGCGAATGCGTTGTTGGGGATGTTTTGGAAGGTTATATTGATGATAAAAACCTGTTTAGTGTAGAAATAAAATAAGGCATAATTTATTTTACGGTTATAGATCTGTTTGAATCGCTGTATTTTCCAAATCAGCGGTTTTTTATTTATACATTTGCCCTTTACTTTTACTTTATTTTTTCATTTTCATTTTAAAGATTTAAATGATCGATCAGGATATTTTATTAAAAGCATATAGATTAATGTGTACCGCCAAAGCAATGGCCGAAACTTATGAAGAGAACAGGCAGGTTTGTAAATATGTTCATTCCACAAGCAGGGGGCACGAAGCCATTCAGCTGGCGACTGCTTTTCAATTATTACCCTGCGATTTTGTAAGCCCTTATTACCGTGATGAGAGTATGTTGCTGGGACTGGGCTTTTCGGCTTATGAGCTGATGCTTCAATTATTAGCCAAAGGCAATGATATATTTACCGGCGGCAGGGAATATTATTCACATCCCAATTACCGGGGGGAAGATAAACCCACTATCATTCACCAGAGCAGCGCAACCGGTATGCAGGCCATACCAACCACCGGTATTGCACAGGGCATAAAATATTTGGAAAAAATAAACGCTCCATTATTAAAAAAAAGTAACAATCCAAATGGGCCAGCCACTCCCGCCAATGGGCGGGACCAATTGCCAATCGTTGTCTGTTCCCTGGGTGATGCATCTGTTACTGAGGGAGAAGTAAGTGAAGCCTTTCAATTTGCAGCCTTACATCAGTTACCCATAATTTACCTGGTGCAGGATAATGGATGGGGGATCAGTGTTACATCAGAAGAAGCCAGGACATCCAATGCCCATGAAATGGTAAAGGGTTTTAAAGGAATAAAACGGATCAGTATTGATGGCAGTGATTTTTTACAGAGTTATGATGTAATGAAAAATGTGATCGATGAAGTCAGATCAGAAAGGCATCCTTTTTTAGTACATGCAAGAGTACCCTTGTTAGGCCATCATACCAGCGGTGTACGGAAAGAATTTTACAGAACAGAAGAAGACCTGGCTAAACATATTGCAGATGATCCTGGCCCGAAGCTCAGAAATAAATTATTGGAATCCGGTATAGCAGAAGAGATATTATTGGAGATTGAAAAAGAGACAGTCTTAGAAGTAGTACACCATTTCCAGGGTGCCGTAGCCGCACCTGAACCCGATCCGTCAACGGTTAGTGATTTTGTTTTTGTACCAACACCTGTTACAGAAGAAGCCGGCGAAAGGGTCCCGATAGCTAACGGGAGCGATAAAGAAAAAATATTAATGGTTGATGCCGGGCTCTTTGCCATCCGGGAGATCATGGAAGCTTATCCCGAATC
>JAYTOF010000306.1:0-15080 GCA_043747955.1 Chitinophagaceae bacterium
CCCATGGCAACTGTATTTTCAATCAGGCCATCATCTTCATAAATTTTTATAGTAGCCAATGCCGCAGCGCAGCTAACCGGGTGTGCAGAGTAAGTTAAACCCAATGCCATAACTGTGTCATCATATTTTGCAGCGATCTTATCACTTACCATCAAACATCCAAAAGGCAAATAACCACAGGTTAATCCCTTGGCCATGCAGATCATATCCGGCACGATATCATGATTCTGAAACCCAAACCATTTTCCGGTTCGGCCAAAGCCACTCATCACTTCATCCATAATTAATAAGATGCCATGTTGGTTGCAAATTTCTCTCACCGCTTTTAAATAACCTGTTGGATATTGCAGACAACCCGATGAACCGGATTCTCCCTCCAGTAAAATAGCCGCAATATTTCCGGGAGCCTCATAAGCAATCATTCTTTCCAATTGAGCAACCGATTCTTTCAGCATATTTTCTTCGCCATATTCCCAGCGGTATAAATACGGAAGGTCAAAATGAATAAAATTTGGGGCCTGTTGTGCATCCATTGCAATCCTGCGTGGATCGCCACTGGCGCTGATGGCACCAATGGATGCACCATGATAAGATTGATAGCGACTTAAAATTTTATGCCGGCCTGTATAAAGCCTTGCCAGCTTAATTGCATTTTCTATAGAGGTTGCTCCACATAAAGTAAAGAATGCTTTGTTTAAATCACCCGGACAGATCTCTGCCAGTTTTTTCCCCAACTCACCACGCACTTTAGTAACACAGCTTGGTGTTACATAACTTACTTCCTGCATCTGCTTAACTACCGCTTCGGTAATTCTTTGATCGCCATGGCCAATATTCACGTTCATCAATCCCGATGAAAAATCGATGATCCTGTTATCATCATAATCGTAGAGATAAACACCCGCTGCATGTTTAACAGCAATAGGCGCAATGCCTTTTTGTTTGCTCCAGGAGAATAAAGTGTAGTCGAGATTGTTTTGGATGATCTCTGTGGCTTCGGAAATTGTTTTTGTACTCATAATTTAATTATTTGTGTTATCACCAAAAATACTGTCGTATCTATTAAATCATAACCTCTGCAAGCATTTTAGTACTGTAATTTAAAATTTAAAACTATTATACTCATTATAGATTTTTATCAGTTTCTCTCTTGACATACCTTGTCTCAAAGAGAAAGTAAATTGTCCTTTTTGATTAATATTTGTGTTGATAAAAAATTCTTTCAACATTAAATCATAGTGATGCAAAAGACAAAACATTAAAAAAAAGCATGCACTACCAAGCTTTTCAATCTGTAGTTCAGCAACCCCACTTTTTGTAGCCCAATTTATTTTAAGATACTTATTTAGGTATAAAACAATTTTCTTTTGAAAAGCAAGTCCGAAAATATATTTAAACTCATTTTTTAAAGTATTATACTCACGGTCTTTAGTTGACTTTAAATTCCCTTTAGTTTCGAATAAGAGAAGATATGTAGTCTTGAAATTTATTATTTGAATCTCGGTTTTTGGTTCTTTATTTTTATTTAAAATATCCAGTATTTCGCCAAGCGAAAGAGGTGTACCCTTATTTTCGTTAGTGGTAAGAAGGCTATCAGACAATGAAGTGGAAATAATTTCAGATAAAGTTTTGGGCTTCGTATTAGTATTAATAGTCTTTAAAAGTTTTAATATCTCATTTAATCCGGTTTCACTAGAAGAATATCTTTTCTCACATATTTCAAACCATAACTTTTTTGATTCCCTAATTAATTTTCTTTTTTTAGGATTCCCTCCATATGTCTCGTGACATGATGGACAAAGAGGAGCAGCATTATGTTCTGTGTCTGGCCCACTTTGTTCTTGTGGTATTATGTGATGAATTTCTACATCAATTGATTTGCAAAGACAACACATAAAATGTGCCTTTCTTTTTACAGTTAGTTTTACTTGTTCAGAAAATGCCATTATTATTTCTATATATTAATAAGGAAATTATCAACTCATCCAATTCACCTCCGAATTCCATTTCGTTGTACTTTTCTTCAACTTCGTCCACAGTTCAATCCAAAATTTACTTTTATTCATCATCCTTCCTGTTAAACCCAATCATTTTCCTTTTAGGTTGTGGTGGATTTAACAGTTGTTTTAACGCCTCAAATATCATGGCAATATCTTCCTTGTTTTCTTTTACATCTTTTTCCATCTTTTCCAGTTTCAATAAAATATCTTTATTGGTTAAAAGCATTTCTTTCATCCTGGTAAAAATCCGGATGATCTGGATATGCACCTGCACAGCCACGGGGCTGTTTAAAACGCCTGAAAGCATCGCTACCCCCTGCTCTGTAAAAGCTGTTGGAAGATACCTGATACCGCCCCAACTTGAGGTCACAAATTGTGACCTCAAGTGCTGAAACTCTTTCTGGGTAAGGGTAAACATAAAATCCTTCGGGAATCTTTCAGCATTTCTTTTTACTGCCTGTTTTAAGACCTTAGTATCAATACCATACATTTCTGCAAGGTCTTTATCCAGCATAACCTTTTGTTCCCGAATAAGATAAATTTTGTTTATGATTGCCTCATCCGGTAACCCACTTTTCCTGATTGTTTTCTTAGCCATAATTAATATAGTTAATCTTGATGTCACAATTTGTGATTTCAAGTTCTGTTTTTTAACTCATCCAATTCACCCCGGCCTCTGCATTCCATTTGATCGTACTCTTCTTTAATTTAGTCCAGAATTCGATTGAACTCTTGCCGGTAATATCTCCCACACCAAACTTACTTTCGTTCCAACCGCCAAAAGAAAAAGGTTCTCTTGGCACCGGTACACCCACATTTACTCCGATCATTCCTGCGCTGGCTCTATCAATGATATAACGTGCCATGCCACCATTCTGAGTAAACACGCTGGCTGCATTGCCATAAGGATTTGCATTTTCAATAGCCAGGGCCTCATCAACTGTTTTGGTACGCATGATGGAAATTACCGGGCCAAAAATTTCTTCAGTTGCAACGCTCATTCCGGGAGTTACAAAATCAATTACTGTTGGACCAACATAAGTACCGTTCTCTTTACCGGCAACTTTGGTATTACGGCCATCAACTAAAATTTTAGCGCCCTCTCTTTCTGCTTCGCCGATAAATTTTTCAATTCTTTCCTGCGATGCTTTATTAATTACTGCCCCAAGGTTTTTACCGGGAATAATTTTCTTTGCTTCTTCACAGATCTTATCAATGATGGCATCTACATTTCCAACACCGATCATGGCGCTGGCAGCCATACAACGCTGTCCGGCACAACCGCTCATGCTGGCAGCAACATTCTGTGCAGTCATGCCCGGTATCGCATCGGGCAAAACCATCAGGTGGTTTTTTGCTCCCCCTAATGCCAGGCATCTTTTATAATTGGATGTTGCCCGTTGATAAACAATCTTGGCAACTTTGGTTGACCCAACAAAAGAAACTGCTTCAATTTGCGGATGATCACAAATTGCATTTACAATTTCAACATCGCCATGCACCACATTAAAAACCCCATCAGGTAATCCTGCTTCTTTTAATAATTCTGCCAGCCTGCCACAACTTAATGGCACTTTTTCAGAAGGTTTCATGATCATACAATTACCAAGAGCTAAGGCATTAGGTAATGTCCAGTTTGGAACCATACTTGGAAAATTAAATGGAACTATTGAAGCCACAACACCCAGCGCCACATGTTCTGTTCTGCATTCTACACCACGACTCACTTCCAGTAATTCGCCTGTTACCAGTTGTGGCAAAGAGGTGGCAAACTCTGTAAGTTCAATGCACTTTTCAATCTCAGCAACAGACTCCCCATAAGTTTTTCCATTTTCTTCGCTGCATAGTTCAGCAAGTTCTTTTAAATGTTTTTCAAGTAATGTTTTATATCGAAAGAAAACCTGGACCCTTTCTTTAATGGGGGTTTTGCTCCAGGCCGGAAAAGCAGCATTGGCTGCTTTAACTGCATCATCAAGTTCTTTTGCAGATGACATGGGTACAGTTGAAAGCAAGGTCCCGTCCAAAGGAGATATTACCTCCATTGTTATTTGAGTTTTTGCAGCGACAAATTTTCCGTTAATAAAATTTTGTATCGGATTATATTTCATATGAATCGTTTTAAGAAAAGTACAAACCTAAATTTAAATGATTTTAGGTAGAATAAACAGAATTGAAGTCAAATTTACCGGATTGTAAAAAGCAGGAATTATTGAAAGCAAAAATGCCTTCCTGTTTAAGAGGAAGGCAATTTGATAAGTTGTCGGATAGGTCCCGATTGGTATCGGGACGCAGTTTAACCGGGCTACACTACCTCCCGAAATACTATTAGTTTAAAAACAAAAAGCCCTTCGAAATAAATCGAAGGACTTTAGCTGATTCGTCGGGATGGCTACCGCCAGTTCGAACCTAGAAAAAGCAGTAAAAAAAGGATTAAACATTGTTCAAAACATCAGTGAAGTATGGTATTCCAGCGATTATGCCATGAAGCTGACATTACAATACCTGATTTTTCCGGAAGGCATTTTATACAACAAATAAAATAGTACATTTCGAACCCATAAAATTAATCTACTGTTTAATTCAATCCCTTATCTGGCAAGAATTTTAAGCGAAAATAAAAAAGACAACCTTTTACAAGATTGTCTTTTTGGAAGTAATGTCGGGATGGCAAGATTCGAACTTGCGACCTCCTGGTCCCAAACCAGGCGCGATAACCGGGCTACGCTACATCCCGAACTGAAAAATTAATCAACGGGTTTATCGGGAATAACCTGTCGGTTAAAAAACCTTTTTATAAGCTTTTTGCGGGGGCGAAGGTACAGGTTTCAATTTATTCAGCCAAAGTTTTAATTAAACTAAAATTATTTTTAAACCTTCATTAATAATTATAAAAATTGGATCCATTTAAGTTTAGTTATTAAACATCCTTTAGCTTTTCTAATAAGCCGGTTTATTAATAACCCGCTTACTGATCGTTTTAAACCCATAGTAGTTATAAATAATAGGTTTTTCCTCACATCAATCGTTTGCAAACATCAATTACATTATTCACTAAAACTTTGGTTATCAATACTCTTTCTAAAAAAGTTACATTTGGATATAAACGAATGCTATGCAAATCCCCAAGCCCCGCTTACGTTTCTGGCAAATTATAAATATGAATGTTGGGTTCTTTGGTATTCAATATAGCTTTGGATTACAACAAAGTGCTGTAAATCCTATTTATGATTTTTTGGGGGCAAAGCCCGATGAAATACCCTGGTTAAATTTAGCAGGCCCACTTACCGGGTTAATTATCCAGCCAATCATTGGAGCCTTAAGTGACAAAACCTGGCACCCAAAATTTGGGCGCAGGAAGCCATTTTTTTTAATCGGTGCGATCATGTGCAGTATTGCACTTTTTTTATTTCCATTCAGCTCTTCCTTGTGGATGGCTGCGGGTCTTTTATGGGTATTAGATGCCGGTAACAATACGGCAATGGAACCCTACCGTGCCTTTGTAGCCGATAAATTAGATGCCACACAACAACCCCTGGGTTTTCAGGCACAAAGTTTTTTTACAGGTTTTGGGCAAACCCTGGCAAATGTATCGCTGTTTATTTTCCCCATTATAGTAATTGGATACACCGGAAAAATACCAAATTGGGTCTTTGCTTCTTTTATGGTTGGCGCAGTCTGTTCCATAGGCTCTGTTCTCTGGAGTATGAAGACCACACCTGAAATACCACCCACTGCCTTAGAGCTGGCTGAAATAAGAAAAAAGAATGAAGGAATGCCACATCCTTTAATCCAGTTTTTTCTTTCCATCTTTACAACTATTATTTCTTATGCGGCAATTATTATTTTAATTATTCCTGAAATTTTTTCGAGGGGGACAATAAAAAGAGTAATGAATTCTTTGCATAACAATAAAATTACCAAATCATTATTTGCCCAAAACATTGAAATCTTTGAAGCCATTACAGTAATGCCAAAAATAATGTGGCAGCTCGCTTTAGTGTATTTATTTCAATGGTATGCGTTGTTTTGCTACTGGCAAAACAGTTCAAAAAGCATTGCGTTATCTGTATTTAATACTACCCCTGATAACAAAGACCTGTATGAAAAAGCAGTTAGTCTTGCCGGCCTCGTTAATGCATGGTACAATGTAATTACCTTTTTGGTTGCCTTTGCTTTAGTTGGTTTTGCAAAAAAATACAGCCCCAAATGGGTCCACTTTTTCTGCCTGCTTATGGCCGGTATTGGCTTTATTGCATTCCCGTTTATTGACAACAAAACTTTACTCTTTGTTGCCATCTCGGGGTTTGGTATTGGCTGGGCAAGCATGATGGGAATTCCTTACCTGATGGTGGTAAAAGATATTCCCAAAGAAAGATATGGGGTATACATGGGTGTGATAAACATGATGATCGTTATACCCATGTTCATTCAGACCATCACATTTGGTTATATAATGAAACATTTTTTAAACAACAACCCGGGCCATGCCATTCTTTTAGCAGGCATACTGCTATTAATTGCTGCCGGTTGTACCACTTTAATTAAAACAGAAAAAATAAGCGGTAATGAAATACTTCCGGCTGGAGCCGGCCACTAATGATAACAGATAAAATAAGTTTTTTTATATGAATAAAATATTGTGTGTTGGTGAAGCATTGATTGATATGATCTGTACGGACAAAGGAAGTGCTTTATCGGATGGAGAAAACTTTTTAAAAAAACCCGGTGGTGCCCCAACCAATGTTGCTGCTGCTATTGCAGCTTTGGGCGGCAGTGCTGCATTGGCAGCAAAAGTTGGCGATGACCCATTTGGAAAACATTTGATCGATGTGATGCTGGAATTTGGCGTTTCAACAAAATATATCATTAAGGATAAAAATCATTTTACAACTTTTGCATTTGTATCGTTACTTAAAAATGGTGAACGTGATTTTTATTTTAACCGGGGTGCCGATGGCAATCTGGCCCGGGACGAAGTTGATGCCATTGACCTGACTGATTTTTCAATTGTTCATTTTGGGTCTGCCACCGGGTTTTTACCCGGGGCGCTGCAAGTAGCTTATCAAAGCCTTTTACAAAAAGCATTACACCAGGATATCTATATCAGCTTTGATCCCAATTACCGTCAGCTGTTGTTCCAAAACAATCATCAGGCTTTTATTGATCAGTCCTGGAATTTTTTACCGGTATGTAATTTTTTTAAAGTAAGTGACGAAGAAGCCATGTTATTAACGGGGAGAGATAATATTGCAGATGCAGCCGGTGATTTTATTAAAAAAACCAAAGCTGTTTTTACGATTACATTAGGTAAGGAGGGTACGCTGCTCGGATTGAACGGTACAACCACAATTATCCCGAGTATCCCTGTAAAAGCTGTGGATACAACTGGTGCAGGTGATGCATTTGTGGGTGCTGTATTATATCAATTAAGTAAAATGGGTAAAACGGAAATTGAAAATTTAAACCCCGAAGACTGGCAAAATATTATCAGCCATGCCAATAAAGCCGGTGCCAGAACATGTGAATATTTAGGTGCTATGGAAGCCTTTAAACATCTGACTAAAGAAATATTTAACTGATCATAAAGTTATGGAGAAGGATACTTTTAATAAATCAAAAACCATTGCTGCACCCGAATCAGAAAAAAAATTCAGTGAACGGCAACAGTCGGCAAAAGATGAGATATTAAAACTATATACCAAACTATATAAAGATCATCCGGGTTTTAAAAAAGGATACCGCGGCTTATTACAGGTTATAGAAAATGGCTTTAATAACAGGACGACTGTTTTAAGACAGAGGGATTTAACCAAATTCAATAACGAACGTGGAAACTGGTTCCTGAGCAACAGGATCTGTGGCATGAGTTTATATGTTGACAGATTTTGCGGTACTATTTCAAACCTTTCAAATAAACTGGATTATTTTGATGAGCTGGGCATTAATTTTCTGCACCTGATGCCGGTATTTGAAAGTCCCGCCCGTGAGAGTGATGGCGGTTATGCAGTTTCTGATTTCAGAAAAGTTGATGAACGGTTTGGCAATAATGATGACCTGGCAGCTTTACAGCATCGTATGCAGCAGCATGATATGTACCTGATGCTTGATATTGTTTTAAACCATACTTCACAAAAACATGACTGGGCAGTAAAGGCAAAAAAAGGAGAGAAAAAATACCAGGATTATTTTTATTTTTTTGAGAACAGGGACATGCCCGATGAATTGGAAAAAACAATGCCTGAAGTCTTTCCGGAAAGTTCGCCGGGAAACTTTACCTACATTAAAGAAATCGATAAATGGGTGATGACGGTTTTCCATAGTTATCAATGGGATTTAAATTACAGAAACCCTTCTGTATTTAATGAAATGCTGGATAACATATTTTATTATGCAAACCTGGGGGTTGATGTTTTACGTATTGATGCTCCCGCCTTTATCTGGAAACAAAAAGGAACTACAGGCCAAAACCTGGATAATGCACATACAATTCTTCAGTTGATAAAACAATGTGTATATGTGGCTGCCCCCGGTATGGCATTATTGGCAGAAGCTATAGTGGCCCCTGCAGAAATAATGAAATACTTTGGTACAGGTAATTATCTTGCCAAAGAAACAGACCTGGCCTACAATGCTACACAAATGGCATTACAGTGGGATGCCTTGGCTACCGGCGATACAAGGGTAATGCTGGCTGCCCAATCAGGCCTGCTTACAAAACCTTTTGGTACTTCGTGGATCACTTATACCCGTTGCCATGATGACATAGGGCTTGGTTATGATGACAATATGATTGGACAGGCAGGTTATAAACCTTTTGAACACAGAAAATTTTTAAAAAATTATTATACCGGAAATTATTACGGATCGCCGGCAACGGGAAAATTATTTTCTGTAAATGAAAAAACCGGTGATGCCAGGATCAGCGGTTCACTTGCCTCATTATGCGGATTGGAAAAAGCACTGGCAGTTAAAAACAAAGCTGCCATAGAACTTTCCATCCGGAAAATGATCATGATGCAGGCTCAAAGTTTTTTTATTGGTGGCATACCCATGCTTTTTTACGGAGATGAACAGGGCTATACCAATGATTACACTTACCTGGCTGATGCAGATAAAAATTATGACAACCGATGGATGCACAGGCCACTGATTGACTGGGAGAAAAATAAAAGAGCAGCAGAAAAAGGTACAACAGAAAATAAAATATTTTCCCTGACAAAAAAATTAATTGCCCTGCGCATCAGTTTACCTGTAGTTGCTGATATGAAAAATTTAACCTGGATCAATACCAATAACCAGCATGTGGCGGGATTTTTAAGAGCCTGGGATCAGGAAAGGGTTTATTGTATTTTCAACTTCTGTAACCAGAGCACTGATCTAAGCTGGTTCACATTCAGGCAAAATGCCCTGTTGCCAACCAAACTTTATGATTTATGGGGTGATCAATTATATAAAGTTGGATCAGTAAGTGAACACCTTACATTGCAACCATACCAGTTTTTAATATTAGAACCCCGGTAAATTTTCTGTTACTTATATTTTTTAATTAAAGCAAGCAATACCCCGTTTGTCCAGCCAAATCCGTCCTGGCCAGGATATTCACCACCGCCTGCTTCCAGTCTGGTATCTACTACATTGTATTTTTCCATCAGTTTGCCGGTGCGCAGATATACATCGGTATTCAATTTTATCCAGCGTGTTGCTATTTCTTTTGCAAGCTCCTTTTGTCCGTTTTTTTCAAACCCCAAAATTGTCATCCATTGCAGCGGGGCCCAGCCATTAGGCGAATCCCATTGCTGGCCGGTTTGATTTACTGATGTAACGATGCCACCCGGTTTGAGTAAATATTTTTTTACAACCTGGGCTGCTTTAGTTCCTTTTGTAATTAAATTCTTAGCGCTCATCTTCAATAAACTAAAAGGGAACATACCGGCAGGCGAAATAAATGTTGATTTTTGATTGCTGATAAAATTATAATCGGTGTAAAAACCAACAGCCGGATTGTAACAATATTTTTCAATGGCTTTTTGCCTGTTGGCTGCAAAGGACGAATAGATGTTAAAGTCAAAACTGTTTTTATTTAATCCGGCAGCTTTTACCAGTATAGTTTCCAATTGAAATAACAGGCAGTTCAGATCAACCGGTACAATATCCGTTACTTCAATGGTATTGATTGTTTTTTTATCGGCAAACCACCTGCTGCTGAAATCCCAGCCACTGGCAGCACCGGCACGAAGATGATGATACGACACACTCAGTGAATTTTGTTTAAAGCTATTCATAGATGCCTCATCTTTAAAACGCATCACTTTCATTTGTTCGGTTGCCACAGCTTCTGCAGTTTCATAATCTTCCTTATAACTTTCCTGCCTGGGCGTTTCATTTTCATCCCAATACCTGTTTAATACAGAACCATCTTTTAACATCACAACTCTTTTATAAGCTGTGCCTGGTTTAATATTCATTAACCCTTCGGTCCAGTAACTGTATTCCTTTTTTAAGGCTGCATAATATTTTGCATACACTTTATCTCCATCAATTCCTGCCAGCAATTCCACCATCAAAGAAAAGAAAGGAGGCTGAGAACGGCTTACATAATAGCTGCGGTTTCCGTTAGGTATATGGCCATAGGTATTGATCAGGTAAGCAAAATTGTCAACCATATGCCGGATGGTTTCTGTTTCACCACTTTCCTTTAAACCAAGCATGGTAAAATAGCTATCCCAATAATAGATTTCTCTGAAACGGCCGCCAGGTACAATATACGGATAGGGTAAAGGCAGCAAGGATGAAGCCACCTCCAAAACTGCCCCCACAGGGGAGGCTTTATCAGCTTCCCGTTTTAAATTACTCCAGAGGTTTTTAATATGTACTGCCACATCTTTTTCCTGCTGTATATAATTAAATACCGGAGGCGTAGGAGGCAAATTAAAATTATCTGCAACAAACTTCTTCAGATCAAAACCTGCAGCATTTGCCAGGCCATAATCATACATAATATCTGCAGGCTTGCGTTTTGGTGTACAGTCAACAAAAGTTTTTCCATCAGGAAATACTTTTTGCAGTTGTATGTCCGTAAATAACTGTCCGTAAATTTTATCAGGCGTTGCCTGTGCAAAAATGATCAGGCTTGTAAATACGGCGATTAAAATGGATATTGATTTTTTCATACTATTTCAATTCAGTTATTTTTTGAACCGGCGCAAGAACGTTATTTACTTTTTTTACAACCATTTCTCTTTGCAAGATAAAGGAAGTATTCAATTTGATGTCTTTTGAAGAAGCGCCGATATAAATTGTATAATCCCCGGCTTCTGCAACCCAGGCCGACCTGCTTTCATCAAATGAGCATAAATCCCGTTTATAAATTGTAAAACTGACAGTTTGTTTTTTTCCCGGCGGCAATAACATTGTTTTGGTAAAACTCCGTAATTCCTTAACAGGCTTATTCAATTGCTTTGAAGGAGCTGACAGGTACAACTGAACCACTTCCCTGCCTGATATTTTACCGGTATTGGTTATATCGGCTGTTACCAGCAGTTTATCATTAAACACACCCGAGCTGATCTTCAGATTGCTATAGGTAAAATTTGTATAACTCAATCCAAATCCAAATGGATAAACTACTTGCTTATTATTTTTTTCAAAATACCGATAACCTACATAAATACCTTCGGTATATTTTACTTCTGTTGGCATTGCTGCCGGGGTTCCCGGAAAACCCTTTGCAGATGCTGCGTCAGCGTAATCAACCGGAAAAGTAGTTGCGAGTTTCCCCGATGGATTTACAACGCCACCAATTACATCCTTTACAGCGTTACCGCCTTCCTGTCCGGGTTGCCAGATGAGTAAAACAGCATTAGCCATATCCTGCCAGCTTTTCATTTCTATTACACCACCTATATTCAATAACACGATCAATGATTTATTTTTTGCATGAAAAGCATCACTGATTATTTTTAGATTTGCTTTCTCCGTTTCGGTTAAATAAAAATCATTTTCAAGTTTACGATCAAGGAATTCGCCACTGGTTCTGCCAATGGTTAAAATGGCAATATCATTGCTATTGGCCATTTCGGTAGCTTCTGCTGCTGTAATTATTTTCTCGGCCGGTAATTCCTTTGGCATAAATTCCATAGCCGGTTTTTTTATTTTTTTCTCTGCATCGCTCAGATAAACATTGTATTGCTGCTGCAGATCCTTATTCAGCAGATAATTCTTGCCCAGGCCATCAGCAATGGAAATACTATAGGCCTTGTGTACATCGCCGCTCCCGGTTCCGCCTGTTATGGTTTGATAGGCATTGTTGCCGAATAAGGCAATTTTTACAGCACCTGGTTTAAGGGGAAGCGTATTGCGATCGTTTTTTAATAATACAAAACCTGCTGCAGCAGCATCTTTTGCAATTATGGCATTTGCTGCCAGATTGGGTTTGTTTGAGTATTTGTAATGATTAAACGTTTGGCTGCGAAGTATAAGATTAAGTACTTTATCTACATTAGCATCCAACACTGACATTTTCAAATTCCCATTTTTAATGGCCGCCAGTATCTGTTCATACTGCATTTTAGTGCCGGGCATAATCATGTGGTTGCCGGCATTCATCTGTGCAGCGCCATCATCGCCTGCAAACCAATCCGTCATCACCAGTCCTTTGTAATTCCATTCAGTTTGCAGGATGGTGTTGATCAGGTCGTAATGTTGAGAAGTATATGTTCCGTTTATTTTATTATAAGACGACATCAATGTCCATGGTTTAGAATCTGCAGTTGCCATTTCAAAACCACGCAGGTAAATTTCCCTTAATGCACGCTGATCAACCTGTACATTAATTTTCATACGGTTGGCCTCATGATTATTAGCTGCAAAATGTTTGATAGATGTGCCCACTCCATTTTCCTGTACACCATATATATAAGCTGCAGCAGTTTTTCCGCTTACCAGCGGATCTTCTGAATAATATTCAAAATTTCTACCGCCCAATGGGTTTCGGTGTATATTCAGTGCGGGTGCAAGCAAAACATCTGCACCGTATTCTTTTACTTCATGGCCAATGGCACGGCCCACTTTTTTTATCGTTGCATCATCCCAGGTACTTGCCAGCAATGTTCCTATTGGAAATGCCGTGCAATAATAAGTAGCCTTATCATTTTTTCGGGTTGGACTGATACGCAAACCCGCAGGACCATCTGCCAAAACGATAGCAGGAATTCGCAGCCGGGGAATTGCATAAGTAACTCCTGCCGACCCATCAACAGGATTAAATACCTTTATGGTATCTGGTGGCATCATATTATCTAAAAAACCGGCTACATACATTCCCAGCCCCATCACCAGCCGGGCTTTTTCCTGTACTGTCATTGCGTTAATTATTTTTGAATTCGCATCTTTACCAAGCTGAGGCAGCTGGGCATTTATTGATGTATAAAGAAGTAACAATGTAAATGAAATAGCAATATTTTTCATACAGTTTATTGTTTAAAGGAAGATACTGCAAATAGTAAAAGAGCCACCAAAATGTAGCGGCTCTTTATGCTGTATAAAAATTACAAACGTTTGTTCTTAAAAAAATCAGTATTTATTCTGCTCCATCAATATGTCCTCTTGCAACTGCATAGTTGCCAACTTTTTTTCCGGCTTCTATTCCTTTCTCGCAATCACTTCGGTAATGAATAGCACCATACAAACGGGAAGCAGATGCTTCATTGGCCATAGCCATATATTGCCCTGCATTGGAAGGTATGATATAACCCAACACCGTTGCAGCTGCCCCGCTGAATGTACTGTGTCCGGATATAAAGGAAGGAAAGTTAGGTAACCCCGTTACGGTTTTTATCCTGGGGTCTAATTGAGATGGACGTGCATTAAAGTGCAAATACTTGGCATCCCAGCAAACCACAGCTGCATCCATCAAACTCATATTCAACAGTGCCATATTTCTTGCCCAACGTGCTTCACTAAAATTTTGATTTATAAAATCGTTGGAGGCAATATAATTCCAATGGCCTGGCGGTGTAAAGCTATTGACGCCGTCTGCCCAAAAATGAGCAATACGTAATTGCTCCCTGGTTAAATTTTTACTGATATCATACACTTCCTGCAATTCATTTTTAAACTGCTGCGATGAAGTGGGTGGTGGTGGCGTAGGCCTGATGCTGGTTACCATGGTTAGGGAATCAAACAAAAATGTTTTTACTTTTCCAAACAAAGGCAACATGGGTGGGCGCTTTGGAGATTCCTGGCTTATCCAGGGCGTTTCGCCTCTTGCAATACAATCTGTCTCAAGCTGAGTCCAGATGGTTTGATTGCCAACTGCAGCTCCTGCCCTGTCGCCCCTGGCTCGTGCAACAAATTTTGCTGCAATTAATTTACCCAGTGCTTCGCCGGCATCTAAATCACTTCTCACATTAGCACCGGCAATCAACCTGGCTCTTTTGTGTTCAGCAGCTTTTTGATCAATAAAATCCTGGTCGCCAGGAAATAATAATTTTAATATTTCAACACTGGCACCCAGTATCGTAGCGTCTTCACTGGGGTAAGATGGCAAGGTTGATTTAGGTAATAATGTTTGTATCGTGGCATCAACCGTAAATGGTGCAGGCCGGTTAAACTGCTGTTTATAAAAGTATGCACTAACACAGGCATCATATTGTGCCGCACTTAAGTAGGCATAGGCCCTTGCCGCATAGGGCGGTGTAGCAAACGGAAATGTTGGATAAGCAAACGGATTGGCTGCACTGGGAATGGGATATGAGCCATCAGGATTTTGATACGGCGGAATATTATGTTTGGCTACCAGTTCCCGCATGATCTCATTCCAGCGCAGCACTGCACCGGCACCCCAGTAATTAACCAGGTTTCTTTCGTCGTTGGTTATATTTGCCTGAAAACTTTTTATTTCATTCAGCTGTATAATATAATCAGGCGATGCCGTTGCAATGGGTGCAGCACAGCTGAATTCATTGGCAGCATTAAGTAAAATCGTTTTCCAGGTTCCGGCATTTGCATCGGGCCTTGTTGGGTTTAGTAATTGGTATGTTTCATTATCTTCTATAATTTCTTTTTTGCAAGAAATTGAAA
>JAYTOF010000307.1:0-8062 GCA_043747955.1 Chitinophagaceae bacterium
CACAAATAAAAACTGGTAGTTTTCTCATTTTCATTGATAATTCAGAACAATAAAGATAAGGATTTGCTTTAAAAAGCTGCATATAAAAGATTGAGGTTAGCGTTAAGTTGTTTTCAGTTTCTCTAATTGCCTGGTTATGTTGGCAGTATTATATATAGTTTTTTATAAAATAATACAATTTTAAATTTACAGTTTCAAACTTCAAAAACCTTAGCCCTGCATTTTGGCCCCAAAAGCCAGGTCTCCGGCATCTCCCAGGCCGGGTACGATATAACCTTTGGCCGTAATTTCATCATCAATATCCCCGCACCAAATGGTGGCTTTGGGATAAGCTCTGGTTACATATTCTATGCCAACTGTACAGGCAATTGCGCAAACTATATGAAGTTCTTTAATAGTGCCTTCTTCTTTTAAAAATTCTATTGACTTTACCAGGGAAGATCCGGTAGCGATCATGGGATCGCTGATGATAATGATCCGGTTTTCAATTTCGGGGCAACTCATATATTCCATATGGATGTCAAAACTGCCATCAGGATTATGTTTTCGGTAGGCACTGATAAATGCATTATCCCCTTTGTCAAAATAATTAAGTAGTCCTGTATGCATGCCCAATCCTGCACGTAAAATAGTTGCCAATACCGGTTGTTCTGTTAATACCTTACTGTTACTGATACCTAATGGGGTGGTAATTTCTTTTTCTTCCCAGGGCATTCTTTTACTGATCTCATAGCCAATCACTTCTGCAATTCGTTCCAGGTTGTGCCGGAAACGCATTCGGTCCTTTTGAATTTCTATATCCCTTAATTCACTTACCCAATTGCTTACCAATGAATGTTCTTCGCTGAGATTGATTACCATAATAAACAGTTTAGCCCCCTCTATCTCTCCGCCGCGGCGGAGAGATAGAGGGGGAGATTTTTGTGTAGGTTAAATTTTATTTTTTTGTTCCCTGCAGCAGTGCAATACCAATCTTCATTGGCGTCGCACTCTTGTACTTCATAACACTCTTGAACTTTTATCAAAGTATTTGCAGTGTAACAAAACTAAAATAAAAATACACCACATCTGTATTTTTTCTGTGCTATCTGCGGGTTAAATAAGTCCCATTCAAAAAATCCGTGTTAATCTGTGTAATCTGTGGCAAAAAATCTTTAACATACTATTTCACAAAAATGTATTTTTATTGTATATAAATCAGATCAAATGAAAAAGAAAATACCGGCTTTTATATTGATGGTTTGTGTTTTTTCAGCCTGTAACAATAGTGAAAAATCTGCGGAAGAAAAAGCAAAAGATAAATATGAGCAAACAAAAGAAACGCTGGAACAAACCGAAAAGAAAAATCCTAAACGTTTTTTAAGTGTAACAGGTAATGACAAAAAAAACCTGATAGGCCAAACTGTAATTAAAGCAACCATAACCAATAAAGCAACTGTTGCCAGTTATAAAGATGTTGATGTTGAACTTTCATTTTTTAGCAAAACAGGTGCCTTGCTGCAAAGGGACCATGAAGTTGTTTATGAAACTGTTGCCCCGGGTAATCGTATTAATTTTAAAACAAAAACCCGGGCACCAATAGGAACGGATAGTGTGGCTTTGAATATTTATGGGGCAAAGGTGGAGTAATTGAAAGTTGATCATTCAACCCTGTTCAATCCATTTCAGCGATCTGCGCTATTTTTTCCAGGCTAAACAAATTTAAATCGATCCCCGTCAAACAATCCCAGGTCACTCAGTTTTAAATGTGGTATAACCAATAATGCCATAAATGATAAGGTCATAAATGGTGCAGTTAAAGATGATCCCATTTTTATTTTAGCCATTTTATCTATAGCGGTATAGGCTGCGGCAACTTTATATCCATCTTCATTGCTCATTAAACCGGCAACCGGCAAACCTAATACAGCACCATCCCTTGAACTACGTTCATTCCCTTTATCGCCAGCTCCCGGGGGGAAAGGGTAAGAAACAGAGACTCCTCCTTTTTCTTTGATCACTTTGTTTACAGCATCACAAATGCTTTCATCATCTGCACCCACAGCAACAATGTTATGGCTGTCGTGAGCTACAGAAGAGGCAATGGCGCCCTGCTGTATTCCAAAATTTTTAATAAATGCTTTTGCAATAGGTGCATTTTTATACCGGTTTACCACTACAATTTTTAAAAGATCATTTTCCACATTGCTTTCATAAAATCCATCCTTTATTATTGGATTGCATACAAGTTTATTGGTGATCAACTGGCCGTCCAATGCCTCAATGGCATAAATGGGTTCACTAAATGCTGAAACAGGAAAAGCAAAATCTGCAATTTCTTTTTCAGCACAATCAAAATTATTCAACAGTTCCGGTGGGTTGCTTTTTACAAATGATTTTCCATCTTCAGCCATTAATGCCCCGTCAATATATGTTTGCAGCACTTTAAAATTTATCAAATCTTCTACCACAATAAAATCAGCCGCATCGTCTTTTCTTAATAACCCGATATTCATTTTATAATGCTGCACCGGGTTGATACAGGCCGCCTGCAGCACTTTAAAAACATCAATACCTTTAGCAACAGCCCTGCTGCAAAGTTGATTGATATGCCCTGCAGCTAAACTGTCCGGGTGTTTATCATCGCTGCAAAACATCATCATTTCATAATGATCATGCATTAACTCAATCAGGGCTTCAAAATTTTTTGCAGCACTTCCTTCCCGTATCAGGATCTTCATGCCATATTGTAATTTGTCCAAAGCTTCATCAGCGGTAAAACATTCATGATCGGTAGCCCCGCCGCCGCCCGGGGGAGGGATTCCATCGGTTGATGATCTGATTGAAATGGCTTCAATATATTTTTTTGCATCCACACCTCTTAATCCCGGTGCATGGCCATCAACAGGCTTGCCATATTTTTTTGCGGATGCAATTTTTTTAAACACTTCCTCATCCCCCTGCAATACACCGGGAAAATTCATCATCTCGCTCAAATAATGGATCTCTTCTTTTTGCAATAAAATATCTACATCATCCGCGTTTAATGCTGCACCCGCTGTTTCAAAAATTGTTGCCGGTACACAGCTTGGTGCTCCAAAATGAAATTTAAAAGGAACCGTTTTGCCATTGGCGATCATAAATTCCACACCAGCTTTACCACAAACATTGGCAATTTCATGGGGATCACTGATAGTTCCAACAGTGCCGTGAACAACTGCCAGTTTTGCAAATTCGGTGGGTATCAGCATGGAGCTTTCGATATGCACGTGGCTGTCAATAAAACCCGGAAGTATAAAGCCCCCTCCATCTCCCACTGCGGGGGGAGGGTTTATCTGAGCGATTGATTTGATTATATTATTTTCAACAGTTACTTCTCCGTAAAAAATATTTTTAGACGGTATATCTACAATATTGCCCCGAATTTTGAAATTGTTCATGTGCTGATCTGTGCCCCCATAATTAATTATATGAATGGTTTAAGGTACTAGATAAATGGAAAACCAAAAAAAGTATTACCCTGATGATTTGCTTTATATTTACACACTAAAAAAAGTACAAAATGAAAAATTTAATAATTTTTGGAATTTTTATTCTGGCATTGGTTTTAGTTCAGTTTGCGCAGGCGCAAACAGTTGACGACGTTATCAATAATCACATTAAAGCTATTGGGGGTAAAGAAAACCTGCAAAAAATTACGAATGTTATTCTGGAAGGCAGTCTTTCTGTACAGGGCGCAGAAATTGAGGTAACCATAACACAGGTAAATAATAAGCTATCCCGTCAGGATATTAACGCAATGGGTATGACCGGTTTTGCTTTTATGACAGAAAAAGAAGGCTGGACCTATATGCCTTTCCAGGGTATGCAAAAACCAGAACCGAAAACTGAAGATGAGGTTAAAGAAAGTCAGTCTGACCTTGATGTAAACGGCCCATTGGTTGATTATACTGCCAAGGGTCATAAAGTAGAACTGGTAGGCAAGGAAGATGTGGAAGGAACGGAATGTTATAAAATAAAAGTAAAACTCGCAGGCGGTAAAGAGCAGGCGTTTTATATTGATCCGGCTTCGAATATGATTGTGCGGATAAAGGAAACCAGGAAATTCAATGGAAAAGAAGTTGAAATGACAACAGATTATTCTGATTATAAAGAAGTAGAAGGTGTAAAAATGCCATTTAGCATATCGCAGCAATATGGAACAATTCTTATTTCGGGGATTAAAGTAAATCAGGCCATACCCGAAAGCCTTTATAAACATGATTTATAAAAATCAACAACATCGGATAAATTACCCGGTTTCAGAGTCGGTGTTATTTATTTAAATTATCAATTGTTAGCAGGTATTTTTCAGAAAAAAGAAAATCAAAGCACCATGAAAATATTCATTTCATTTTTTTTATTTCTTTCAATCTCCATAAACTCAACAGCTCAGGAAAATGCTGATGATGTTGTAAATAAAATTACAGATGCCATGGGGGGTAAAGAAAAATTGCTTACTGTTAACAGTATCAAAAAAACAGGGAATATTGAATTTGCCGGGCAGAAAATTCCTTTTAATTATTATGCTGTTCATAAAACAGCCCAGCGCACTGAATTTACTTTAAGTGGTATGACTGGCTATTTTATTGTAGCAAGGGATTCTGGTTTTAATTTCAATCCTTTTAATGGTCAAACATCACCGGAAAACATGACTGCTGAAGATGTTAAACTTGCCCAGGATGAATTAGACCTTCAAGGAGTTTTAGTAGATTATAAAAGCAAGGGTTATGCAGTTGAATTGCTCGAAAGTGAAGACGTTGACGGCGTAGATGCACTCCAGCTAAAGATAATCATTTCACCCAATAAAACCCTTTTTTATTTTATTGATCCTTCCAATTATTATGTGATCCGTATAAAAACAGTATCCATCAGTAATGGCCAGCAAAGCAATAATAATGTGGATTATTACAATTTCAAAAAAACAAAAGAAGGGGTTCTGTACCCGTTCACTTTCGATAATATTACTTTTGAAACCATTGAACTGAATATCCCAATTGATGAAAAGTTATTTAAGCCTTCGAAATAGATTTTGAAATTTTAAACTCATTTATGAAAAAATTACTGCAATTTTTTGTCCTTGTCTTTTTTGTAATTAATGCACATGCTCAGATTACATCGGCAACTTTTGGTATGATGGATGCCCGGCAGATAGGCCCGGCTACTATGGGCGGACGGATTACTGTTATTGAAGGGGTAAACACAGAGCCCCGGACTTTATATATAGGTACTGCAGGTGGCGGTGTATGGAAAACAACCAATGCCGGCGTTTCTTTTAAATCAATATTTGATAAGTACTGCCAGAGTATCGGCGCTTTGGCTATTGACCAGCATGATCCTAAAACTGTTTATGTGGGTACCGGTGAAAGTAATATGCGTAATACGGTTTCCATAGGCGATGGATTATATAAAACCAAAGATGGGGGAGATAACTGGTCAAAAATAGCCGGGCTCGACAGTACAGAGCATATCAGTAAGATCATCATTGATCCAAAAAATTCGAATACGATTTATGTTGCAGCACCTGGCCCGCTATGGAGTGACAGCAAACACCGGGGTTTATATAAATCAACAGATGGAGGAAAAACTTTTGATAAAATTCTTTTTATCAATGATAAAACGGGTGTTGCAGATGTAGCTGTAAATCCTGTTAACCCGGAAATTGTTTATGCAACCACCTGGGAGTTTCGCCGTAAACCGTATGCTTTTAATTCAGGCGGTAACGGCAGTGGCATTTACAAAAGTACAGATGCCGGTAAAACATGGAAAGAGTTATCAAACGGACTTCCGGGCAAGCCTATTGGCCGAAGCGCTATTACTTTAGCACCAAGTGCCCCTGATAATTTAATTGCCATTGTAGAAGCTGAAAAAACGGGGTTATATATTTCTGCTGATGCGGGAGAAACCTGGAAGCAACAGAGTTCTACCCTGAATGTTGTATCGCGGCCATTTTATTTTTCCTGCCTGGTAATAGATCCTAAGGACCAGAAAAGGGTTTATCGCCCCGGCTTTGTTTTCAGTTATAGTGATGATGGTGGTTATTCCTTTGCAGATGGCGGAGGTAATGTACATTCCGATCATCATGCCTTATGGGTAAATCCTAACTATACCAATCAAATGTATTTGGGTACAGATGGCGGGGTGTATTTAAGTAATGACAGGGGGGCCAACTGGATGATGTTGGCATCTTTACCGGTCTCACAGTTTTATCATGTTACCTATGATACAAAGGAACCTTACAATGTTTATGGAGGTTTACAGGATAACCAGAGCTGGTATGCACCATCGCAAAGTGCGGGGGGAATTGAAAATGCTGACTGGAAGAACCTTGGTGGTGGTGATGGTTTTTGGGTACAGGTAGATGGTATGAACCCTGATATTGTTTATGCTGAATCACAGGGTGGTGAAATATCACATATTGATTTGAAACAGGGTAAATCCTACGGTATAAAACCACAACCTGCTTTAAATGATGAAAAACTCCGGTTCAACTGGAACACACCTATTGTGGTTGGGCAGAAGAATAAAAGGAACCTCTATATCGCTGCTCAATATTTATACAAATCTACTGACGAAGGAAAAAACTGGACAAAAATTTCACCGGATCTAACTACCAATAATAAAGAAAAACAAAAGCAGGAAGAATCAGGAGGGCTGAGTGCCGACAATACTTCCGCTGAAAACCATTGTACCATTTTTACACTTGCCGAATCATCACTTGACGAAAATCTGATCTGGGTAGGTACCGATGATGGTAATTTGCAATACACGGCAGATGGAGGAAAAACATGGACCAATGTTGCTAAAAATTATACCGAGGCGGGCATTCCGGCTCAAACCTGGGTTAGCAGTATTGAACCTTCTAAGTTTGACAGAAATACCGTATATGCTACGTTTGATAATCATATGTATGGTGATCATAAAACTTATATCGCCCGCTCATCTGATATGGGTAAAACCTGGAAAATGTTTAAGAGTGATGAATTTACAGGCTTTGCACATAAACTGAAAGAAGATAATGTAAACAGGGATTTATTATTTGCCGGAACTGAAATGGGATTATTTGCCACTTTAGATGGAGGCATTATCTGGTTCCGTATGAAAAATAATATTCCCTGGAAAGCAATGGTCAGGGATATACAAATTCATCCGGTAACCCATGATCTGATTGTAGCAACCCATGGCCGGGGAATACTGATAGTGGATAATATTACCCCGATGCGGAACATGACGCAGGCGGTTGCAGAAAAAGAAGTAGTGATCTTTGATGCTAAACCTATGAATTTAACGATGGGAAAAAATTATATCGGCACAGGTAGCGGAGATGGATATACCGGCAGTAATTCATCACAGGAAGCACCCATTCAATATTACTTTAAAGACCGGGTAAATACCGGCGAAGTAAAAGTAGAGATATATGATAATGCAGGAAAACTGTTGCAAAGCATGCCGGGCACCAAGCGAAAAGGAATAAATATTGTTCACTGGAATATGCGTATCACGCCTCCCAAAGTTGCAGGTGGCGGAACTAAAATGGATTTTGGGGCTTTTGTTGCACCTATGGTATTGCCTGGCGAGTACACAGTAAAACTGAAAGTAGGAGATAAGCTGTATGAAAATAAAATGTTGATGCAAAGGGATGAAAGAAGTGATATGAGCCTTACAGATATGGAAGACCAATACAATACTTCCATGCAGTTATTTAACATGCATGAGCGGCTTGCTAAACTGGTTGACAGTATAAGTACAAAAGAAAAAATGCTAAAAGAAAACCTGGATAAATTAAAAAATGTAAAAGTTAAAAAACTGGTTCAGGAGTATTATGATAAGCTGGAAGCGCTGAGAAGTAAATTACTGGCAACCAAACAAAAATCAATTTTTGCAGATGAGAAAAAATTAAGAGAGGATATTACTGATGTGTATTATGCAGTTTGTAATCAGGAAATAAAACCATCTAATTTACAATTGGAAAGAATACAGAGTTTAAAACAGCAGTTAACCGAAGTACAACAGTTAAAAGCTACTGTTAATACCAAGTATCACG
>JAYTOF010000308.1:0-11332 GCA_043747955.1 Chitinophagaceae bacterium
AAACAACAGATTTACTACCATTAACACGGCAGTGAAGGTCATAATATTTTTCTGTGAGTCTTTTATATTTTTAACACTGATATTTTTCTGCATCATCTCCTGGTCAAGGCCGGTCATGGCAATGGCAATGAATATGCCACCAATGATATGTTTTAAAAAATAGGAACCTGCTTTAACATCGGTATTAAATATTTTGGTATAGCCTTTGTCATTCATCAGCGATAAAGCACCGCTAAAATCAGTACCCATGGCTTTTACAATAACTATTATGCAAACTACCAGGCCAAGCAACATGCCTGTTGTTTGTAAAGTATCGGTATAAATAATTGTCTTTACACCACCTTCAAAAGTGTATAATAAAATTAGAATTAAAATAACCAGGGCTGTAACTTCAAAAGGAATATGTAATTTATCGAAAATAAAAAGTTGCAAAATACTTATCACCAGGTACAGCCGGGCAGTAGCCCCAACTACACGCGACAAAATAAAAAAGAAAGCACCGGCTTTATGTGCATTAATACCAAATCGTTTTTCAAGATACGTGTAAATAGAGGTGAGGTTCATTTTGTAATACAACGGAATCAGCAAAAATGCAATAACCATGTACCCTATTAAATAGCCCAGTACGATCTGAAAATAAAAAAAATTGCCCGTACCTACGCCCCCAGGTACGCTTACAAACGTAACGCCGCTAAGGCTTGTACCAATCATCCCAAAAGCCACCAGCATCCAGTTACTATTGCGGTTACCGATAAAAAATGATTCATTGTTGCTGCCTCTTGAGGTGAAATAAGCAACGGTAAGCAGTAATAAAAAATATCCAATAACAAATGAAAATAAAACAATTGGGGACATAAATAATTAATATTGAATTATTAATACTGAAGAATTAGCTTGCAATAAAATTCAAGTTAATTAATTTATGGCAATAACTTCACTGGCAGTTTTTTGTGGTTCCAAAAGTGGCATTAACCCCCTGTTTGAAAAGCAGGCTAAAGTATTAGGACATTTATTAGCAGTAAAAAATATTACACTGATATATGGCGGCGGCAACAAAGGCATTATGGGAGCTGTATCCAATGCTGTTTTGAAAGGAGAAGGAAAAGTAATTGGTATTATTCCGGCAATATTAAAAGACAGGGAGCAACATCATGAAGGCATAACAGAATTAATAATTGTTGAGGACATGCACACCCGTAAAAAAATGCTTTACGAAAAATGTGATGCAGCTATCATATTACCTGGTGGTTTTGGTACGATGGATGAATTTTTTGAAATGCTGACCTGGAACCAACTCAGCATACATGATAAAAAAATATTTATACTGAACACCGCCGGATTTTATGATCATTTACTGGCCTTTGTCAAAACCATGCAAACAGAAGATTTTTTATATGATCAGATAGAAGATAAATTAATAGTTCTTACGGAGGCTGCTGAACTGATAAACTACCTGTAAAAGCATTACCGGTATCTCCTGCCCTGAAATAAAGCAATATTATAACCAGCCTTTATTATGGGTACACCCCTTCCCAGGCCATCAACATAAGGTGAATTTTTGTCCCTGATCAGATCCCAGGATATAGAAAAGTAATAAAAACTTTTACTGTCTTCACCCCTGCCGCCGGCATAACCGGCTCCAAGTAAAAAGCTATTTGCATCAACGTGATCAGTATAGGGTATGTAAGGTGAATTAGATCCCGAAATGTATTTCAATTTTACAAAATTATGTTCAAACTGTGCCTGTGCAAATAAAAATTTTAATGGATAAACCCTGGCAAAAACACCCGGTCCATACACTGTTTGCCTCACTTTATCTCCATAATCAAAAAATCCATCATTAATTCTTTGTGATATGTATGTAAAATTAAAAGAAGCAGCTACATCAAGATATTTATTTATACTATATCCAAAATAAGGGCTTGCACCTAAGGTGGTGGAAATATTACTGAAGCCAAGTGCAATATCACCGCCAACAAAAAGGTTTTCCTTTTTAAATCCTCCTTTTTTTTCTTCACCGGAATCATTTTCATCCTGTGCCATAGAGCTGTAAAATCCATTCATCAATACCAAAACAATAAAAAAAAATTTCATGTATCCTTGTTTAAATTTAATAAATAAAAATCTTTGAATATTTTATTCCATTTAAGTTTAATCAGCATCAAATATTTTACCCCTGTTAAGAATATTGCTTGGATCAAAAGTCTTTTTAATGCCTTTCATCAGCTGCATATTGGCATCTGCAAAAACTATGCTCATATATTCTTTCTGAACTAACCCAATACCATGTTCACCACTTATTGTTCCACCCAGTTTTTTTACCAGATCAAATAAAGCCTTTAAAGCCGGGATCACATCAGGATTATTCAACGAATAAATACTACCCGGTTTTTTTATACGTATATGCAGGTTTCCATCGCCGGCATGGCCATAACAAACCACCTCAAAATTATATTGTATGCCCAAAGCTTTTACGCCCCTGATCAATGCAGGCAATTCGGCCCTGGGTACCACTGTATCTTCTTCGATGGTATATCCATCAATTTTTACAGCTTCTGCAACGCGCCTGCGTAACTTCCACAACTCTGCTTTTTGTTGTGAATCATCTGCAAAAAATACATCCCCACAATCATACTCAGTCAACAGTTCTGATATTGCTTCCATTTCACTCATTAATGTTTCCATATGATTACCATCCACCTCAATGATCAAATGAGCTTCCATATCATCTGTAACCGGAACAACAGTACTGCCGACAAATTTACTCACAATCTTTAAAGCATTTATTTCAACCAGTTCCATGGCACTTGGTGTAAAGCCGGCCCTGAAAATTGCACTGACTGCTTCGCCTGCTTTCTCCAGCGAATTAAAAGGTACCAACATCAGCAAATCATACTTTGGAAACGGTAAGAGCTTTAAAACGATCTTTGTAACAATGGCTAAAGTTCCTTCACTTCCCACGATCAGTTGTGTTAAATTATAACCGGTTGAATTTTTTAACACATTTGCACCGGTCCAGATTATTTCGCCGGTAGGTAAAACAATTTCTAAATTCAACACATAATCTTTAACAACACCATACTTAACTGCTTTAGGGCCCCCACTGTTCTCTGCGATATTGCCTCCTATAAAACAACTGCCCCTGCTGCTGGGGTCGGGCGGATAAAACAGCCCCTTTTCCTTAACTGCATCCTGCAATACTTCGGTGATCACCCCGGGTTCCGTAATTACCTGCAGGTTTCGTTCATCAATCTGCAATATTGAATTCATGCGTTCCATAGAAAGCAGTACACCGCCTAAATGTGGCAAAGCGCCACCACTAAGGCCTGTTCCTGCCCCACGGGGTGTAACTGGTATCTTATGCTCATTACATAGCTTCATAATGGCACTTATTTCTCCGGCCGACCTGGGCTTAATTACTATATCCGGTAAAAAATGCAGGTTCTCTGTTTCATCATGTGCATAATTATTCAGGCTTTCCGCATCAGTGAAAACATAATTATCGCCTACAATTTTATTAAACAGCTTAATAAACTCCAATGATCTGTTTTTTTTGCTTTGAACCGCTTGCATGTAACATTATTTGTGTAAAAATCGTATAAATTACTGAGTTGATAAAATGATGTTCAAAGCAGCCAAAACCTGTAAAATTGTTAAACTTTATTAACGGATCACAAAAGCGATACGCGTTGATTATATTTGTTACGAAATTATTCGTATTTATTTTTTAACCTTTTAAAGTATTGCCATGAAACAATTTATTTTAAAAAACAAAAAAGCACTGACAGGTACTTTCGCCATTTTACTGATTGGTGCTGTTACCATGTCTTTCCAGGACACTCCTTTCAGTTATCACAAATTTGCTGCACCGGAATATTTTAACCTGCAGGAATGCCTAAAAGACACATTACCTGAAAATGATTTTAAAGGTTCCCTGAAAATGAAAGATTTTGATAAGTTGCAGATCGAACTTGACAGGTCTTTATTGAAGGTGAACGAAGAAATGAAGAAGATTGATTTATCAAAATTGCAGCAGGAAATAGAATCTTCTTTAAAAAGCGTGGATATGGAAAAGATCATGAATAATGTTGAACTGTCTTTAAAAAGTATTGATTTGGAAAAGATGCTGGCAGATGTAAGTTCTTCTTTGAAAGATAGTAAACTGGATTTGAAAACGGAGGAAATTGAAAAAGCCATGCAGGAGGTAAAAAAAGAAATTGAAAAGGCAAAACTTGAAATTAAAGAAGTTGACAGGGATGCAATAAAAAAAGAACTGGAAAAAGCCAAATCCGAAATTGACAAAAGTAAATTGGAAATAGACAAAATTGATATGACTAAAATTATGAAAGAAGCAATGGAAGGTATTGATGAGGCAAAGGAAGAACTGAAACTAACCAAAGAATTGTTCAATGAGATGGAAAAAGACGGATTGATAAATGCTAAAAAAGGATTTACACTCGAATACAAAGACAAACAGCTTTATATTGATGGTGAGAAACAATTAGAAAAAACAACGGCTAAATACCGGAAGTATTTTAAAAATGAACATTTTAAAATCAAGATCGATAAGGAATAAATTAGATTATAAAAGCAGAAATAAAAATGCATCCGCCGGTTGACGGATGCATTTTTATTATATTGAAGAAATTAAAATTTTGGGCATATAGACTGCCTGTCAACATTATCAGGGTAAAATCCTTTTTTAATAATGCTTAGCTCGCTTGCGCCACGGTAGTTATTAAATTTACTGAGCGAAGACAAGGTTACATCATAACTGAAAGCAAACTGGATGTTCTTGATTTCGAAACCAACCATTGGAGCAATAGCATCACCCAGCCGGTAATACAATCCTGCCAATAACTGTTTCTCTCCAAACCCCGACAGGTTATAATTTGCATTTACCCCAAACACCAGTTCGGATGCACGTGCCTGTGTGGAGAAATAAGCATTTGGATTAACAATAACCCTGTCATTCAATTTTAATATTGCATTTACAAATCCGGTATGGCGCATGGGTATCCGGCCATTGGATGTTCCGCTATTAAAGAAAGATTCTTTGGGCCTGTTTACATGCTGAATTGAATAACCGGCATTGATGTAAATATTTTCATCCGGGAAATAAGCATAATTCATTCCCACATGCATATCAAAGTAACTTACATTGTTATTGGTCAGAAAAACTGAAGTAGGTAAAGTATTATCAAAGAATTTACCATCAAATTGATCCGGGAATTTTAATTTGCTCTGATCTATACGCTTATTGGCCCAGCCCATATTAAAACCTGCAGAAACCAAACTGCTTAATCCGAGCATCTGGTGATAAGCAACAGAACCATAAATTTTTGTACTGGTTAAACTGCCGCTTCCGGCCTGATCATTAAGCAAAACTGCGCCCAGGCCAAGCCATCCGTTTTCCAGTTTATCTCTAAATAACTGGGCATCGCCAAATACGCTGATGGTTTTGTAAGGCACTGTCATTACTGCACTCCATTGATTTCGGTAATTTGCACCAATCCTGTAATCAGCATCAGGTATAAAACCGGTATTTGCAGGATTTGTAGTTAAAGGCGAATTATAGAATTGAGAAAAATGCAGGTCCTGCCCCTGAACAGAAACATCGAGCAGCAACCCATAGCCCACAAGAAATAATATTTTTATTTTTCTGATCATTATTTTTTCTTCATTATAAATTCATATAGAATTTAACGTAACAAACTAATATCCCCTGTTTTTCTAAGCTTTACCCCATCTGTAAATTCAACATCCAATGTATAGGTATAAACATCCATGGGTTGCAATACCCCTTTAAATGTTCCATCCCATCCCTGGTTCCTGTTGGTAGTGGCGAAAACCACCTGACCCCAACGGTTATAAACCTTCCAGTCCATTTTGCCAATACCAAAACCTTCTACTTTTACAATCCCGTTTTTACCAAACCTGCCTGGTGTAAATGCATTGGGTACATCCAGCAATGGTTTAACAATTATGGGTATATCCTGTGTAATACTATCCACACAATCTGCAATATTAAAAGCATATAATGTTGCCTGGTAAGTACCGGTTGCATTATATAAATGAACTGGATTTACCTCTGTTGAATTATCTCCATCACCAAAGTCCCATAAAAAGCGGTTGGCACCTACGGACAGATTGGTAAACCTGGTTATTGTGTTCTCCACTGGCGGATTTGGAGTCCAGGTAAAATTAGCCGTAGGTATAGGATAAACCGTAATACTAAAGAATGCAGATGTATCCCTTTTGTTGCAGGTACTGGTATCAATAGCGATCAGGCGTACATTGTATGTACCGGTAGCATTATATAAATGTATAGGTTCAAAATCTGTCGAGGTTGTATTGTCCCCAAACTCCCAAAGCCATTCTATACCGCCCAGAGATGTATTTATAAATGCAGCATTATAAGGTACACAACCTCTGGCCGGAGTTATAAATGCAGCCTTAACATTTGGACTAATACGTAATGTTTTAACGGCGGTATCTGCTGCATTACAAAACACGGTATCATCTACAACAAGTTTAATTATATAGGTACCTGTTGATGGAAAAGTATGTATCTGCGGGCCAAATCCTGTCCTGATTTTGGGAGAGCCATCTCCAAAATCCCATAAAAAAGTTTGGTTGGTATACGTGGGTATTAATGCCGTTGTAAGATTAGTAAATTGATAACGCAGGCTGCTGCAGGAGTCTAATTTAAAAAATGTAAAATCGGGTGTCACTACATTATTTCCAACTTTTACGTTTATATAGGCAGTGTCCGAAATATTACAGGTTGCCGAATCTATGGCAACAAGCATCAACAGGTAATTTCCCGGCTGGGTGTAGGTATGCGAAACTGAGTTATTAGGAGCAAATGTGGTGTCAATACCTGGGCTAAAACTATCGCCGTAATGCCAGATATACATTTTACCTTTTGCCAGTGTGTCAGTAAATCTAATCGTAAGTGGTACGCAACCAACCGTATCAATTACCCCATTTACAGTTGCTTTTACACTTGCGCCAACACCCGCAAAATTCATTTCTATTTTTACAGCTGCCTGGTTACAATTATTTGAATTATTGGTTCTGGACCATACACCTAAAGTTGTAGGGAATTGGGGAGAAGCAGCATTAGTACCGCAAGCACATACTGCCTGGTAAATAAATCCATTTGCATCAAAACGGCTGGTACCGCCATCCACATGGTCACCGGTACTTCCAGTTTGTCCAAAATGAGATCCAAAAAACTGGCTTTGTGCATTTTTTTCCAATACGAAAAAATAAAAATCTGCTCCGTCCGGTGGAGTGAGTGGCTGACCTGCGGAATTTACCAAAGGATTGACTTCGGGTAAACCTAAAGTACCGGCAGAAGGATAATTCTGGAGATTATTTATTCCGCCACCCCAACCCGAAACATATACATTTTCACAACGGTCTACCAAAAAAGCAATAGGAGAAAGATTTGGAACCGGAGCACTGGTTCCAAAAACTGTAGAATATATATAAGCCGACAAATTGGGTTGCAGTTTACTTATAAACTGTTTACTGCCCGGGTTACTGAACACCGCATTTATTACCGGCCAGCTACCCGTTGTAGTACCCATTATATATGGGAAACCAACCTTATCAAACTGCAAACCATAAACCAGGTCGTTTCCTGATGTTCCCTGGTATGTTGTTTTAATTATAGCTGCTCCGTTATTTTGTATTTGTGTAACAAATCCATCTGTTGCTCCACCCTGGTATGTTGATTGTAAAACCCCTGTTTTATCACCGGGTAAATCAGGGCTTGTTGTACCCCCTGCAACATATAGATTACCACTTACCGGGTTTTGTGAAATAACAAAACAGGCATCATCACCATTTCCTCCAAAAAAAGTACTGAATAATACCGCGTTAAGGTTGGGTGTAAATTTCATGATTGCCCCGTCCTGTCTTCCTCCTCCAAAAGCAGGCTGAATGGCTGAATTTCTTACCGGAAAACCGCCTGAGCTTTCTGCTCCCGGAGATTGGGTACAGGAAGCCAGGTATATATTATTTGCTGCATCAATGATCACTTCGCTTCGGGCATCATCGCCATAGTTTCTTCGTGTAGCATCAGCACCGGAAGGGGTTACATATTTGGGCCTGATATTTACACCATCATTACCGGAACCTCCTATTTTTACTGAACCTAAGAGTGCAGTGCCGGATGCATTAAATTTTGTTATCACAATATCATAAGCCCCGCCATTACCCACTAAAGGGGTAGTTACGGGATAATTAACAGAATTAGTTCTGCCGGCAACAATTAAATTACCCTGAGCATCAACAATCATACTATGTGGTTGCTCATTTCCGTTTCCACCCAGGTAAGTTGCATAAACCCTGTTAGAGCCATTGGCCGAAAATTTCATAATAGCAATATCATAAGGCCCATTGCCGTCTTCATCAATTCCGCCACCAAAAACTGTTTGGAATGCGCCAGGCGAAACCGGATATGCTCCCGTCCGTAGTGCAATTCCGCCGGCATAAAAAGTTCCGTCGGGCCCCGGGGTTGCTGTGTAACCCCAATTATCCTGGGTGCTGCCGGTAAAAGTTGAAAAAATCAGGGTAGGATCTATTATCAGGGTTGCATCAGGCGAATAATCAGTTAACTTAAAACGTACAATATTATCCTTTACAACATATTTACAGTTTACCGTTTCCCTTTTACCTTCCTGTACCTGGTAACTGTAAGGATATAATTCCTTAACATCACCAACTGATGTATTGATCATCAGTTCTTTATTTTTTACCTGTATTTTATCAACACCGGTATATTTCATGGCAATGGCTTCTATGTTTCCTCCCGGATGCACAATGATATCATATTTCAGCTTCCCGGCATTACTGTAGTAACGAACATCTATATTAGGATAAACGTTTTGATACGTTACTGCCTGCGCTATTTTACATTGCGCTGCCCATTTCGATTGATCTGATCCTGAAAAATAATTATTGGTACAGGATTGTATTTTATCCGGTATATTTTGTACCCATGAAGCTGCCCCAAGGAATTTTACTTTATAAGCATGTGAACGTAAAGTAACGGGAAGACCATTTGAAGGGTTTAAGGGATTATGACCATGTAATTGATCTGATAATTTATTAAGATCATCAGTATTGTGAATCAAAACGGTAAAGCCCTGGTTTTCCAGAAAAAAAGACCCTATTGAAAAGTCGCCCCTGAACTGAACCCGGCTATCCCATTGTCCCTTATTTTCTACAAACTCCGTTTGTGCTTTTGAACGTTGTACAATAAAAAATGTGGTAATGGTTATTACAGAAGTAAATATTATTTTTCGCAAAATCTTCAATTATTTCTTTTTTACAATGTACTAAAATAAAACGATAAAACGGCTGGTTTAGTTCATCAAGATATGTCAAATTCATTTACGAGATTTTACTCCAGGTTGTTTTACCCTTTTGCAGATGCAAAAAGTTTTTAATGGGTAAATTTTCTGCAAGAATCATATCAGGATCTGTATTCAAAATACTTTCAGCCGCATTTCGGGCGGCCTCCAGTATTATTTTATCATTGACTATGTTTGCCAGTTTAAAGTTTAATAACCCACTTTGTTTTGTGCCCTGTATATCGCCGGGTCCACGTATTTCTAGATCTTTCTCTGCAATTTTGAAGCCATCATTTGTAGCTGTAATTATCTTTAACCTTTCCCGGGCATCATTTGATATTTTAAGGCCTGTTAATAATATGCAAAAACTTTTAGATGCACCCCTTCCTACCCTTCCCCTTAACTGGTGTAATTGAGATAACCCGAATTTTTCTGCACTTTCTATTACCATTACACTGGCATTGGGAACATCAACACCTACCTCAATAACAGTTGTACTTACCATGATCTGTGTATCTGCATTTACAAACCGTTTCATATTGGTTTCTTTTTGTGCAGCAGGCTGTTTTCCATGTACCATACTGATCCAGTATTTTGGCTCAGGAAAAAAAGATTTTACCTCTTCAAATCCTTTCATCAGGTTTTCATAATCCAGTTTACTGCTTTCTTCTATCAGCGGATAAACAATATAGGCCTGCCGCCCTTTTTTTATTTCTTCTTTTACAAAACCCATCACCTGCGGCCTGGCACTTTCGGAACGGTGCAATGTATTGATGGGTTGCCTGCCCGGAGGTAATTCATCAATTACACTGTAATCCAGATCTCCATAGGCAGTCAGGGCCAGTGTACGCGGTATGGGTGTTGCCGTCATCACCAAAACATGAGGTGGAATGATATTCTTTTTCCACAATTGCGCCCTTTGTGCCACACCAAATTTGTGTTGCTCATCTATAACTGCAAAGCCCAGGTTTTTAAAAATAACAGAATCTTCAATTACAGCATGCGTTCCAATTAAAATATGCAGTGTTCCATCGGCACAAAGTTTCAATACTTCTTTTCGTTCTTTACCCTTAGATGACCCGGTTAACATTTTTACACAAACCTGCATATCTTTTAAAAGAGTTGTAACACTGTTGAAATGCTGCTGTGCCAATATTTCAGTTGGGGCCATGATCACTGCCTGGAACTGATTATCTGCGGCGATCAACATCATCATCAATGCCACAATTGTTTTTCCACTGCCTACATCCCCCTGCAAGAGCCGGTTCATTTGTTTGCCGCTGCCTGCATCTTTTCTTATCTCTTTCAGTACCCTTTTTTGTGCAGCAGTTAATTCGAAGGGTAAATAGCTTTTGTAAAATGTATTGAACAGGTCGCCCACCTTGCCAAATACCAGCCCATTACTAAAACGGTGCCTTGCTGATTTGATAAGCCCCAGCCGTAATTGCGCAAAAAATAATTCTTCAAATTTTAAACGCCTTACTGCATGTTGATAATGTTTACCGGACGCAGGAAAATGAATTTGCCTGAATGCATTAAAACGGCTGATGAATTTATATTGTATAATAACGGGTTCGGGCAAATTTTCAGCGATATCTTTTTCTGTAAGTATTTGCAGTAAGGTATAAGTTAATTTACCTAAAGCCCTTCCATTTAATCCCTTTGATTTTAATTTTTCTGTGGAAGGATAAACAGGCTCCAGGTAATATTTTCCACCCGTTTTTTGCGGCGTAAAATTTTCAATTTCCGGATGGGCAATTTGCGGTTTACCGGCAAAAAAAGAAAGGCGGCCAAAAACCAGGCAGGATTGGCCAACCTGGATGGCTTTTTGTATCCAGCTAATACCCTGAAACCAAACCAATTCAATTTCCCCGGTATCATCTTTTAAGGTGGCTACCATTCTTTTCCCCCTGCCCTCGCCCAGTATTTGCAGCTGACTTATTTTACCAGCTACCTGGGCATAT
>JAYTOF010000309.1:0-2544 GCA_043747955.1 Chitinophagaceae bacterium
AAAAATCACCGCCACTTTTCGCACATGTATGGTTTATACCCCGGCAAAGTATTGTACGAAAAAAGAACACCGGCATTAATTGAATCGTACAAAAAAGTATTGGAAGAAAGAGGTGATGCTTCTACCGGTTTTTCAAGAGCCTGGAAAATGGCTTTGTGGGCAAGAATGAACGATGGTAACCGGGCTAATAAGATTTATAAAGGTTATTTAAAAGAACAAAGCTGTACATCAATGTTTGCTTTATGCGGCAGAGCCCTGCAGGTGGATGGAAACTTTGGTGTTACCGCAGCGGTAACCGAAATGCTGATGCAATCGCATGACGGGTTTATAAAATTATTACCTGCATTACCTGATGAATGGAGTGATGGAAATTTTAAAGGCCTTTGTGCAAGAGGTGCTTTTGAACTGGATTTTGCCTGGAAAAATAAAACAGTAACACGGTTAAATATTTTATCTAAAGCAGGCGAAGTTTGCAGAATTGAATACAAGCCGGGTTTAAAGATAATGAGTGAAGGAAAGAAGATTGTATTTAAAAAACTTTCAAACGGGCTGGTTGAATTTAAAACCATAAGAGGATTTTTTTATACCATTGAATAATTATGCATTTTTAAAAATAAATCTTACAGCATGTATCGCAAAGCTTTACCGGGCATTTTCATCACCGTCTTTTTTTTATGCAGCAATGCAATTGGCCAAAACAAAAAATTAACCCTGGAAGATATTTATACCAATGGCCTGTACAGGGCAAAAGGTATCGGGCAATTGCGCTGGATGAAGGATAATAAAAGCTACTCCACCCTGGAGTTTAATACCACCGCCAAAGGGACAGATATTATTCGTTATGATGTGGCAGGTGGAACAAAATCTGTTTTGGTAAATGCAAATCAGTTGCTGCCGGCCGGCACTTTAAAACCATTAGCTATTGATGATTACACCTGGTCGGATGATAACAGCAAACTTTTAATATTTACCAATACCAGAAAAGTATGGCGCTATAATACAAGAGGCGATTACTGGCTGCTGAACCTTGCCACTGGAAAATTAAAACAACTGGGTAAAGGGCTTGCAGAAGCTACTCTTATGTTTGCAAAATTTTCGCCTGATGGCGGAAGAGTGGCCTATGTAAGCAAACTGAATATTTATGTGGAAGATATTGCAACCGGAAAAATTATTCAATTGACAAAAGATGGTGGCGGCAATATCATCAATGGCACATTCGACTGGGTGTATGAAGAAGAACTGGATGACCGTGATGGTTTTCGCTGGAGCCCCGATGGAAAAAATATTGCTTACTGGCAATCGGATACTAAAGGTGTGGGAACATTTTATATGATCAATAATGTGGATTCTAATTATTCAGTTCCCATACCATTGCCTTATCCAAAAGTGGGCACAGCAAATTCTGCAGTTAAAGTGGGTGTTATCTCTGCCGCAGGCGGAAAAACAACATGGTTTGCTGTACCCGGCGACCCACGCAATAATTACCTGGCACGGATGGAATATATACCCGGCTCCAATGAAGTAATGATACAGCAACTTAACCGTTTGCAAAATACCAACACTGTTTGGGTGGGCAACACCAAAACCATGGCACTTAAAAATATCCTTACCGATAAAGACGAAGCCTTTTTAGATATACATGATAATATTGTATGGCTGGATAATACAACATCATTTACCTGGACCAGCGAAAAAGATGGCTGGCTGCATTTGTATAAAGTAGCAAGAGATGGAAAAGAAATGAAACTCATCACCAAAGGGAATTTTGATGTGGTGAACATAAACTGTATTGATGCTGTTGGTGGCTTTGTATATTATATTGCTTCGCCTGAAAATTATACACAGCGTTACCTGTATCGCAGCAGGTTGGATGGAAGCGGCGATGCAGAAAGAGTTTCACCAACAGGTATGGCCGGGCAACACAGTTACCAGATATCTGCCGATGCAAAATATGCCATTCACAGTTTTGAAAATGCAACAACACCACGCCGCATATCACTCATCAATCTTAATACACACCAGGAAATAAAACTGCTGGAAGACAATGCTGCTTTAAAAGCAAAGATGAATGAGCTGGGTTTGCGTAGCAAAGAATTTTTTAAAGTGGATATTGGAGATGTGGTGCTGGATGCCTGGATGATAAAGCCCGTTAATTTTGACCCTCAAAAAAAATACCCGTTGTTGTTTCATGTATATGGCGAGCCTGCAGGCTCTACCGTGCAGGACAACTGGGGCACGGGTGATAATTTCTGGCACCAGTACCTTAGCAACCAGCTTGATTATATTGTTGTGAGCATTGATAACCGTGGCACCCGTGTACCCCGTGGGCGTGATTTTAGAAAAAGTATTTACCGGCAGATAGGTTTACTGGCTGCTGATGACCAGGCAAAGGCGGCAAAAAAAATTATTTCAACTTACTCTTTTGTGGATGAAAAACGTATCGGTATCTGGGGCTGGAGCGGTGGCGGACAAATGAGCCTGCATTGCATATTCCGCCATACCGATGTTTATAAAACCGCTATTGCCGTTTCATTTGTTTCGTTA
>JAYTOF010000310.1:0-17075 GCA_043747955.1 Chitinophagaceae bacterium
TATCGGGTCAGGCGGTATGGGTGATGTGTATAAAGCATATAACCCTTCCTTAAACAGGCATGCCGCTGTTAAAATATTACACCAGAAAGCATTTGCTGACAGGTTTAAAAATGAAGCTTATATACAATCTTCTATCAACCATCCTAATATTACCAGGCTGTATGAATATGCTAAAATTGGAAACCGGCTTTGTATAGTGATGGAATATGTTGATGGTGAAACCCTCAGTTCCTTATTGCATAGGAAAGGAAAATTATCTAACGAAGAAACTGAAAATATACTTCGGCAAATTGTTCCGGCCCTTGCTTATTTGCATAAAAAGGAAATAATGCACCGGGATATTAAGCCTCAAAATTTTAAAGTACAAATCGATGGCACTGTTAAAATGCTTGACTTTGGGATTGCAAAACATAAGTATTCACCCAAACTTACACAGCTTGGTTTTGTAGTGGGTACCATGGAATATATAGCTCCCGAGCAGTATGAACAAAAAGAAGGACTTAAGTCAGATATCTGGTGCCTGGCGGTTATGACGTATGAGTTACTTACAGGATACATGCCTTTTGAAGCAACAAACCCGGCGGTACTGCGGGCAAAAATCAGTAAAGGAAGTTTTACCAATCCTAAAATACTGGTACCTTTTATTTCTCAAAAATTGGCAACTATAATTGACAGAAGCCTGATAGTAAATCCTGCAAACCGGATTACTGCAGCAGAAATAGAAGGTCTGCTTAGTAATGAAAGCCGGAATGAAGGGTTGGGTAAAACTATTAAACAGTTATCAATTCAGCTTCCATCAAAAAAAATTCTTATTGCTGCAGGCGCTGTTACAGGAGTACTATTGTTGATCTTAATATGGGTAAATGACAAACCTGCTGTAAAAACTTTTGTCCCCGGTAAAGAGATAACGGGAACAGGAGATAAACAAAAAGTAATTATTAATGTTCCGGGAATTGATAATGCTGAACTTATATCAATCGAAAATGAACATATCCCTTTGCCTTTTACAGTGCATGGAAACGAAGGAGATAAATTTGAATATACCATCCGTGCAAATGGATATAAGGATAAAAAAATACAGGTGAAAATAACGCCCCGACGGAGCTCATTTGAATATAATCTTGAAAAAATAAATAAATAAAAAATGTTCTGGTGGAAAAAAAATAAAAACAAAACCATGCAGGAAAATACAGATACTGATCCTGCAGTAACCGATACTTCAACAGTAAAAGTTGTGATAAAAACAGACCTGGGTAATATAAGAACCAATAATGAAGATGCCGGTACATTTATTAAAATAGCAGATGAAAATGTCATTCGGGAAAAAGGATATTTACTGCTGGTTGCGGATGGTATGGGCGGACATAATGCTGGTGAGGTGGCCAGTAAAATAGCATTGGAAACCATCGGTGAAGAATATTTTAAACAAGGCAGTGATACCAATAAAGAAAAAGCACTTTCAAAAGCCTTCAACGCTGCCAATAAAAAAATATTTGACATGTCCTCTGCAAACGAAAACTATAAAGGTATGGGTACAACCTGTACAGTAGTAGTAATTGCCGGGCAAACTTTGTATTACGCCCATTCCGGTGACAGCCGTGCCTACCTGTTTAAAGACAAAACAATAACACAAATAACAGAAGATCATACTTATGTACAGGAGCTTGTAAAAAACGGCGACATTACCTTACTGGAAGCCAATAACCACCCGCAAAGAAATATACTTACCAATGCCATGGGTACTAAGCCTGCTTTAAGGGTTGATACAGGGAAATGCGCCTTAACTTTTGATCAAAATGACCGGATATTGCTTTGTTCGGATGGATTATACGATTATCTTTCAGATATTGAATTAAGCGAGGCTCTGCTTAACAATTCTTTACAGGATGTGGCAGATCACCTGGTGGCCGAAGCCAAAAGGAGAGGCGGTAAAGATAATATTACAGTAGTGTTGGCAGAAAAAACGGCTGCAATAACTGAAACCGGTTCAAAATTAACAAGAGATGTAAATTTACCAGATCTTTCAGAAGATGCAGATATGCTTAAATTAACACGAGATGCAGACCTGCCAGCTGATATTTAATTTTAAGAATTTATGATCGGAGAAAAAATTCACAATTATCAGATAACTGCCCACCTGGGACAGGGTGGAATGGGTACTGTTTACCGGGCTACCGATATTATGTTGGGAAGGGAAGTAGCATTAAAAATGCTTCATCCGCAGTTAACCATACAGCCACAGTTTTTAGAAAGGTTTAAAAAAGAAGCAAGGGTGCTGGCACAATTGCTTCATCCCAACATTGCGGTAATTTACAATTTCATAGAACAGAACAATAACCATTATATGGTTATGGAATATGTAGAAGGAACCAATCTTGACAGTTTATTAAAAAAATATTCAATACTGCAACCTCAATTTGTTGTACCGGTATTCATTCAGGCCCTCGAGGGCTTACATCATGCTCATAAAAAGAATGTTTTTCACCGCGACATAAAACCAGCCAATCTTATGCTTACGCCTGATGGAACCGTAAAGCTGATGGATTTTGGAATAGCGAAAATTGCCGGAGAGCAAAAAATGACACAGGTAAATAAAATAATCGGGACCATTGAATTTATGGCTCCTGAACTTATCCAGGGCAAAGAAGCATCTGCATCATCTGATATTTATGCCATGGGGCTTACTTTATATGAGGTTCTTTCCGGAAAGATTCCTTTTGAAAATGATACAGATTATAACCTGATGCAGGCTATACTGAAAAAAAAGATAAGCCCCCCGGATAAATTAAATGCATCAATCCCCAGGGCACTTAGTGATATTGTGATGAAAGCGCTGGATAAAAATCCTGAAAACCGCTATGCCGATGCAAAAGCTTTTCAACAGGCATTGATAAAGGCTTTTCCCGATTATAGGGAAATCAACCTGGCATCGCTGAAACCCGCTGCAGCACTGGCTCAATCTGTTCAGCAGGGTGGGGCTGTTACCCAGCTCGCTAGCGATCTGCCTGTAGCATCTGCTTTGGAAACCAGGTTAGAATCATCGGAAGTTAAGCCTTCAGCAATACAAACATTTAAACAAAATGTGTCGGAAAATAAAAAATTTTACCTCACTCTGGCGGCTGTTCTGCTCTTTCTGATTATCTCAATAGGGGTATTTAAAAATAAGAATGGGACAAAAACTTTGCAGGCAGGTACCGACAGTTTAAACAATACCGAAAAAAGGATAGACGTTTCAAATAATCCGGCAACAGAAATAATTACACCAAAAGAAAACGTTACGGTTCCGCCACCGGGCATAGAAAACCCAATAATTTTACCGGATCCAGTAAAAACCGAAACCAATAAACCAAAAGATAAAAAAACAGAAAAAAAAGAACCGGTTAAAAGTACGGCAGAGGATAAAAAAGAAGAAACTATAGCACCTGTAGAAAAAAAAGAGGAACGAAAAGAAATCTATATTAAATCAAAAGTGGAAGTGGAACTTTACCTGCGTGACAATTTAGATAATTCGCCGGAGCGAAAAGATATTCCTGTTACTTTTTCTGTAAAAAATTCAGTGATGTATAATGGTGTTACCATCATTAACCAGGGAACTGTAGCCAGTGGCACCATAAAATTGGGAAAGATTCAAACTGATGTTGAAATTAATAATACAACAGCTGCAAACGGGCAACAGGTAAAATTAAAAGCACTTCGTTCACACGGGAGGCGAAAAGAAATTACAACTGACCGGAATTATACGGCTATCATTCAGATTGGAACAAGATTGAATTTTTAAATAAAAGACACAAAGAAAATCAGTAAGGGGAGCATTTATTTTATATCAAAATCCACAACTACTTTTTCAGTTTTTGGATGCGACTGGCAGGTGAGAATATATCCCTGTTCAACCTCTTCCTGCTCAAGCCCCCAGTTTACATCCATTTCCACTTCCCCTTCTAATAATTTTGCTTTACAGGTACAGCAAACGCCACCTTTACAGGCAAAGGGAAGGTCTGCCCCTTGTTTTAAAGCGGCATCTAAAATACTGTCATTGTCGAATCCAAGGGTAAAATCAAAACTTCGGCCGTCCAGTTTTACTGTTATTTTACCCGCTGGGCCATTTTCATTAACTGCTGTCTTACGGCTAAACACTGATGATCTCTTCTGTCCGGGTGTTGTAAATAATTCAAAGTGAATTTTCTTTTTATCAATTCCAAGCTGTTCTAAAAAATCTTTTACACAAAAGATCATTTCTTCAGGTCCGCATATAAAAAAATCGGTTGTGCTTTTATAATCAATCAGTTTTTGTAATTCAATTAATTTACTATAGTTTATCCTGCCGGAATTTATAGGGGTATCTGTTTTTTCCCTGCTGAGTATATTGATGAAATTAAAACGGTTCAGGTATTTGTTTTTTAAACCTTCCAGTTCTTCGAAAAAAATAATGGAATTACGGCCACGGTTACCGAATACAAGGGTAAAGCTGCTTTGCGGTTCAACCTGCAAAGTTGTTTTAATAATGGATATTACAGGGGTTATACCGCTGCCGGCAGCAAAGGCAACATACCGGTTTAAATTTTCGGTTTTCAGTTTTGTATTAAATTTTCCGGTTGGCGGCAGCACATCCAGTTCATCTCCTGGGGTTAATATATCATTGGCATAGCATGAAAATTTCCCCCCATCTACTTTTTTCACAGCCACCCTTAGTTCATTTTCAAAAGGAGCCGTACAAATTGAATAAGAACGGCGTATCTCTTCACCATCAATATTTTTCTTAACGGTAATGTTTTGCCCCTGTTCAAATTCAAATTCTTTTTTAAGATCATCGGGTATTGAAAATGCAATTGAAACACAATCCGGCGTTTCTGTTTTTACTGATTTTACTTTTAACTTATGAAAATGAACTGCCATAAAAATTATTTTATTATACCATTTAATAAGTGATTCACCATTTCGTCTTCTAAAACCTGGCTGCTTATATTTTTTTTATGCTGTTGCCAAAACTCAAGTCCCCGAACAGCCGAAATTATAGTTAAAACAGCAACATACGGGTTACTGATTTTAAATTCATTGTTTTTTATTCCCATCTCTATTAAAACCACCAGTCTCTTTTCATATCCCCTCCGTTGCATTAAAAAGTTGCTTAAGTAAGGGTCTTTTAAATGTTTCCATTCATGATTGGCGACATAAACTTCATCAAAATTATTTAACATCATCTGTATATGAAAACGAATAATATTTTCAATCATGGAGATTGTATTTACAGATGCCTTTTCAGTATTATTTAAATGTGCAGTAAATGCATTGGCTGTTTTAAAACAAATGGCCTGCAGCAATTCGCTTTTCGATCCAATGTGATTGTAAAGACTGGGTGCTTCAACGCCAACCGCTTCTGCTAATTCTCTCATAGACGAAGAAGAATACCCCTTCTTTTTAAACAAAGCGGAGGCTTTTTGAGTAATTACATCTTTTTTAGTAGCATTTTTGCCGGGCTTTATTTTTGCCATTCATTTTTTTGTAAAACTAATATATTATAATTTTTGATGGTCCATTTAATGTTTTGAGCAGGCCGCATATTGGAAAAAATCAATACAGGCGTGTTTTTAAGGATTTATGCCGGAAAATAGTAAACTTTTAAGTATCAGAATACCTGGATACCGGATATTCGCTAAAACAGGCTTTTATTAATAAAAAAGTACCAGTAATCGGAATGGGTAAAAAATAAATTATGATAATTTAAAAAAAAGGTTAATTTTACAGACCGCTCCGTTATCTATTTGTCTCCAATCTTATTTGAAACCTTTTCCAGAATATCTATTTATGTAGAATCCATTCATTATTAATTTTAATTAATTATAGGCTTATCTGTAAAATAATTGCAACTTTTTTCTTGTGGTTTCAGAGGTAAGCAAGGCCGGAGATTTTTATCTCTGGCCATCTTTTTTTATACCGATTTACTAATAATGAAGCTGATTTTATTCTATGGCTGTATTTAGAAAGTTTATTACCGGCTGCATAACTAGGAATGTTTTTGCAACTTCTTTACTGAAATTTTTGTTTTGTACCTCAGCATCTGTAAAAGGCCTGGTAACGGTAAAACTTTTCATTTTCAAAAATTCTATAGCAGGATTAGTCTCGTCATAACCTTTAGGTGGTCTTACTAAGGAATCTTCACTGATTATTCCATGGGTAAATGTTTTTTTAAAAGACGGGTTGCCAATTATCTTTTTCCAATCCTTAAAGTTGTAATCAATCTCCTGGCGTATTTTGGAAAGATCGGGTGGTAAAGGCATCCATATTCCGCCACCTGCAAAACTTTTTCCCGGTTCAATATGTATATAGTAACCCGCCCCGTTACTTTTTTTTCCTCCTTTGTTGAAGTACCCGGCCAAATTAATTTTGTAAGGGCTCTTATCCTTACTGAAACGTACATCGCGGTTAATACGGAAAATGCAGTCTTTAACAACAAGGCTGCCAACAGGTTTATCAAAAGCCCCGATAAGGGGAATAAGCTTTTCAAGTAAGGAATGAAAATCGGTTTTAGCCGTTTCATACTGGTTGCGGTGTGATTCAAACCAGGGTTTATTATTATTTTTCTTTAAATCTTTTAAAAATTGTAAGGTAGATGGCCGGAGCATAAAATTGTTTTTACTACATGCAATTTATGAAAACAAAAAAGGAATCAGCCGTTAAGCCAATTCCTTTTTCCTGAATTCCTGTTCGCGGTCATTTGATCCTTCCCCAGTTCTCTCCGCTTTTAATGCGGTATAAGGTCATTTCACTTACTTCGTATTTGGCAGCAAGTTGTTTGTAGGTTTGTTTTCGTTTTGGATTATTAATAATGTCTTTAATGGTTTTAACCTGGATAGCGTTAAGTTTCAGGCCAACTGTACGGTTTGCCTGCCGTTTTTTATAGGCAATCTTTTCAGGGCTTTTTTGCTGGTGCGAACTTACAATATCAAGTGTTGCCCATTGCAGGTTTTTAAAATGATTGTCTTTCTTTTTATGATTAACATGAATTACATATTTATATTTAGGTGAAGGCTTTTTACAAAACTGTTTTGCAATTTCCCGATGAATATAAATTGTGCCATTGCCATTTTCTACATGCAAGTTTAGTGTTCTGTAGCCTGAGGTTAATGAACCGTTTAATAATTTGCCGTCTTTTTCAACATGATCAGTAAAACTTGCTGCCCTGCCCTGGGATGAAACTGCATATTTTTTCCGAAGTTGTTTATGGCCTGTGAAGAGAATTTGTTTCCAAATTTCGCCGGGATTTTTTTTAATCATAATAGTATGATTTAAAAAGTGAAAAGGGGCCAGCCAGTTTGCCCGTAAATGTTTTTTTAAAAAGGCTTACTATAAATATAATGTTTTTTTTTACTAACCGAAAAGCATTTTTAAAAATTCTTCTTCAGTAATTATTTTAACAGTGGCTAATTTTTTTGCCTTTTCCAGTTTACTGCCGGCGTCTTCACCTACTACCAGGTAATTCAGTTTGCTGCTCACCCCCCCGATTATTTTACCTCCATTTTTTTCTACCATAACCTCTGCATCGCTTCTTTTTAATTTTGCCAAAGTGCCTGTAAACAGGAATGTTTGTCCGCTAAGGTTCCCGCCGGCAGTAAAGTCTTTTTTTTCATTTTTCAATTGAAGTCCAAGTTCCTCCAGCTGCCTTAGTAATTCAAGGTTATCCGTGTTATGAAAAAACCCATAAACACTTTTGGCAACCTTAACACCCACATCCTCGAGCTCCTGTAGTTTTTCTTCAGTAAAACCGGCAAACTGCAGTAAATGGTCAACTGCGTTTGACAGCGTTTTAGCTGTTGTTTCGCCAACATACCGTATACCCAGTGCATATATGATCCGGTGCAGGGGCTGTTTTTTTGAGTCTTCTATTGCCTTTTGCAGGTTGGTAATTGACTTTTCTCCAAATCCATCAAGTTTTGCTATCTCATCATAGGGTAAAGTATATACTTCGGTAATACTTTTTAATAAACCCAATTCGTAAAACTTCCGCACATTGGCTTCACCAAAGCTGCGGATATCCATAGCATCTTTACTCACAAAATGAATAATACCTTCTACAATATGAGCTGGGCAGGTAAGGTTGATACAGCGCCATACAGCATCTTCTTCGGGCTTATATAATGCATCTCCGCAAATGGGACAATGTGCAGGAAAAACGATCTTGATTTCCGTACCAGTTCTTAATGCTGCAAATGATTTAACGATCTGCGGAATTACATCTCCACTGCGTTCAATTAAAACAGTATCACCAAGCATCAGGTCCTTTTCCCGGATATACTCTTCATTATGTATAGAGATACTGGTTACAGTTACACCACCAACCTGCACCGGTTCTATTTTAGCAACAGGTGTTACGGCACCGGTTCTGCCAACCTGGAATTCTACTGCAAGTAATTTACTGGTACCCTGCCTGGCTTTAAATTTAAAAGCAATGGCCCAGCGGGGATGATGTGATGTCATGCCCAGTTTATCCTGCAATTTCAGATCATTCACTTTTATCACCATGCCATCAATTTCATAGCCCAGGTTGTCTCTTTCTTTTTCAAAGTCATGCACATGTTTGATCACAGCATCAATTCCTTTAAACACTTTCATTTCTTTTTTAGGGCTTCTAAAACCGAGGTCCCAAAGCATTTCCAGCATTCCGGAATGGGTGGTTGGATGCCCGTTGACCGTAATCCGTTTATCGTTGGTCTCCTGGTCAAGTACAAAGCTCACATGATATAAAAATGCCTCCAGGTTCCGGCGGTTAACTTCTGCCGTGTCTTTGATCCGTAACGAACCTGCTGCTGCATTCCGGGGATTTGCCAGGGGCGGAATTCCTTCTTCTGTCAAAGCAACATTATAGGCTTTAAAATTTTTTTTATTCATCAGTACTTCACCACGTATTTCAATCTGTTCAATTCCATATTCACTGAATTTAGCAGAAAGCGGTACCGATCTAACCTGTTTTATATTTAGTGTGATCTCATCGCCAATTTCACCATCACCCCTTGTTGCAGCACGGGTAAGCATTTCATGTTCATATATAAGCGAAATACTGGCACCATCAAATTTTGGTTCCACACAGTATTCAATCATATCGAGGCCCGAAAGTTCTTTTGCCTTTCTGTCAAAATCAATAAGATCATCTGCATTGTATGAATTCTCCAGAGAAAGCATTGGTACCAGGTGCTGTACTTTTGGAAAATCTTTTATCAACCCCTTGCCTAGCCGTTGTGTTGGAGAATCTTTTGTAATGGTTTCGGGATTTTCTTTTTCAAATTTTTCCAATAGTTTATACAAGGTATCATATTCAGAATCGCTGATGAGCGGATCGTTTTGAACATAGTACCTGTATTCATGAAACCGCAGGCAATTACGTAATCCCCCGATTTTATTTTTTACTGTTTCTGAAATATTTTCTTTTTTGGCAGATGATAACCATTCACCGGTATTTTTTTGGAAGTCTTTTGTCTGCGTTGGATTGTACATAAAATAAATATCGTAATAAAGATAAAAAAATTAAAATGACCGGAAATACTGTTATTGGAAAAATACCTGTTCGGATCAGCCCGGTACAATTTGCTGCAGGTGCTTTTGTAAGACAAGCTTTAATTGTCTTTTTACAATAGTGCCCATGGTGCTGCATTTAGAAAAATAGTTGGTATTAAAATGACTGTTCAGTTCTTCCCGCAGCATTTTAATTTTATGGTATTCGGATATTTCATCTTTTATCATAATACTGAGCAGTTCCAGCAATTGCTTGCGGCCTGCCATAGCACGGTATGCCATGGCTGTTTGTTCTTCCATCTGGTACTGTTCAATTACTTCGGGGCTGAGGGTTTTTAAAACCAGTTCAACATATTCAAAGTTTTCCCGGTAAAACTGGGGCAGGTACAGGTTTTTTCTTCCTTCATAACTCTGCTGGTCAAAATCAATGGAACGCATACGGTATTGATAATCCTCTATATCAGGTGTAATATCAATCACAAAATTATAACTTCGCATATCACCCAATAACCTGGCAAAACAGCGTTCGTTAAATTTTACAAATTCTTTGGCAATTCGTATTTTATTTGTTTCGGGCAGTTGTAAATAATCTTCCAGAAAAACATCGCCCGGTATTCCGGCAATATGTTCTTCAACCAAAGTGTCTTTATGCGATAAAAAAGTGATTCGGTTGGGGCTGAGCAAATGTTCCAGTTCAAGGCCATAAATACGGGAAGCATCAGAAGCTTTAATATAGTAATGATCATAATTGTCATTGATGCGGTTAATGATGCGGATACGAAAGGGCATGCTGTTGCCAAATTCGCAAAAGTCTATCCGCTCCACATCCAGGTGTTTAATAAAACTCAGGTTGCCTTCTGTTTTTAAAGCAGCGTAAGTTCTTATCAGGCCTTCTTTTAAGAACTCCATTTCTTTAAGGTCGTAAACAGCCGTTTCCCAATGGGTAAGTTTTCCCTGTTTATTTCTTAAAGATGTGGTATGCCTGTAGTTTAAGAGGTCTTTATAGGCTATTGGTAAATTAATATCCCTGCCATACTGGTGCAAGTATTTTTGTAAACGTTCGCTCACCGGAAAAAGGCCTTTTTTCATGAGCGGCTTATCCGATTCATTTTTTATTTTGGCATTGATGATCTCATCGAACTGCATGTTGTAAAGATACGTTTGAAAACCTCACCCCCAACCCTCCCGATAAATCGGGACAGGCTTTCTCCAAAGGCAGAGGGGGCTTTAGAACCAGTTGATTTAAAGTGTTTTTAATTTGTAAATATTGTTTTGCATATATCATTTTATTTTTGACCTCACCCCCAATCCTCCCGATAAATCGGGACAGGCTCTCTCCAAAGGCAGAGGGGGCTTTAGAACCAGTTGATGCAACCTGGCAATTTAAACGGTTGCGGATCTACCTCAATTGATTTACCTATTTTTGAAAACTAAATAAATATCATGTTATTAAAAAAACTGCTCCTTTATTGCTTATTGCCTATTGCTTGTTGTCTATTTATTTTTTCTTCCTGTAAGTTTCGCCAAAAGGCTGAACTGATCATTCATCATGCAAAGATCTATACCGTAGATGAAAAATTTTCTGTGGCTGAAGCTATGGTTATCAGTGAGGGGAAAATTATCGCCATTGGCAAAAATGATGAACTACTCAAACAATATGAATCGGAAGTGATGATAGATGCAAATGGTAAATCCATTTTTCCGGGATTTAATGATGCTCATGCACATTTTGTGGGTTATGGTTCCAGTTTACAAAAAGTAAATCTTGTGGATACAGAAAGCTGGGAAGCTGTTCTTATAAAGTGCAGTGAATTTGCTAAAAATTTACCGGCAGGGGCCTGGTTAACGGGCAGGGGATGGGACCAGAATGACTGGGCAGTAAAGGCGTTTCCAACTAATGAAAAGCTAAATGAACTTTTTCCCGACCGTCCGGTAATTATAACCAGGATTGATGGACATGCTGCCATTGCCAATCAAAAAGCACTTGAACTGGCCGGTATTAAACCCGGAGACAAATTAACCGGTGGTGATATTGAAGTGAAAAACGCCCGCCCTGATGACCCGGTCGGACGGGGAAAACTGACCGGTATATTGGTTGATAATGCCGTAGATCTTGTTTATTCAAAGGTCCCCGGACCAGATGTAGCACAGACTAAGGCTTCTTTATTACTTGCACAGTCAAATTGTTTTGCTGTGGGTTTAACTTCTATACATGATTGTGGGTTGGATTTTAAAACCGTTGAGCTGATTGAAACCATGCAGAGAACCGGTGAGTTACAAATGCGCATGAATATTATGCTGAGCGATGCCAAAGAAAATTTTGACTATGCATTTAAAAGGGGGAAAATAAAAACAGATCATTTAAATGTAAGTTCCTTTAAGGTTTATGCTGATGGGGCATTGGGGTCAAGAGGCGCTAGTTTGCTGCAGCCTTACAGTGATAAGCCCGGATGGTCGGGATTTTTATTAAGTCCGCCTGAACATTTTGATTCGGTTGCCCAAATTATTTATGCAAAAGGATGGCAGATGTGTACCCATGCCATTGGCGACAGTGGTAACCGAACCATACTTAAAACTTATGCAAAATATTTAACCGGTAAGAACGACCTGCGCTGGCGCATTGAACATGCACAGGTAATTAATGAAAATGATTTTCATTTTTTTGGTGATTATAATATCATTCCTTCGGTGCAGCCCACCCATGGTACCAGCGATATGTATTGGGCCGGCGACCGACTTGGGCCCGTAAGGGTAAAAGGGGCTTATGCTTTTAAACAATTGCTTGCAGCAAACAACTGGATACCCCTGGGTACCGATTTTCCGGTGGAAGATATCAGCCCTTTTAAAACATTTTTTGCTGCAGTTGTAAGGCAGGATGCCAAAGGCTTTCCCGCAGGCGGTTACCAGATGGAAAATGCATTAACCCGTGAGCAAACTGTAAGGGGCATAACCAGCTGGGCAGCCAAAGCCTCGTTTGAAGAAAAACAAAAAGGTAGTTTGGAAAAAGGAAAGTTTGCTGATTTTATTATTTTAGATACGGACCTGATGAGTTGTGAAGCTGCTGCTATTTTAAAAACAAAAGTGCTGGCAACGTATAGTGCCGGTAAAAAGGTTTATGGGAAATAATTTCGGGAGCAGTTCCTTGTGTCCATCGTGAAAAAACTTTGTGCCCTTTGTGGTTAATTTTTTACCACGAAGAACACGAAGGATATCACAAAGAACACAAAGACAATTAAAATAGTATTTAAACATTCACAATCCCGTTCTTAATGGCATACATCACCAACCCCACCCTTGTTTTTACATGCAGCTTTTCAAAAAGCGCATCCCGGTAACCATCAATGGTACGGGGGCTCACAAACATCTTATCAGCAATTTCCTTGTAGGTCATTTCGGTGCAGGCGTATTTTAAAAAGTCGGTCTCCCGTTCATTAAGTGGCACCAGGCTTTTTAACCCATCGCCATCATCATCCATTTTATTGATGGCATGCATCAGTTTACCACTCACTAGGTCGCTGTAATAAAAACCTTTATTCATCAGGGCGTGAATGGCCGCTTTCAGCTCGGCAGGTTCACTGTCTTTTAAAATATAACCTTTGGCGCCACACTTTAACATGCGGATGATGGAGGTTTCGTTATCGTACATGCTGAGGGCAAGCACTTTAATTTCGGGATGATTTATTTTTATCCATTGGGCTGTTTCGTAACCATCCATTTCGGGCATGTTTATATCCAGTAAAACAATATCCGGCAATGATTTTGCATTCAGCTTTGCTATAAAATCTTTTCCATTGTCGGCTTCAAACAAAACAGTATGCCCAAGGCTTTGCACCAGCGAAGCAAGTCCGTTGCGGAGTAAACTGTGATCGTCTGTTAAAACTATGTTTGCCATTTGCAGTTAATTGGTTAATACGTTAATTGGTTAATCCGTTCCTGGCTCCTGCTTCTTTTAAAAGCGTAATAATAATTAAAGTACCATTACCGGCTGATGACTGGATTGAAAATTCACCGCCGATCAATGCGGCCCTGTTTTGCATACTCTTTAAGCCTATGCCTGTTTTTGCATGCGTATCAAAACCAATTCCGTCATCAGTAATGTGCAGTAAAAAATTTTCTTTGTCATAATTCAATGCCACCGATATGTTTTTTGCTTTTGAATATTTAATGCAGTTGTTCAATGCTTCCTGCACAATGCGAAAGAGCACCATTTCTTTTTGAGGCAGCAATTTGTATGCTGCACCAATGATCTTTAAATATGTTACAAACTGCCCGGTGTTTTGCAGTATCTGCAGTTCATCGGCAACGGATTGCTGCAGGCCCAGTTCGGTTATGCGGTCGCCATGCATGCTGCGGCTCAGGTCACGGAGGTCGTTAATGGCTTTGCTGATGAGTGCCTTGGTGTCCTGCAGTTTTTTTTCAGGATGCGTCTCAAAAGTATTCAGGTTCAGTTTGGCGAGGCTCAGTACCTGGCCCACGTTATCATGAATTTCTTCGCTGATGGTTTTGAGTGTTTGCTCCTGTATCTCAAGCTGGGTTTGGAGCAGCTCCTGTTCAAATTGTGTTTTCATGAGTTGTTTTTCCTGAATGAGTTTATTTTTTCTTGTGGTAAACAGGTATGCCAATAGTATTACAAACCCCACAAAGGCAACCACAATAATGCTGCCCAGCAGGATCATAGTATTCAGGGTTTCTTCTCCGGTCTCTTTGAGCATAGAATAGCTATTGAAATACAGCTGTACAGTACAAAAATCAGTTTATTATTTATGGAGGCAAATACTTTTGCCGTCTTGTCCCAACCGTTCTGTAAAAAAGTATCAAAGAAGAAAAGGTATGTAAATTCACCGGCATTGAAAAACAATACACCCGTACATATCCAGAAAAGCGGATTGGTCAGTAATGTTTTGTGTTCATCATTGCGGAACAAATCGATCAGGCCCAGGCAGCTGAAGATGATCATAAGTGTACTGCCTGCCTTTAAAGTATTTGTATTAAGATTTATGAAACCCTGTATAAAAACCAGGTTAATAATTACCCACGCCGCAAAAAGACAAGTGCAGCCGAATATGATTCTCTTATAATTTTTTGTGAGGCACAAACTGCCGATCATAAATCCATAAAACAAATATTCAATCGGTATTGAATAATTAAACAGCCAGGTGTTTACCTGCCTTAGTTCTTTTCTTATATATAATCCTCCAAGGTCAACAGAAACCATTAACAGCAAGAAAGGAATGAACCAGCGTAATGGTTTATTATCGAACTTGTATAAAAACACTACGCTGGTTAGTAATGCAGCAAATTCAAAATAGTAATATGGCTGTAAAGGGAACATGATTAATCGCATACTTGTGGGCAAAGAGAACCATGATTGAAAGTCTTTATCCTGATTCTTCCGTCATTTGATGCTCTGTTCTTTTCTTCTTCTTTTTTGGTTTTCTTCAAACGGCGAAGAAAGTTTTTTTGATCATCAATATAAAATACTTCGTCCTTACTTTGCTCATTTTTCCGGGTAAACTCAAATTGTAAGATTAGCCGATACTGGTATTCCACCTTGTCTGATTGTGGATCACCTCTGTCTGTGAATTGTGCAAAATCTACTTGTATGCCGGATACTTTATTAAACTTTCTTCCTTGATAATCTTTTTCATTAACTAAAAACTCTTTAATGTTTGAATAAGGATAAGCAATACTTCTTGTATCGGTCAATACTCCCTTGTATTTATTCTCCTTAATGTTTAAAATTGTTGAAATAAGACCATCGGCACCATCAATAACTTTTTTAAAATAATTTGATGACCATTCCTGCATGCAGGATTTTTCAATTTCGTAACACTTATCATCAGGCCCTATTATAAAATAGTTACCCACATCCTTCACAGTCTCACCTACCCTGTCCGCAGGTGCAAAGACCAGGATGATCTGATCATTGCTGATGGGGGGAAGGGCTGTGGCACAAGTTACAGGTTTAGTGGGCAGGGTTATATAAACATTTATTGAATTAAAGGATACTGCTATCTTATCAAGCTTAGCGATCAAATCATTAACACCCGCTATTGAATAGAATAAATGAGGATAATCAGTTGTATGGATCTTATCCTGAAAAATCCTGTCTTTGCTTTTAGTGCTAGGTTTTAAACCAGGTAGATGAAACCAGGTCTTTCTTTCAATGCCATCAGCTTTAGCTGTCCAGCTTTTTGGTAAAGGTCTTGTGAAAAGCTGTGCAGAGGTGTTTAAAGAGAGCATGATTAGAGTTACAACCAGGGGAAGCGTGAATCTTAAACTATTCTTTTTCATAATTTAATTTTAAAGTGAATTAAGAAATTAAAGTACTGCACAAATCTGGCATTAACAAGTCTTTTACGCAATAGTCTTTACACCTTTCTTTTACAGTTATTTCACCCCGTTATTTTCCGTTTTAATACCCTTTCAATCTCACTATCTGTTTTGGAATATTTGTCTCGGAAAAGTTGATCATGGTAAACACAACTTAAAATCAAAAAAATGGGACAGATAATCGGAGTAGTACTTCTTATTGCAGGTATTATCCTTCTGGTAGGAAATATTTCAGGCTGGTGGCCATCCTTTCCTTATGCAGGCTTTATAACAATGGCTTTAGGCACATTGGTTATAAAAATTTCGGATGATGATTAAGTAACAAAGCATACTTGTAAAACTTTAAAACCGGTAAGCCGAAAACGGGATAAAGAGTAGGCAAAAAAATTATTTTTTATGCGAAAACTATTATTTATAACTATTTTGATCTATTCTAATATCTGCTATTCCCAAATGCTGTCTCCAGAAAAGACAAAAGTTAAGGATACTAAAAAAGACGAAAAAGACGAAAAGGATAAAACTACTGAAAGGATAACCTTTTACGGATTAACCTCATTGAATAGCTCAAATGATAACCTGGTTGAAAACATAACTGCTTCAGGACGGCTGGCTGTTCAATTTACCCCTACTCCCAACAGCAGACTAAAAATCAATATGGGAGCCAATCTTTTAAATGCCAATCCATCAAAAGGTATTAAAAAGGACTCTGTAGATTTTAATTCTCTGATGTTTCCCGAAACCGGAAATTTTGGGTTTATGTTCAGCCCTTCTTTCAGGATTTGGCCGTGGGCTTCTTCAGAAAATGCAGAGCACTCACTCTACATTGACGGAACTTACTCTTACCGGAAAGTCGCCATTGATAGTCCTGCTGTAAGTTTTAAGATCAATTCTGTTAACCTGGGAATAAAGTATATGTGGGATTATAAAAACGATGACCCGGAAAAGCATTTTACTTTTACACTTCTTGGCTCTTGGAACTTATTTAATGTTCCGGATGAGGATGTCAAGAAATTTAACTCCATCATGAGCGATTCTGTTTTTGCTAAAGTCAGCAAGGGAGCAGAAATCTATTCCATTGGCTTAAAAACAACAATACAATACAAACAGTTCATCTTTTTTGCCGATCTCAGGAGAAATATAAGAACAAAGGAACTTGATGATAACAATCCTTTTAAAGGAACAAAGTTCAATATTGGGTTTGCCACTTCATTAAGGCTTAAAAGTTTTTAATAGTAGAG
>JAYTOF010000311.1:0-11633 GCA_043747955.1 Chitinophagaceae bacterium
TGTTTAGGATCAGTTTATAACAAAAACTCCCGGTCTATTTCTAAAATAGTAACTAAAATAAAACCAGGTATTTGTGTTTCTGTTTGTCATTGGTAAACAAAAATAGGGTTTATGCCTTATAAAACAAAAAAATACCCCTCTTAAAAATAAGAGGGGTAAAAATGATTGCCTGTCAAAATAAAATCTTTATAAAGTCCGGTTAAACTACGGGCAACCAGGTAACCGGTTTTAAATTACTTCTTAGTTGAATCAGGAACAACTGTTTTAGCAGTTGAATCAGGTACAACCGGAGCAACTGGAGCTGGAGTTTCAACTACCGGAGTAGAATCTCCTGCAGGAGCATCAGTTTTAGTTTCGCCATCATTACAAGCTGCAAAAGATACCGATACAATTGCTAAAGCCAAGATTACTTTTTTCATTTTTTTGTTTTGTTTAATTTTTAAAATTATAATTTGATATTTATACCCGGATTGGAAAAAGGTAACCCAACTTTTTTTAAAAATATTTTTTTCGTTGCTTTGGGTTACAAATAGCTAATAAACGTATTAATAATCAGCAGGTGAGCAATTTTCAGGAGGAAAAACAATTACTGGAAGGGTTAGCTTTAAATGACAGAACAGTTATTGAAGCTATTTACCGGGATAATTACCCTATGGTTCAGGCATTTATCCTTAATAACAATGGAAATGCAGATGAGGCAAGGGACATTTTCCAGGAAGCGATGATCGTTTTATTTGAAAAAGCAGTTTCCGGCAGTTTCGAGTTACATTGTCAATTAAAGACCTATATATACTCTGTTTGCCGGCGGCTTTGGTTAAAAAGGCTGCAACAATTACAAAGATTCATCAGCCTGGCCGATAGTTCAGAAGAATCAGTACCGGTAGAAGAAGAGCTGGAATTGCACGAAAAACTTGATACGGACTATGTTATTATGGAAAATGCCCTCCGTAAAATTGGTGAACCCTGTAAAAGCCTATTAGACGCCTACTATATTCAGAAAAAAAATATGCTGGAAATAGCAGCTGAATTCGGATATACGAATGCTGATAATGCAAAAACACAGAAATATAAATGCCTGGTGCGGCTGAAAAAATTATTTTTTGCACAATATAAAAACGGACAGTAAGATGGATGAATTATTACTTATAGAAACAGTAGAACGTTACCTGAAAGGTGACATGACTGAAAAAGAGAAAACTTTTTTTGAAGAGATCCGTAAAAACAATCCTTCGATTGACCAAATGGTGGTGGAACAAACTTTCATTTTACATGAGTTGAACAAACACGCAGACATTAAAGCATACAAACATTCACTTTATGAAGTTGAAAGTAAACTGATAGAAGAAGGATTTATCAGCAAAACCCCTTTAAAAGGAAAGGCTAAAGTTGTTTTCCTCTGGAAAAAATACAAACGCAATATTGCGGTAGCCGCTTCTATTGCAGGTGTGGTATCGCTGGTTACTACCGGACTGATCAGTGCTTATAATAATAAAGTGGGTAACAGCAATATTACCGTTTTAATGGGCCAGATCAAGAAAACAGAGATTAAGGTGAAAGAACTGGATAATACCATTAAAGCCAACAGCCTTCCAAAAACACCCAATCCGGATTTCAGGGCAACTGGATTTTTGATTGATGGCAAGGGCTATATTGTAACTAATGCACACGTTGTAAAACGAATGAAAACGATCTATGTTGAAAATAACAAAGGTGTATATTTTACTGCTGTTACCATTCAAACGGATCCGCTTACCGATCTCGCCATTTTAAAAATAAACGACACTGCTTTTAAAACCATTCCCAATCTTCCCTATTCGATAAATAAGATCAATTCTGACCTGGGAGAACAGATATTTACATTAGGCTATCCGCGGAATGAGATCGTTTATGGAGAAGGTTATCTAAGTGCCAAATCGGGTAATGAAGGAGATTCAACTGCATACCAGGTTTCCGTATCGGTTAACCCGGGTAACAGTGGTGGACCGGTTCTTAATAAAAACGGAGAGATCATCGGTATCATCACTTCTAAAAACTCTACAGCAGATGGTGTTGTTTTTGCAGCAAAGTCAAAAAATATTTTTAAACTTATCGATGCTGCTAAAAAAGATACGGATTCACTGAATATTAAACTGCCAACTAATACCGGACTTAAAGGATTAGACCGGGTACAGCAGGTTAAAAAAATGGAAGAATATGTATTTATGGTAGTAGGCAATTAAATTACCTGGAGAACAATTATAAAAAAAGCTGTTGGTTTTATCAACAGCTTTTCATTTTTAATACATATTACCAAAGTGAAAAAGGGTATTCCCCATCAGCCACTAATTGATTTACACAGGCTTTTACAGTTGGAGCATCTTCCTTATAGGTTACGCCAAACCATTTTGCCGAAGTTGGAATAACACGTATCCGCCCCCCCTGGTTTTCCATAAAATCTTCGGCCAGGATAGGGATAAAAAATTCGGACTTAAGATTGGCACTGCTTTCTTTTACAAATTTTATAAATAATTGCCGGGTAGAAAAAAATAAGGCCGGATGAAAACACCAGAAATTCATAGATACACTTGAATTTGATGGAACGGTATGCTTACCGGTTTCATCTTCATAAATTATTTCGCCATTGCTTTTATAAATTTTTGTCCTTTCTTTAATGCTGATCAGATTTTGTGCTGCATCTGCTTCACAAACCCCACGGCTTACTGTACCATGATCGCTCAGCGTTTTATCCAGTTGATAACCAATTAATGCATATTGTTTTTCAGTGCATTTTTCTTGTAAGAAAAGCGCTGCCTTAACAAAAGCATCCTTTCCATAAAAATCATCCGCATTAATAACAGCAAAGGGTTCTCTAACAACATCCAAGGCACATAAAACGGCATGACCGGTCCCCCAGGGTTTTGTTCTTTCCTTTGGTACCGGCAGGTCATCTAAAAAAGAATTCAATTCCTGGAAAACATATTCCGTTTTTATCTTTCCTTTGAGCTTTGGTTCAAATATGGCTTTAAAATCAGCAGCAAAATCTTTACGGATTATAAATACAACTTTACCAAACCCTGCCCTGATGGCATCGTATATAGAATAATCCATTATGGTTTCGCCACCGGGCCCAAATCCCTGAATTTGTTTCATACTTCCATAACGGCTGGCCATTCCTGCAGCTAATATCAAAAGAGTAGGTTGCATGCGTAATTAAAATTAAAAAAATTAAAATAATGCCTGATTTTTGCAATGCGAAAATACTATAAACCGATAAGTTATCAGCAAAATGCTTTTTGATATTACGATTCCCGGCATTGATGTTTTGAACAATGTGTTCTTTGCAGAAAAGCAGGTTACGGTTTCCATGCTCCGGTTAGATTTGATCCATCCGGAAGTTTCAGGTAATAAATTATTTAAACTTCATTATTTTTTAAAGGAGGCCCTGTCTTCAAAACATAAAACCATACTTAGTTTTGGCGGTGCCTATTCCAATCATCTTGCAGCAACAGCATTTGCCTGTAAATCGCTTACCTTAAAAAGTATTGGTATTGTACGCGGTGAAAAACCAACACAGCTTTCGCCAACCCTGCTACAATGTATTGATGAAGGTATGCAGTTGAAATTTATTTCCCGGCAGGAATATGCCGGAAAGGAAAATGCAGATTTTATCAGATCACTACAAAATGAATTTGGGGAATATATCCTTATTCCTGAAGGTGGTTATCACCCAACAGGTGCTGCAGGTGCTTCCTTAATTATGGAACTGATCTGCGATAAAACCTTTTCACATATCTGCGTAGCAACCGGTACTGCTACAACCATTGCCGGATTATCTGCCGCAGCCAAACCCGGGCAAACAATAATAGCAGTACCGGTTTTAAAGGGCATGACAGACATTAATGAAAGAATGCAATACCTGGGGTGCCATACCGGAATGCCCAGGAATTTACAAATACTGGCCGGTTATCATTTTGGCGGCTATGCAAAGAAAACAGATGTACTGATTCAGTTTATGAACCAATGCTGGCTTCAATATCAAATACCGCTCGATTTTGTTTATACCGCAAAAATGTTCTTTGCCATAACTGATTGCATTGCAAAAAATTATTTTAAAAAAGGCAGTGATATTTTGTGTATACATACGGGAGGTTTACAGGGAAATAAATCTTTACCTTTATACAGTTTATTATACTGATTATTTTTAACATGGCAGTATATTTGCCGCACAACACCAGATCATCCTGTTTCTTTATCATTTTATGCGTACATATTTTTTTCTGTTATTGTTTGGAATAACCTTTTCGGCAGGCAAATTATCTGCCCAGGAAATACTACCCGGCATAACCGTAAAAAATTATTATGGCAAGATCATTGTTAGCTGGAGAAATGAATATCCCCTTGAAGTTAAAACACTTAATATCCAACGATCGTTTGACAGTGCCAAAAATTTTTCAACAATAGGTTCTGTACTTGCCCCTCAAAACAGTGAGAATGGATTTGTTGATGAAAACCCTCCCTACAACAGAATGTATTACCGGGTATTTATTGCATTTGATGCCGGCGCTTATATCTTCAGTGAATCAGTAAGGCCTGTAAAAGATCTGCCACAGCCATTACCCTTAATAAAGTCTGAAATAATTGTTGACCCATTTAAAAAAGCAGATGTACTTAAAGACAGGAACAAGGACAATAAACCAAAGCCCGTGGATAAAATAACTGCACCTCCATTAGCAAATAACAAAACAGAAATACAACCTGTATTCAAAGATATTTCTGAAGAAAAGCCGGGTATTCAGCCAAAAACTGAACCGGTTAAACCGGCTGTTCCGGTAATACCTGAAGAAAATATAATTACTTACCCCAGCCGGCGGATATACACCGCAAAAGACAATAATATTGTTATCAACCTGCCGAATGCCGGATTCAAAAGGTACTTAATAAAGTTTTTTGACGAAAGATATAAATCTTTGTTTGAATTAAATAAAATAAAAGAGGATTTCCTGATCATTGAAAAAGTGAATTTCTTTCATGCCGGATTGTTTTACTTTGAAATATTTGAAAATGGAAAACTGATCGAGAAGAATAAATTTATCATCCTCAAATAGGAAAACGGGTTTGCCCTTCAGCACAGTTCAGAAACAAATACTTTTTCAAAATTTCTTTTTATTTTAGCTTTTGCTTCTTCATAATCTACTTTTATTCCAAGTTCTTTTTCAATAGAGGTAACTTGCTTGTTTTCTATGCCGCAGGGAATGATATTATTGAAATAATTTAAGTCGGTGTTCACATTAACGGCGAAGCCATGCATGGTGATCCACCTGCTGCAACGCACCCCTATGGCACATATCTTTCTTTCCCTGCCGGGTATATCCGTATCGATCCAAACACCGGTCTCACCCTTACTTCTTACACCGGTAATACCATATTCTGCAATGGTCAAAATAATAACTTCTTCCAGGTTTCTTAAATATTTACCAATATCTGTATCATAATTTTCCAGATCCAGTATAGGATACCCGACTATTTGCTGCAAACCATGAAATGTAATATCTCCTCCCCTGTTGGTATTAAAAAACGCAATGTCATTTTTTTCCAGTTCCGCATCACTCATTAGTACATGTTCCTTTTTACCGCTTTTACCGAGAGTATATACAGGAGGATGTTCGCATAAAAGGAAATAATTGGTAGTGGCGCAAACTGTGCCTGGCGTGAAGTGTTCATTTAGTGTTTGCCTTTTGCGTATTTCTGACTTAATATTTACATTGGCCTGTAATAACGCCTCCTGGCAATCCCATGCGGTTTTGTAGTCAATAATGCCCAGGTCCTTAAATATCACTGTCTGCTTTTCCACTGCAATGGTTTAATTTGCAAAGATAAATGAAACCATGTTCATTGAATGGTGATCCCCGAACAAGGAACAACTGCGATCTATTATGAATGAAGAAGAAATTGAAATAAGTGAATCGGAAGTGCTTTATGAAAAGCTGGTACTCACCATTGATAATGGACAGGAACCGCTTCGTATTGACAAATTTTTAATGAGCCGCATTGAAGGTGCCACCCGCAATAAAATTCAACAGGGCATTGATAATGAAATGGTGCTGGTAAATGAAAAACCGGTAAAAAACAATTACAAAGTAAAACCACAAGACAGGATAGTAGTATACGACAACCGTTCACCGGAGAGTACTGATATCATTCCGGAAAATTTCCCGCTTTCCATTCTGTATGAAGATGATTCCATGATGATCATCAACAAACCTTCGGGCATGGTGGTTCATCCCGGAAGCGGAAACCCAAACGGAACATTGGTAAATGGCGTGGCTTACTATTTAAAACAGCAAAACCCCGGACTTGATGAAAATGCATTATCACGTTTTGGACTGGTACACCGTATTGACAAAAACACCAGTGGCTTACTGGTTATTGCCAAAGATCAAAAAACTATGAGTGACCTTGCCAAACAATTTTTTAACCACACGGTACACAGAAGGTATATTGCCCTGGTATGGGGTGATATGGAAAAAGAGGAAGGTACTGTTATTGCCCATGTGGGAAGGCATTTGCGTTTTCGTAAATTGTTTACGGCTTATCCCGATGGCGACCATGGCAAAGAAGCCATTACCCATTACAGGGTATTGGAGCGTTTTAATTATGTAACCCTGGTAGAGTGCAGGCTTGAGACAGGCCGTACGCACCAGATACGGGTACATATGCAGCTGATCGGCCACCCGCTTTTTAATGATGATTTTTATGGCGGTGACCGCATAGTGAAGGGAACCGTTTTTAATAAGTATAAACAATTTGTAGATAATTGTTTTGTGCTATGCCCCCGCCAGGCACTGCATGCAAAAGAACTGGGCTTTATACACCCCACAACATTAAAGCCTGTACATTTTGAAAGTGACATACCCGATGATATGAAAGCCGTTATTGAAAAATGGCGCAGGTATATCGGGCATAAAGAAGCCTGATTAATTTTTACACGGAAAAACAGCTACGCAGAGTTCCTTGCCGCATTAATAATTCCGAAGGAACAACGCATGGCTAATTTTTCATAAACTGCTTTTAATTCCGCAGCAGCCCCCTGTTCTTCCAGGTCCCTTACTTTGGTAATGGCATATTGCTGAATGGTAAGCAAAGGCAATACGATACGTTCACGCATTTGAATAGATAATTTTTCGACAGGCTGCTTAGCCATTAACTCATTTCTTTCTGTTAAAAGGAAAATATATTTTTTTGTCCGCTCAAATTCTTCATATATCATATTCCATATACCGCCGTATAACGGATGCTTTGATAAAAATGCCGTTAGCGGAAAGAAACATTTATTCATCGACATTTCACAATTATCAATCAATGTTCTGAAGAACAGCGAATGATCATAGAGTTTTTTAACTGCTGCCCACTGCCCTTCATCGGCTAATTTTTCAAAAGCAATACCCACACCGTAATAGCCGGTTACATTTTGTTTAATCTGGCTCCATGCGCCAACAAAAGGAATGGCCCGCAGATCTTTCAGATTAAGTTTTGTTGCTGCACCTCTTTTAGCCGGGCGTGAACCGATATTGGTATCAGCATAAAAACGTAATGGACTTGCATGCAACAGGTAATCGGTAAAATACGGATGTTCTTTTAAAATTTTATATGCCGTATAACCTTCTTCAGCCAGTCTTTTAATGAGCCCGGCTTCATCGGGCAACATCCCGGTATCAGTTGTCGGGAATATTTCATTTGAAATGCCGGCGTGTAATAACTGTTCCATATAATACTGAGCCGAATCAATGGTTCCGAATTTTGAACTCACTGTTTGTCCCTGAATGGTAAGCTGAATTTCTTTATTAGAAATATTTTTACCCTGCGACGCATAAAAATTATGTGTCTTTCCGCCGCCCCTTGCCGGCGGGCCACCACGACCATCAAAAAACAATACATCAATTCCATAATTTTTTGAAACCGCCGTTAACTCTTCCTTGGCTTTGTAAATACTCCAGTTAGCCATTAAATAACTTCCATCCTTTGTACCATCGCTGAAACCAACCATGATGGTTTGCCTGTTTCCCCTGAGACGCAGGTGTTGCCGGTAAATATCATTTTCATACAGCTGTTGCATAATGGAAGCAGCCTGTTGCAGATCAAGCACCGTTTCAAACAGCGGAACAATATCTGCTGTCAGGCTTTCTTTCTTCCATCCACCCAATAAAAAAAGGCCGTATACTTCCATAATATTTACAGCACTGTTACATTGACTGATAATATAACGGTTACAACCGGCTTCTCCGTTTAACTGCTGAATATCTTTTATAACGGCAACCGCTTCAAGTGCATCTTTCTCTGCTTCATCTGTGAACAGTGCAGCATCTGCAGTTTCAGAAATAGTAAGTACGGCATTGATCTTTTCCGGGTTACTCAGTAAAGAATAATTTTTTGGAAGGTAATCTGTTTTTTCAGCCAGGGTTTCCATCAGCTTTGCATGTACAGTACTTTCCTGCCTGATATCAATTGATGCAAAGTGCAGGCCGAATATTTCAACCTTATTAATGAGGTTATCAACAAGATTAACAAACATACTGTTATGCTCATAGATCAGTTGATGATGAATATTCCTAAGCAACTTGATTATCCCGTTTTTATCAAGATCAAATTGATGGCCCGGAATAAAAAGATTATTGTATAGTTTTTTTTCCAGTTCAGCCAAAGCAATATCTACACCTTTAAAGGTCAGCCTGCGTTTCATTTTACGTACATCCAGGTAATAACATTTAATGGCAGCGCCCCGTAAGGCATTGGCCACCTGTAAAGTAGTTGCTGCATTCACAAAAGGATTTCCATCGCGGTCTCCACCCGGCCAAAATCCCATTTTCATGATCGGATTTTCCGCGTTAACCGCATCAGGATACCTGTTTTTTAAAAAGCTGCTTATGCGGCCAATGGCATTATAAAAAATATTCTCCAGGTACCAGATCAGGCTTAATGCTTCATCATAGGGTGTGGGTTTTTGTTTTTGAAAAAATGGCGTACGCCCCAGCTGTTGCAGGTATGAATAGATCTGGTTCTCGTTATTTATTGTAACTGCAGTGGACAGATCGTGAATAATACCCAATACCGCCCCGCGATAGAATTGTGTTGGATGAGCCGTTAGCACCAGTTGTGCGGAAAAATCCCGGAGTTTTGCGGCCAGCTCTGTTTCTTTATTTCGAGAATCTACCTGCATAGCCAGATGCTTTAAGGTACCGGCACCTCCGGTATCATGTATTTGTTTAAAAGCAGCATCTTCCAATGCATCAAATAACACTACCTGCCTTTCTATATATTGTACCAACCGGAAAAGCAGGTCGGTCTTTTCAGCTTCTTTACTGAAGGAGGTTTGCTTAATAAAGAATTCGTCTAAGATCTCCACAGGGCTATAGCCTTTTTTGTAACCCTCTTCGCAATTCATAAGGAGCATGGGTATTAGGATGCCTGTCCGTTCAATACGGTGAAAAGGAAGCGAAGTGAACAAACTGTTGTACAGTTGAAACTTTATACCCACTAAATTTTTAAACTGCTGTAATGCAGCACTGTCTGTTGAACTCATACGTTAAATTAAAATGCAGGCAGGTAATCGGCTAATTGCGTTGAAATTAAGCAAAAAACAGGTTAGTATAAAACTAACCGGTAATCAATTTTTCAAATCCCCGTTTAGCAACTCTTTTTTTATTTCTTTTAAAGGGTAAACTAAAATTTTATTACAAGAATAGCCTCTACCAGCTGCCCGATAACCATTACTTATTTTTGTAAGAGTCCCGTTTCTTTCCGTTTGTGCTTTTTTCTATATAGAATTCACCTTGCAGTCTGCCAATAAGTTTGTTCCTTTAATGATAGTTTGGGATAAAAGTCTGACCGTCTAGTTTCCCCGCTCCGTGCCATGTTGCTGAACTGATAACATATAGTATGCACCGGAAAAAATCATTACATTATCAACTAAACCAAAACCATTACTGTAAACATTGATTCAGGAAACCCCGTTCTTTCAATCATTTAATCTTTAATAATTATTATGAAAAAAATTATCGTATTGCTCTTACTGCCTCTTGCAATAACTGCACAAAAAAAATATCCGCAACTGCTTGACCAGTATGCACAGGCTCAGTTTAAAGTAAAGGATTTTAACGGAACCGTTTTGGTGATGCAGAAAGGGAAAGCTATTTATAAAAAAGCATTTGGCCCCGCCGACCGGGAGTGGAACGTTCTCAATACCATGGATACAAAATTCCGAATCGGCTCTGTTACCAAACAATTCACTGCAGCCTGCATCCTGCAACTGGCCGAGCAGGGAAAACTGGGCATAGATGACAAACTCAGTAAATACATTCCGGATTACCCCAATGGAGACAGCATCACCATTCACATGTTACTCAACCATACATCGGGTATTAAGAACTATACTGATATTCCGGAGTTCTTTCCCAAAGCTGCTTTACCACTTTCACTTGACTCGATGATTGCTTTGTTTAAAAACAAACCATTGGATTTTTCACCAGGTACAAAATGGAATTACAGTAACTCCGGATATTTTTTACTGGGAGTGATCGTTGAAAAAGTATCCGGAAAAAATTTCAGTGCTTATTTACTGGAGCAGGTCATTAAAAGAGCTGGATTGAAAAACACAGCTATGGACAACCTGGATTCTGTTTTGGCCTTTCGGGCAAAAGGATATGGTAAAAACAGGCAGGGGGTTTGGCAACATGCCTTATATATTTCAATGGAAGGACCATACAGTGCCGGTGCCATGGTATCAACTGTTGATGACCTGTACACCTGGATAAAAGCATTGACCAATAACAAAATAATATCTGGAGAATCTGTAAAAAAGATGACCACACCTTATAAAGATAATTATGGTTATGGTTTATTGATCGACAGTTTAAAAAAGCATCCACGAATATGGCACAACGGGGGTATCCCTGGTTTTTCATCTCATCTTGCATATTACCCTGCTGATGATGTTTCTGTGATAGTCATTTCAAATAATGGGTCAAGTTCAGATAACCTGGGTGTTGCACTGGCTTCCATCATTTTTGATTTGCCGGTACAGATACCTTATACCCCTAAAGAAGTAAAAATAGACCCGGCCATACTGGATAATTATTTAGGTAAATATATGGCAACCGGGGCCATTGAACTTATCAAAAAGGAGGGAAAATTATATCGTCACCGGGAAGGCGGACCGGATATTGAACTAAAGCCTGAATCAAAAACCCGTTTTTTTTATATTGATAACTCGGACCGTTTTATTGAATTTGAAGTTGATAAAGATGGAAAGATGACGAAAGCCTGGTTCATCGGAAATAGCGATAAAATTGAAATGAAGAAATTATAGCATAGAAAACAATAAAGTAATAAACCCGGCATAAAATATACCGGCTATCGAAATAGAAATGTCCTGCTTGTATTACCTGATCAGGTAAACACTATGATCCGTTTAATCCACACCTCCTTTTCTGGTAGGTGATCTTTGTTCTGGCCATTTACCGGGTTCACCGGTACGTGAATTGATGGGCAACACTATTTTTTCACGGGAAGCCGTAACCGGATCTTCGCAGGCCATATAAACCAATATGGCAGTAAGAATGGCATTGTTACGTACATCATCAAAAACAATTTTATCATAG
>JAYTOF010000312.1:0-5754 GCA_043747955.1 Chitinophagaceae bacterium
GCTGGCTTGAACCTTTCAGCCACAGGCGGATATCCTTCAATGCCATTTATGTGGCAGATCCTTTTTTTTCTATATGGCCCGGCATTGCCTGCATGGCTCTTATTTTTATAAAAAGATGGTTACCGCAGCGGAAAAAATGGTGGAGGATGGGGCTTGGGTTGAGTGCATTGTATCTGATGTATTGTATGTTTAATAAAACCAGGATCGATGCTGATGTTAAAGACATTCTGCAGAAACAGCAAATTAATTATACCAGGTATTTTACCACACCGGCACCCTTACAAAACTGGCTGTGGTATGTGGTTGCCGGAAATGACAGCGGTTATTATATAGGTTTTCGATCATTGTTCGACAGTAAAAAAGAAATTACTTTTCAATATTTTCCACGTAATGATTCCCTCCTGAAAACTGTCAGTGATCATAAGGATTTAAATAAGCTCATCCGCTTTTCACAGCAATTTTATACGGTTGAAAAATGGAAGGACACGCTGGTATTTAATGACCTCAGGTTTGGCCAGATTACTGGCTGGCAAAATGCCAGGGGAAAATTTGTTTTTCATTATTATCTGCAACATCCTGAAGATAATACGCTGGTTGTACAGCGCGGCAGATTTGAAGGATGGAACCGGCAAACAGCCGGTTTGTTATGGAAAAGAATTAAAGGAAAATAATTTTCCTGGTTGAATATATTTTTGCTTATTTAAGCAGATGCTTTTTCCCATCTTCCTGATATGATTGTAAGCAGGCGGTTTATTTAATTTACACATAATGAGGATAATCAAACTTTATAATGACAGCTGTCAGTGTTTTGGCGATTGGTAAAAAGTACTTTAGCAATATAAACTTCCAATAATGAAAAAGATATCAGCCCCATCAAAAATACTTGAAGTAATCGAAGCAGTTCATTACAGGCCTGCTGTATCCGTGATCATGCCGTTTGAGCCAAAGATGAGTTTGAAAACTGAATTGACACATTCACTTGATTTGGCAGCTGATAAAATAGAACGGGAATTATTGGAGAATTATTCAGATGAAATGAGTATGCTGGTTATGCGGAAATTAAAATCAATAATTAAGACATTGAATTTTGATACGTATAAAAAAAGCATAGCAATTTACGTATCTCCGGTTTTTGAAAAAGTATTATACCTGGATATACCTGTGGAAGAGAAAATTATAATAGATGAGTCATTTGAGATCCGGGACCTGGTGTACAGTAAGAAAGAGCTGCATAAATACCTGGTGCTGCTGGTAAGTGCCAGGGATAGCAGGATTTATCTTGGTAATTCATCAACATTTGTAAAAATTTTATCGAAAGCTTCTGAATCAGAATCTTCTCAAAATGAATTACCTGAACGGGTAGCCAATTTTTCTGATATAGCGGAGCGAAAGGAGATAGAAATGCATAAATTTATACATCAGATTGATCATACACTCGGTATTATCCTGAAATCATACAACTTACCGCTTTTTGTATTGGGTACCGAAAGAATACTTGGTCATTTTAAGAAAATCACAAAACATGAAGGGGCAGTTATTGATTATGTACAGGGAAATTATGAAGATATCAGTTTATTTGCACTGCATGAAAAACTTAAACCACATATTGATGACTGGAAAAAAGTAATGCAAAAAAATCTAATAAATAAGCTGGATGCCGCAGCAGCTAAAAAGAAACTGGCTGCCGGTATGCGAGACGTCTGGCGTGCAGCAATGGAAAAAAAAGGCAGCCTGCTGCTGGTTGAAAAAAATTATATGTATGCAGCCGAACGTGGAAGCAGTGACGAGATCATCTATAAAGCAATAGAGCCTTACAATAAATTTTCGTACATTAAGGATGCAGTGGATGACGTGATGGAAAAAGTACTTGAGAACGGGGGAGATGTGGAATTTGTTGACGAAGGGTACCTGAAAAACTATAACCATATTGCTTTGATATTATTTTATTAACTAAAAAAAATTATTTATGAAAACAATACTTGTTACAACAGATTTTTCTCCCGCAGCGAATAATGCAGTTCATTATGCTGCGGATATGGCTTTGTCAATTAATGCCGGTCTGTTATTGCTGAATGTGGTTCAATCACCTGTAGGGTATAGCGATTTACCCATAGTTATCAATCTTGAAGATATGATGCGCAGCGCTGAAAGAGATATTCAGCATCTTAAAGAAGAATTGAAACTCAGAACAAAAGACAAAATTAATATTGATGCCGAAGTTGGATTGGGAACATTTTTCAGTGAGCTTAAAAATGTTTGTGAACGTGTAAAACCCTGTGCCGTAGTAATGGGAAGCCAGGGTAAAACGGCTGCAGAACATTTGTTATTTGGCGCACATGCCGTTCATGCCGTGAAACACTTAACCTGGCCGGTAATAACCGTACCTTCCGGGGGCACTTTCTCTGCTGTAAAAAAAATTGGCCTTGCAAGCGATTTAACCCAAGTAGTTGAAACCACACCCATTGATGAAATAAAAATGCTGGTGAATGACTTTAATGCTGAATTACATATTCTGAACACTGGTAAAAGTGAAGTATTTGATGCGGATATTGTTTTCGAATCCGGACTGATGCAGGAAATGACAATGGCATTAAAACCAAAATTCCATTTTATCAATAATGACGATACCGATGCAGGTATCATGGATTTTGTAGATAAGAATAATATTGATCTGTTGATCGTATTGCCGAGGCGGCATAATTTAATAGAAAGCCTGTTCCATAAAAGTCATACAAAAAAACTGGTATTGCACAGTCATGTTCCGGTAATGGCGCTGCATCAATAGGATACTTATAAACTGTTACTGGCATAAGGGTTATATAATAATCTGTATCTTATAATATGCATACGATAATTACCATCACTTTCAGCCCATGTATTGATAAAAGTACCTCTGTACCATCTTTAATTCCTGAAAAAAAATTAAAATGTACGGCACCCATACTGGAACCGGGTGGCGGTGGCATTAATGTAGCCAGGGCTATACATAAACTTGGTGGCAAGGCCACAGCCATATTTCCTTCGGGTGGTTATACCGGTAAATTTTTCAATCATCTTTTAGAAAAAGAAATGATACCATCTGTTATCATTGAATCGGGCAATGAAACCAGGGAAAATATTATTGTGCTTGACGAATCAACCAATGATCAATATCGTTTTGGGATGCCGGGAACTGTGTTAAGTGAACCTGAATGGAAACAATGTTTGAAAGCGGTGGAAGAAATAAAGGATGTTGAATTTATTATTGCCAGCGGCAGTTTACCTCCGGGTGTGCCGGAAAATATTTATGCCAGGTTGGCAAAGATCGCTAAAAGTAAAAACGCAAAATTTATTGTTGATACATCCGGTGAGGCTTTACAGCATGCTGCTGATGAAGGTGTTTATTTATTAAAACCAAACCTTGGGGAATTAAGTTCACTGGCTGGTAAAAAAGAATTGCAGCAGGATGAAGTAACAGATATTGCTAGAGATATTATTGCAAAAGGACAATGTGAAGTGATGGTTGTGTCTATGGGTGCCTCAGGTGCCATGCTGGTAACAAATGATGTAAGTGAAATATTTACACCTCCACAAGTTAAGAGGATAAGTACCGTTGGGGCCGGCGACAGTATGGTAGCAGGTATTGTTTATTATCTGTCAATTGGTAAAACCCTGGCTGCAGCCGTGCAATATGGCGTTGCCTGCGGCACAGCTGCAACGCTCAATCCCGGAACGGCTTTATGCAAAAAGGCAGATGCAGACAGGCTGTATACTTTGATAGGGGAAAGACATTGAAATTGATCTTGTAGAAAAATATCAATGACAAAAAACCAGGTTAAACATATCATCGATGATCATTACCGGAAATTAAAAAAGCAGTTAAATCATATCATCCCCGGTTTCGATCCTGAATCAATACATCAATTCAGGGTATGGTATAAAAAGTTACGGGCTTTTTTAAGAATGATATCTCAGCAAAATGAAAAAGGAAGGGGAGTAAAATTTTTCAAAAAACTAAAAAAGGCCTATAAAATTTCAGGGTCTATCCGTGATCTGCAATTGCAGCAACAGCGGATTCAGCAAACCATAAACCCGAAGCTCAAAAAGCCAGAGGGTTACCTTATGTTGTTGCAGAAAGAAATTGAGAAATTAAAACCGGCCTTTTCTGAAATTATTTCAGAAGAACCTGTCTCTGAAAGTATAAAAAGAACAGGCGCAGCTATTCCTGATAAATTCACACTACTGGATTTTAAATTGTTTAGTGAAAAAAAGTGGGATGCGGTTAATACAATAGTTGTATCAGGCCATTTTAGTGATGAGCGTATTCATGCAATACGTAAGAACCTTAAAGATCTGTTTTATAATCTGAAAATAAGCGAAGGCGTTGATGGGGATATAGAATCGTTGAGTGTATGGAGAGGAAATGAGGAACCGTATATTGATCAGCTTCTGGACGAACTTGGAAACTTCCAGAACAATTGCATGGCCATTATTTTAATAAAATCATATTGGAAGGATAGTTTAATTGATGGTAACCGGGTAAAATTGGTGAAGCTTAAAAAAATTTGGGAAAAGCAGAAACAAAAACAGAAGCAACTGCTGGTAAAGAAACTGAAAGCTGCAGTAAACCGGTAACAGCCTGAATAAGTCAGTGTAGCATTTGATGACCAGGTATACCTGATTATAATCATCAGGTAAACTGACCTTCTTTATAAAAATGCCCGTTAAAAATTAATAATTTAGTCATTTAAAGGATTATGATCATATCTCCTTCCATACAATTATTTTTAACTGAGGTCGGTGCACTTTCACGGTTCACAGGGCGGTTCTTCAGTCAATGCTTTAAACCACGTTATGAGTTCAAAGAATTCCTGCGGCAATGTTTTGTTATCGGGTATAATTCTTTTCCCCTGGTAGGGTTAACTGCATTCATTTTAGGGTTGGTATTAACCATGCAGCTCCGGCCATCTATGGTTGATTATGGAGTGGAATCACAGATACCGGTAATTGTAGGTATTGCCATTATCAGGGAAATAGGGCCTGTAATAACAGCATTGATTTTTGCCGGAAAAATAGGAAGCAGTATTGGTGCAGAACTGGGTTCCATGAAGGTTACTGAACAGATTGATGCTATGGAAGTGAGCGGAACCAACCCGTTTAAATACCTGGCTGTAACCAGGGTATTGGCTGCCACAGTGATGTTACCAATACTGGTTATGCTTGGTGATGCAATATCTTTGTATGGCTCGTACCTGGGCGTTAACATACAAGGCAACACCAGTTTTATTTTATTCTGGACACAGGTAATCGATAGTCTTTCATTTACAGATATTTTACCGGCATTTTTTAAAAGTTATTTCTTTGGTTTTGCTGTAGGTATTATCGGATGTTATAAAGGATATAACAGTAATAAGGGTACAGAGGGTGTAGGCCATTCAGCCAATTCAGCCGTGGTTGTATCTTCGGTAATGATCTTTATTATTGATTTACTGGCAGTGCAGGTTACTGAAGCACTTGGCTTTAATTAAACAAAATGACAGCAGAAATAAAACTGGTAGCAGGTACAGATAAACTGATTCCACCGGAACGGGTTTTGGCGATCCGTAACCTGTACAAATCCTTTGGCAACAATCATGTATTGGTTGATTTTAACCTCGAAATAAACAGGGGAGAAAGCGTGGTTGTGCTGGGAAAATCCGGGTCAGGTAAATCAGTATTGATAAAATGTATCATTGGTTTACTGAAGCCCGACAGCGGTATAATTGAAATGCTTGG
>JAYTOF010000313.1:0-9233 GCA_043747955.1 Chitinophagaceae bacterium
AGTTGTAATTGCGAATATGATCAAAATAATTACTAAAACCGGTTTTTTAAACATTACGTAAAATTTGCTGCAATGTAACAAGAAATTTGTGTTACCTCAATGTTAAGTTATCATTATCATTTATTTGTTTGGTAACGGCAAAACCAATAATTATACTTTTGCAGCAAACTATATAAATTATGGCTGGCTTAAATTCAATTCTCAAAATCTTTTTACCTAAAGACAGGGTATTTTTTCAACTTTTTGAAAGTGTGGTGGATGTATTGGTAAAAATGGGGGAAAAACTGAAAGAGGTAGTGAATGAACCCGATTTTGACGAAAGGGCAAAACTGATAAAGGAGCTGGAAGATATGGAGCATGTAAATGATGATTATACACACCAGATATTTACCGAGCTGGGTAAAAATTTTATCACACCTTTCGACAGGGAAGATATACATTACCTGGCATCTGCCCTGGATGATATAGCTGATTATATTTATGCGGCAGCAAAAAAAATAAATTTCTACCGGGTAAACCCAAATGATACCGGTATTCATAAAATGGCTGATATCATTTCTCATGGTTGTTTGGCCGTTCATAATGCCGTAACCGAGTTACGTAACATGAAAGACATGCGTAAGATCACCGATGCATTGGTAGCCATTAACAGTATTGAAAACCAGGGCGACGATATTTTTGATATGAGTATTGAAAAACTTTTTGCCGAAGAACACGATGCTAAAGAGGTAATTAAAAAAAGAGAGATCTACCAGGTAATGGAAATTGTAACCGATAAATGTGAAGATGCGGCCAATGTGATAGAAAGTATTATTGTGAAGTACGCCTAAGGCAATTTGAAAATTAATTAATTTGAAGATTTGATGATTGCACAGGTTCATCCTCTCAAAATCAAATCAACAAATCATCAAATCAGGATTTATGACTTTAGTAATAATAATTATTGCACTTGCTTTAATATTTGACTACATCAACGGGTTTCATGATGCGGCAAATTCAATAGCAACAATAGTTTCAACAAAAGTACTTACTCCTTTCCAGGCTGTAGTATGGGCTGCCATTTTTAATTGTTTGGCTTATTTTATTTTTAAAGACCATGCGGTTGCCAATACGATCAGCAAAACGGTTAATAAAGAATTTATAACGTTACCTGTAATTTTATCGGGCCTGATTGCCGCCATTTTCTGGAATTTATTAACCTGGTGGTATGGCATTCCTTCCTCATCATCTCATACATTGATAGGCGGTTTTGCCGGAGCTGCTATTGCACATGCTATTACGGTAAAGGGTTTTGGAATAAGCTGGGGTAAGATAGTGGAATCAGACATTATCATCAAAACGGTTATTTTCATTTTTCTTGCACCGCTTATCGGTATGGCTATTTCCATATTTATAACGGTGGTCACAATTATGCGTAATTTATGGCTCAGGATAGGAATCATAGCGTTACTAACCATATTAACTGTTTTTTTATTCGACTATTTTGAAAACAGTAAAATGAATGAAAACCTGGAGAAGTTCTTGAAAGTGGATAAGTATAAAACAGAAGTAAAAGAAACGTTAGCTAAAAAGGAACTGAATCCAAATGACAGCAGCCTGGTAAAAGCATATAATACGGCAAAGGAAAAACTGGATAAGGCCATGCCCAACTATAATAAAATTGCAGTATTGGTTGATGATTTTGATAAACTGGGCGCTAAAAATATTGCCAAACAGGCGAATGATAACGGATGGTTAAAGGATATTGAAGCCAGCAGGCTAAAAGATGATGTACGCAATGCAAATAATTTCCTGGTACTCGAGGCCAAAGCAGCCAGTGATGACCAGGCCAAAGCAGAATATAAAATCGCAAAAGAGGTTACAGAAAAATATAAAGACCCTATAAAAAAGTTTTTAGCAAAGGAAATTAGTGCAGACAGTACACTGGTTGCTATACATGCGATTTACCCGATAAATGAATTATATAAAGAAAAAGTAAAAAAGAAGATTGCTTCTTTCAGCATTGAAAAAGCACTGGCAAAAGATATAGATAAGGCTGAGAACAGTGTGATCATTTGGGGGATCATTTGTACATCAATATTATTTTGCCTCGTTTATTTATATGTAGAAAAGATAAGGACTCCAACCGCTTTTAAAGTGGCCAATATGTTTAAAAAACTGCAGCTGCTAAGTTCTGCGGCTTTCAGTATAGGACATGGCGGTAATGATGCACAAAAAGTAATGGGTATTATTGGTGCCGCATTGATCGCAAACGGATCGATCCAGAATTTTTCTGACCTGCCCAACTGGGTACCTATTGCCTGTTATGTTGCCATAGGTGTAGGCACCATGAGCGGCGGCTGGAAAATTGTTAAGACAATGGGTACAAAGATCACAAAAGTTACTCCACTGGAAGGTGTGGCAGCAGAAACAGCAGGCGCCTTTACTTTGTTTTTTACCGGCCAGATGGGTATTCCCGTTTCCACCACACATACCATTGCAGGTTCTATCATGGGTGCAGGGGCTACTAAAAGATTATCAGCAGTAAGGTGGGGTATAACGGTAAACCTGCTTTGGGCCTGGATTTTAACCATACCTGTAAGCGGAATACTGGCTGCGCTTACTTATTATATCATTCATTTCTTTTTGTAAAACAGCAATAAAACAATATCATTTCAAAATCACTCATAACCATGAGTGATTTTTTGTTTTCTTTGCATATGAATAAGATTTTAGTAACCGGTGGCTGTGGTTATATTGGAGCACATACCATTGTTGATTTAATTGAAAACGGATTTGATGTCATCTCTGCCGATAACAACTCCAGGAGTAATGAAAATATTTTAGAAGCGGTTGAAAAAATTACAGGTAAAACTATAAAGAACTATAAAGTTGATCTTTGTATTTATGATGATACGGTTGCCATCTTCCAGGAAAATCCGGATATCACCGGCATCATTCATTTTGCTGCTTATAAATCAGTTGGCGAATCAGTAAAAAAACCCATGCTTTATTTTGAAAATAATTTAAACTCACTCATCAATATTTTAAAATGTGCCGATGAGTTTAAAATTAAAAATTTTGTTTTCTCTTCTTCCTGTACCGTTTATGGCAACCCTGATAAAATACCGGTAATGGAAGATACGCCCATGAAAGCTGCAGAATCGGCTTATGGAGCAACCAAGCAAATGGGTGAGCAGATCGTTAAGGAAGCAGTTAATTCCAATAGTAACAGGGCCATTTTACTCAGGTATTTTAATCCTGTTGGCGCACATCCTTCTGCCTTAATGGGCGAACTGCCATTAGGAAAACCTGAAAACCTGGTACCGGCAATTACACAAACAGCCATTGGTAAATTGCCCATGATGAAGGTCTGGGGCAATGATTATGAAACAAAAGACGGCAGTTGTGTACGGGATTATATTCATGTTTGCGATATTGCGCATGCACATACATTAGCACTTAATTATTTGCTGCAGGATAAAAATGAGACCAATTGCGATGTTTTTAACCTGGGAACCGGTGATGGCATTACCGTTCTTGAAATTATTAAGGAGTTTGAAAAAGTAAGTAATATCAGGCTTAATTATGAGATCGGTCCCCGCCGCCCGGGAGATGTAATTGCCATTTATGCCAATAATGATAAAGCAAAAAAATTGTTGGGCTGGATCCCGAAATACAAGTTGCAGGAGATGATGGAAACAGCCTGGAAATGGGAATTAAAACTGAAAGAAGATGAAAAAATATTTAATTCCTCAAATTCCGGGTTGAATTAAAACCGTGATGTTTGTTTCACAATTTCCATTCACTGTATATTTTCTAAAACTTTGTGAGCAACTTTCCCATTCTCATTTGCCACCCTGCAAATCTTTCTTTTACTTTGCGGCAATTGCAGATAGCAGTTATAACTTTCTTGTTTTATGTTAAATGATATACAGGTTTCAGGTAATAAAGATACCCGCAGTGGTTTTGGAGATGGCATTTTGGAAGCCGCCCGTAAAAATAAAAATATTATTGCCCTAACAGCCGATCTCGCAGGCTCTTTAAAACTAAATGGATTTATAAAAGAATTTCCCGAAAGGTTCATTCAGTGCGGTATTGCCGAAGCTAATATGATGGGCATTGCTGCCGGGTTAACCATCGGCGGAAAAATTCCATTTACAACTACATTCGCAAATTTCTCCACCGGAAGGGTTTATGACCAAATCCGCCAAAGTATTGCCTACAGCGGCAAAAATGTAAAAATTTGTGCCTCTCATGCCGGACTTACTTTAGGCGAAGATGGTGCTACTCACCAGATATTAGAAGATATTGGATTAATGAAAATGTTGCCGGGTATGACCGTGATCGTACCTGCCGATTATAATCAAACCAAAGCAGCAACTATGGCCATTGCTGATCATGAGGGCCCCGTTTATTTACGTTTTGGACGCCCGGTTTGGCCCATATTTACTAAAGAAGAAGATTTTATCATTGGCAAGGCACAACAACTTTCCAGGGGAACTGATGTAACCATCTTTGCCTGCGGCCATATGGTTTGGAAATCTGTTGAAGCAGGAAAAATCCTGGAAGAAAAAGGGATCAGTGTAGAAGTAATAAATATGCATACTATTAAACCACTTGATGTGGATGCCATAGTGGCTTCAATCCGTAAAACAAAATGTGCAGTAACTGCTGAAGAGCATAATATAATAGGCGGCCTTGGCGACAGCATTGCCCAAACAGCTGCAAAACATTGCCCCATACCCATTGAATACATCGGAACCAATGATACTTTTGGTGAAAGCGGCAAACCTCTGGAGCTGTTAAAAAAATACGGTTTGGATACAGATAATATTGTGGCAGCAGCTGAAAAAGCTATATCCAGAAAATAGTTCATATTAAACCTTTAAAAAAAAAACCAATCTTATGATTGGTTTTTTTATTTTTATGCTCAACCACTATGACTGAAAACGTAGACGATAAAGAGCTGTTAATACAGTTCCGTGAGCCTTCTACAAAGGAGAAGAGTTTCACATTAATTATTAAAAAATACCAGGAAAAGCTTTACTGGCATGTCCGTCGTATGGTTGTTTCACATGAAGATGCCAATGATGTATTGCAGAATATGTTTATTAAAGTATGGAAAGCATTGGATAATTTCCGGGAAGACAGCCAGCTGTATACCTGGCTGTACCGCATTGCCACTAATGAGTGCCTTACTTTTCTGGAACAACAGAAAAAAAGAGCATCAGTATCATTAAGTGATGTGGAAACCGGGTTAAGCAATAAACTTCAGGCCGACAAACATTTTGATCCTAATAAACTGGAATGGAAATTACAGGCTGCCATTCAACAATTGCCTGAAAAGCAGCGGGTTGTTTTTAATTTGAGGTATTATGACGAAATGCCTTATGAAAAAATGAGTAAGGTCTTGGAAACGAGTGAAGGGGCTTTAAAAGCCAGTTATCATCATGCGGTAAAAAAAATTGAGGATTTTATATTGAATCGTTAAACTTTTAACTGAAAAAAGGGTCTGAATAGCATAGATGGAAAATAGAAATGACATATTGAATGAATTAAAAGAGCTGAGCCAGGTTGTGGCAGCTATCGAAAAAGTAAATGTTTTTACGGTCCCCGATGGCTATTTTGAACATTTGAGTTTTGATATAATTATGGGGATAGGATATGAAAACGGCATAAAAAATAATACCTCTCCTGATTTTCCAATAGATGATGTACCACAGGGGTATTTTAATACTTTAGCTGAGCGTGTTTTGCAAAACCTAAAAGCTCATGAGAGGGATGATGCGGCAGCAGAAATAAGGACTTTGTCACCTATGTTATACAGCATTCAAAACGAAAATGTTTTTGAAGTACCAGCAGGATATTTCGAAAGTTTACATGAAGAAGTTTTGAATAAAGTATTGCCACAGCAGTCTAAAGTAATTGTTATGCAAAAGCGTAGCAGTACTTTCTTTAAGTATGCGATTGCTGCTACTTTTACCGGGGTGATGGTATTGGGTGTTTTTAAATTTACCGGAAATAAACCCGCTGTTACAGACCTGCCTGATTATGTTACAGCCGGTTTACAGGTAGGGGATATTGATCAGGAACTGGCAAAAATTGCTGATGCGGATATTGTAAAATTCTTAGAAGCAGGGGGTACCGATTTTAATGCAGCTTTAGTTGCCAATAGCATTGATAAAAATGAATTGCCTTCGCAGGAAGATTACCTGACAGATGAAAAGGCATTAGACAAATATCTGGAAGACATCCAGGTAAATGATTCAAAAAACTAAAACAGCATCATGAAAAAATATTTACTCATAGTCACACTTTTTTTGAGCAGTCTTACTGCAGTAAATGCCCAGGGCGATCAACCCGGCGATGAAACAAAAAAACTGGAAAGAATAAAAGCGCTTTATGTTGCTTATGTAACACAGCAGTTACAATTAAGCCCCGAAGAGGCCCAGAAATTCTGGCCCGTTCATACCCAATTTGAAATGGAATTGAGGACCATAAAACCTGATCTGCCCGAACTGGATAAAGAGCAATCCCGCCTGAATATCAAAAAAAAGTACCAGGATAATTTCAACAAAATAATTGGTACAAACCGTTGCGAACGCTTTTTCAGAATGGATGGCGAGTTTAAAAGAAAGCTTGTCGACAGGGTACAAAAACAAAGAGCTGATCAGTTAAGACAGAACCAGCGGCCAAAAATAAGAAGGGGACAATAAACCATTGCTCATTCTATTAATGCCTACTTCCTTTAATATGCAGGCCAATACTGTATGTTAAAGGAGGTCTTTTTTTGTCCAGGGTATACTTTAAAAAATAGCAGGAATTTTTGTAGAATTTTGTTTACAAATTAAAAATTAGTCTTAGATTTATGCACATCTACCATTACTAAATAAAACCTCCATGAAAAAGAATTGTATTCATTATGTAACTGCCCTTTTTCTTATCACATTTATTGGCGTTACTGATGAAATAAATGCCCAACAAACGTTACAGGGAAATAAACTATATCCTGTAAAAACTGCCGTAGTTAACTTTAAGGATCTTTCTGATAAAGAAGCTGTACTTCCAAGAGATTGGTTGATTGCGGCACCCGTACCAAACAATGTTAAGGAGTTTAAAGAACCTTTTGATCCCAATGCAACGGCCAATTTAAATACGCCGGTGCCGTTTAATACACCCAATACCCCTTCAGTTGTTTCACCTTCTCCTTTATTAACTTTTGAAGGGGCTCCGGATGAAGCTCAGGGTGGTGGGTCTTCGGGTTCTTACAATATTCCACCAGATACCTATGGTGCTGTTGGGCTCGACAAAGTATTCACCACCTTAAATAATAATTACCGGATTTTAGATAAAGCCACGGGTGCCCAGTTAAGCCTGGTATCCATGCCTTCTTTTTGGTCGGCATTAGGTGCAGATGGAGCCGGCGCATTTGATCCACGGGTAGTTTATGATCCTTACAATAACCGCTGGATCCATGCTGCCGTATCTAATGCAGGCGCTGCCACTTCAAGAATTTTATTGGCCATATCACAAACTTCGGATCCACAGGGCAGTTATACTTTATTTGCTTTTGATCCGGATACGGGTACAACACTATGGGCAGATTTCCCCATGTTGGGCTTCAACAAAAACTGGGTAGCTATTAACGTTAATATGTTCACTGTTGTCGGCAGTACTTTCTCCGAAGGGCGTGCCCTGGTTGTTGACTACCCAACCCTGCGAACCGGATCAGCTTCTGCTTCATTATTTACAGGCATCACTGCTTCTTTTGGCGGCTTCTGTCCGCATCCTGCCGAAACATATTCTTCAACCGAGGCCACACTTTATATTGTTAGTCATATATCTAGTGGAGGGTTTACTTACAAATTGTCAACTTTAACTGGCACTCCTGCAGCGCCTGTATATACTGTTGGAGCAACAAACACCAGAACGGGTGGTGGCTGGGCTGCGTCAGGAGGTAATATCATGCCGCAACAATGCCTGGCATCATGTCCGGGTACACTGGCTAAAGTTGACCCGGGAGATCAATTCATCCGGTGTAATGTGGTTTTTAGAAATGGATTCGTATGGTATGCTCAAACTGTTCGTCTTCCGGCAGCCGTTCCAATACATACCGCGGTTCAGTGGACAAAACTTACTGCATCAACAGCACTTTTTGCTGACGGTGGCCGTATTGAGGATGCTACAGCTACAGATATCAATGGGGGTAAATGGTATGGACATCCTTCAATTTCCGTTAATAAAAATGATGATGTGCTGATCGGTTTCACCGAGGGTGAATCGGATGATTTTTTAGATGCAGCTTATGCTTTTCGTTTGGGAACGGATCCTGCAGGAACTATGCAGGATGTAGTTGTGTTCAAAGATGGACTGGATTATTATGAGAAAGATTTTAGTTCAGGCCGCCAGCGCTGGGGCGATTACAGCCATACACTGGTTGACCCTTATAATGATGTGGCTTTTTGGACAATACAGGAGTACGCTAAACTAAGGGCAGCACCAACAGTAGGCGGCAGTGATAGTAAATGGGGTACCTGGTGGGCTCAGGTTATGCCAAATCAATGTAATTCAGCTGTAGCAAGTGGTAACTGGAATGTTGCCGGTACCTGGGGTTGTGGCCGTGTGCCAACAGCAACCGATAATGTTGTGATAGTAAGCGGTCAAAATGTAACATTAGATGTTGACCCGTTAGCTGCCAGTATTACCGTTAATAGTGGCGGCACGTTAACCATTAGCAGCACCAGAACTTTATCCTGTAATTTATTGGTAAACGGTACACTTAATATAACGGGCGGAAAATTAATATTGGGATCTAATAACGTTAATATTGAAAGGCTGGCTACCCTTACAGGAGCATCAACAACTTCTTATTTTGTAACCAATGGAACAGGGCAGGTTAAAAAATCAATAGCAGCCAGCTCTAATTTTACATTTCCTGTTTCTTCCAATACAACTTCTTACACCCCGGTAAAAATCGCATTAAATTCCGGCGATCCAACCGAATTATTCAGTGTAAGGGTTAGCACAGGAATAACACCTTCTATTGTTGGCTCTGCTTATGCTGTACAAAGAACCTGGAATATAGATGAAACTACAGCAGGAGGTAATAATGCAATACTTACATTTCAATGGACTTTTCCTGAACAAGGGTCATCGTATAATCCTTTAAAAGCTAATACAACAAGCAGGCATGACGGTTCTTACTGGGTCTTGGCTTCTTCAATGCCGGTTCCATCATTCGTAAGCGGCAT
>JAYTOF010000314.1:0-14903 GCA_043747955.1 Chitinophagaceae bacterium
TAAGGTTTACATGGCTGATTAATAAATTTGCTGTTTGGGTTGACAAACGCCACTTTGATGACAGCTGGACATTAAACTATCTTGTGGTAGCAAAAAAGAAATAATTATGATAATTGGAACCGGGATGATTGCAAAGAAGTTTGAGAGCTATCGGGATAATGAGGAAATAGTCATTTTTGCATCCGGAGTGTCTGATTCCAGCAATACGGATGCCGTTGCATTTAAAAGAGAACTAAACCTTATACTTGAAACCATAAAAAATAATAAGGGTAAATTATTTGTTTATTTCAGCACTTGCAGTATTTCTGATCGTTCTATGTTGCGTTCTTCCTATGTGTGTCATAAGGTAAAAATGGAAGATTTTATCTTGGGGCATTGCCCGAAGTTTTTGATTTTTCGTATAACAAACCCCATAGGGCACACCAATAACACGCATACTGTTGTTAATTATTTTATTAAGAACATCATTGAAAAACATAAATTTGATGTTTGGGAAAAGGCCAGTAGAAATATTATTGACCTTGATGACATGTATCTTATATGTAATGAAATTCTTCTGAAAAATATGTTTACAAATTCAATAGTCAATATAGCCAATCCCAAAAATTATTCTGTGCTTTATATCATTCAATGCATTGAAAAGCATTTTGGCATCAATGGTAACTACAGCCTCGTAGATAAAGGCGGCGGGCCTGTAATTGATACCGGAACAGTTGATTCATTATATGCTGCTTTTAATATACATTTTACTGATGACTATTTACCAAAGCTTCTCCAAAAATATTTTAACAAATAAGGAATCGCATAGCAGATAAAAGATTATTATACCGACGAATATCTTTTCTTTACAAAAATATTACCCATGAAATCGGTATTTTTTTTATCATTAATGAATGGAAGCGCCTGGGGCGGAAGTGAAGAATTTTGGTTTAGAACAGCACTTTGGATGGGTAAAAACAATTACAGGGTTGGCATTGGTTGTTATGATTGGGTAGACAAACAGGAACGCGTCGGGCAATTACAAAAATCAGGTTGCCACATTTATTTATTACCAAATAAAAAAGGCATTCTTAAAAAACTGGCTATAAAAAAAGCCCTTGATTCCATTCCTTTTTGCGACTATGATCTAACTGTAGTAAACCAGGGCGGGTGGGAAGATATTTTACATGCTCCTTTTAAAAATTTATATAAAAACCTACCGGCTTATGTTTTAAACAATCATAATTATAATGAAGCGGCTGTTCTATCCTTTAAAAAGAAAATGCTGCTTCAACAATGGGTAGATAATGCCCAAATGAATTTTGGAGACACCCAAAAGATATTTGATTTTATAGAACGAAATTTCAATATCCAGATTGATAAAAAAGAAACGCTGATAAACCCAATTGCTTCGCAACCAAATTCATATCCATCCCCTTATCCGGCGTTTTCTGATAAGGGCTGTTTATGGGTAATGTTTGCAGAGTTGGAAACCGCCCGAAAATCTCAGGATATATTAATTAAAGCCCTGTCCTCATCAAAATGGAAAGCAAGGAACTGGCAATTGCATTTATTTGGAAAAGGAAAAGACAGGATGCTTTTAGAAAACCTGATATCAAACACAGGCCTGGAAAATAAAATTTTATTTAAAGGATATACGAATGATATTAAATTGACCCTGCAGGATTACCATCTTCTTTTACAATGTACCCGTATTGATGCTATGCCTATAACTGTGGTGGAAGCTATGGCAATGGCCAGGCCCTGCGTTGTAAGCCAGGTTGGCGATATGCCTGTTTGGGTTGAAGATGGAGTAAATGGATTTGTTTGCAATGAAGTATCTGTACAGGGTATTGACGAAGTTTTGGAAAACTGCTGGCAGCAAAAAAATAAATGGGAAGTAATGGGAAAAAGCGCTTTTGAAATTTTTATAAAAAAATATCCGCAACCTTATGAAGAAAAGATTGCGGAAATTTTAAATCGATTTATCGCTTAATTGAAAGTATTGTTAAACCGGTTCAGATTTCATTTGTTTTGAAGCTCTGGAACGCTCATTCTCATCCAGTATCACTTTACGCATACGAATGCTTTTAGGTGTTACTTCAATACACTCATCCTGCTGTATATACTCCATACACTCTTCTAAAGTCATCATAATTTTTGGAGCAGCTTTGCTGGCATCATCACTACCGCTTGCCCGGTGATTGGTTAATTTTTTTGGCTCCGTAGCATTTACATTCAGATCACCCGGCTTAATATGCTCGGCAATGATCTGGCCTGCGTAAACCTCTTCTCCCGGATCAACAAAGAATCTACCTCTGTCCTGTAATTTATCAATGGAGTAACCTGTTGTTCTTTCTGTATTTTTCGATAATAAAACACCATTACTTCTGCCGGGAATATTTCCTTTCCAGGGTCGGTAATCGGTAAAGCGGTGAGCCATTACAGCTTCCCCGGCTGTGTTAGTGAGCATATTGCTACGTAAGCCTATCAATCCTCTTGAGGGAATATCAAATTCCAGGTGCTGCATTTCACCCTTACTTTCCATGATCAACATTTCACCTTTGCGTTGGGTAACCAGGTCAATTACTTTACCACTGTATTCACCGGGAACGTCTACTACCAGGTTTTCATAAGGCTCACATTTCTTACCATCAATTTCTTTAACTAAAACCTGTGGATTGCCTACAGTTAATTCAAACCCTTCTCTGCGCATGGTTTCTATTAAAATACCCAGGTGCAAAATACCCCTGCCATAAACAAGGAAACTATCAGCACTTTCCGAATCCTCTACACGAAGCGCCAGGTTTTTTTCAGTTTCTTTCATCAACCGGTCTCTCAAATGCCTGGAGGTTACAAATTTTCCTTCTCTTCCGAAAAAAGGTGAGTTGTTGATGCTGAACATCATACTCATGGTTGGCTCATCAACACTGATCACCGGCAATGCTTCCGGAAATTCTATATCACAGATCGTATTACCAATATTAAATTCATCCAAACCAACAATTGCACAAATATCACCTGCACTTACTTCTGTAGCCTTCTTTTTACCAAGTGCTTCAAAAGTATACAGTTCCTTCACTTTCATTTTCTTTATTTCGCCTCCAGCCTGTACCAATGCAATTTGTTGCCCTTCTTTAACAGTACCTCTGGCAACCTTACCTACTGCAATCCGGCCTAGAAATGAAGAATAATCCAATGAGGTGATCTGCATTTGAGTAGGGCCTTCATTTACGGTTGGTTCAGGCACATGTTCTAAAATAGCATCCAGTAACGGGAAAATATTATCGGTTTCAGTAAGGGAGGTATTCATCCAGCCATTTTTACTGCTGCCATAAATAGTAGGAAAATTCAACTGCTCTTCAGTAGCATCCAGGTTAAAAAATAATTCGAAAACGGCATCATGCACTTCATCAGGACGGCAGTTTGCCTTATCTACCTTATTAATTACAACAATCGGATGTAATCCTAAATGCAATGCTTTTTGTAAAACAAAACGGGTTTGAGGCATGGGGCCTTCAAAAGCATCTACCAACAACAACACCCCATCAGCCATTTTTAATACACGTTCAACCTCACCTCCAAAGTCACTGTGACCCGGGGTATCAATAACATTAATTTTTATGTCTTTGTAAATAACGGAAACGTTTTTACTGAAAATGGTGATCCCTCTTTCTCTTTCAAGGTCGTTATTGTCCATGATCAATTCACCGGTTTCCTGGTTATCCCGGAAAATATTGGTACTGTGCAGGATCTTATCTACCAGTGTTGTTTTACCATGATCTACGTGGGCAATTATTGCGATATTTCTTATATTCATTTTATATTGAGCTTTTAGCCCTTAGCTGTAAGCCCTTAGCAGAACACAATAGCTTGTGGCTAACAGCTAACAGCCAGTTGCTGTTTTTGAGGGCGCAAGGTAAGCTAAATTGGCCGGATAGCAAGGTTATTAGTGAATAAATACGGTAAAGGATTACTTTTAAGCATGTTGAGGTATTAACAAAAAATTTTACTCCTTATGTATGATATCAGAAAGATCGGAATCAGGAAGCGTATTGCTTTAATAGCACATGACAATAAGAAGGCTGAACTTATTGAGTGGGCCCTGTATAATAAAAACGTATTGGCAGGTCATGACCTTATTGCAACAGGTACAACCGGAAGATTGCTTGAAAAGGAATTGGACCTGGAAGTAAAAATAATGCTCAGCGGCCCGTTAGGCGGCGACCAGCAAATTGGAGCCATGATCGCTGAAGGTAAAATTGATGTACTGGTATTTTTTTGGGACCCGATGGAAGCACAGCCGCATGACAGTGATGTAAAGGCATTACTGCGCCTGGGAGTTGCCTGGAATATTTTGTTGGCTTGTGACAGGGCTACGGCTGATTTTATACTCACATCGCCACTGATGCACCAGGATTATGAAACACAAATACCCGATTACAACAATTACTTAAAAAGAAAGGTTATTATACCCTGATATATATTTTTCTTTTGTCTAAAAGAAAACCAACTAACCAGCATAGAAGCATGAAAAATAACGCAAATAAAAACGAGCCAACATATTCGCCCGTAAACAGAAAGACATTATTGTAAATCCATTGGTAAAAAGTTGTTTTGCCATCTGTTGTGAAAAAGTATAACAATATAACCGCTAATTCAGATAGCAGGTAGATGAACAATGGGTTGCGGCCAAATACTTCAAAAAAATAGGCCCAGCCCGTTTTTCCCTTAAAGTTGATAATGTAAATAATAGCAGCAATAATTATACAATCCAATCCAATTGTAAGCAGTACAAATGAACTGGTCCACAATTTTTTATTAATGGGGAAATTAAGCCCCCAGCAATAGGCAAGAAAAATCAATAAGGCACCTGAAAGTAATAAAACAGTCAGGCTTTCGAAACTGATGCCTTTTAGTTTAATGTATCGACCTGCTAGAAAACCTGCTATTACATTGGCAATTGCAGGTAATGTACTCAGCAATCCTTCCGGATCAAATGCTATACCCTCTCCATGATACAAATGCTTTTCTCCTAACAGCCATTTATCGATATGCAAAACCGCGTTGCCCTGTAAACTCATTGGGTCAGCAGAATCGCTTAATAAATACAATAAAAACCAGTAAGCAATCAAAAATACTGCGCCGAGTATTATAACGGTTCGTTGTTTAAAATAATAAATTAACAATGCAGCAATACCATAGCAAAGGGCAATTCTTTGCAACACCCCAAAAACCCTTGTTGATTCAAATGGAAAAGCTATGATATTCCCTGTAACATCTTTTTGCATAAAAGGAAACCAGTACATCAGGTATCCTAATAAAAAAATGATCATTGTTCTTTTTAAAATCTTCCATAATACCTGGCTTTGCTTTACTGTTTCCCATTTAGGCATAACAAAACTCATAGCATTGCCCACGGCAAATAAAAAAGAGGGAAACACTAAATCGGTTGGGGTAAATCCGTTCCATTTTGCATGCAGCAGGGGCGAAAATGTTGTAGCACCATTGCCCGGAGTATTCACAATTATCATAAAGCAAATGGTCATTCCTCTAAATACATCTAAGGCAGTAAACCGTTGAGAAGCAGTTATCATATAAATTGCAGTAAGCATACAAAATAGTCAATTTTTATTTGTCAGAGAAGCATTTCTAATTTTATATGCTGCTACTGCAGATTCACATGACCCGGCGGTGGGGCAGCTGAATGGTAAAGTCAGGAAATATGCCATAAACTTATTAATGTTACTTTACTTGCCTGCACAAGAAATGGGTAGAATAATAATCCTGCAAAGGGATTTATGATTAAAAGCTGGAAAACAAACCGGTGACAGGAGTAAAATTATATTTATCTAGAAATTATATTAACACCGTTTTATTGTCATTCTCTCTTAAATAGGCTACTTTTATTTTTCATACTTAAACAATGCTATAATGAAAAAAATACTAATTGCTGCCTTATTTATGGTATCAATAAATAAAGCGAATGCCCAGTTAAAATTTGATGCTTTACAGGTAACTCCACAACAACCCAAAGCAGCGCAAACAGTTAATTTTAAATTTAATACCAAACTTTCGTCTTTAATTGATGAGAAGAAAGTAGATATACTGGTTTACCTGTTTAGTAAAAATGGTTATAAAATTTTGGAACCCAAAATATTACAAACCGGGACAGTGTATTCCGGTAATTTTAAATTAGACAGCAATACTTCCTGCATTGCTTTTGGTTTTTCGGCCAAAGAAAATAAAGTAAAAGACAATAATGCAGGCGATGGTTATATAGTGCCGGTTTATGCAGAAAATAACCAGCCCATAACAGAATATTATCTTTGGGCCGGAAGGCTTTATAGCGGTTATGGCGAGAATTTGTTTGGCATGAAAACAGTTACAGACAAAAACCTCGCCTTACTGGAAGAGGGTTTAAAACTGAACCCCGGAGCCAAAAATGATATAAGTTATTTTTCATCTTATTTAGCTGCCATCAATACTGTAAAAAAGAAAGAGGGGGAACCGCTTATACTCGGGCATTTACAAAACATTGCCGGTAAACCGGAAATCAGGGAAGCTGATTATAATATTTTAACGCAGTGGTACACCCGTTTAAAAATGAAAAGTACGGCAGATTCTTTTACGATTATCATGAAAGAAAAATACCCTGATGGCAGATGGAAAAGAAATGAAATGTCGAATGCCATTAATAAAGGTATAGATGCTGAATCTAAAAAAGCAGCTTTTGATGCATATGTTAAAGCATTTCCACCAAAAGAAGAAGATAAATCCTCACTCAATTTTTACAGAGGTATTGTTGCCTCGGCCTATCTTAAAGAAAAAAATGCTGATGTTTTTAGATCCTTGATAAAAGACATGCCTATGGCCGAGAAAGCAGGTTTATATAATGACGTGTCCTGGGGTATGGCAAAGTCAAAAGAAAATTTTACAGAAGCTAAATTACTGAGCTATGAAGCAACAACCTGGGCAAAAAAAGAAATGATAACCCCATTTGAAAAGAAACCTGACTATTCTACAAAAAAGCAATGGGATAAACAGCGTAAAAACCAATATGGCATGTTTGCCGATACCTATTCTTTTATACTGTATAATCTGGGCGAGTATAAAACTGGTTATGCATATGCTAAAGAAGCTGCGCAAATTAACGAATTTAAAAATGCAGAGTACAATGAACGTTATTGCCAGTTAATGGTAAAAGTTACTGCCCCCGCATTGGCTAAAAAGGAAATTGAAAAATTTGTAAAAGACGGGGTTGCCTCTTCCAAAACCAAAGAAATATTAAAAGAACTTTATACAGCAGAAAAAAAATCGGATGAGGGTTACGATGATTATTTGGCAAAACTTGAAAAGGCAGCTAAAGAAAAAAAGAGGTCGGAACTTGCTAAAACCATGATCAATGAAGAAGCGCCTAAATTTAATTTAAAAGACCTTGATGGTAATGATATAAGTCTGGTTGGATTAAAAGGAAAAGTGGTGGTAGTAGATTTTTGGGCTACCTGGTGCGGCCCCTGCATTGCTTCTATGCCGGCCATGAAAACGGCTCAGGAGAATTTAAAAATAAGGGATGATGTGGCTTTTCTATTTGTGGATACCTGGGAATCGGTTGAAAATAAAAAACAGAATGCTGCTGATTTTATGAAAAAGAACAATTATCCTTTTCATGTTTTATTAGATGATGCTGATAAAGTTGTTGCTGATTTTAAAGTAAGTGGTATCCCTACTAAATTCATTATTGATAAGACCGGAAACATCCGTTTTAAAAGTATTGGTTTTGGCGGTAATGATGATGTCTTAATAGATGAAGTGAATATGATGGTTGAAATGGCATCGGCCGATATGCCGGTTAGAAAGTATGTGAAATAATTTTTTCAATTTAGAAATCAATTTTAACGGACTGTAAATTATACAGTCCGTTTTTAAATATGAACAATGAGAAATTACCGGTGCCCAATATTTTCATTTGTATGGTACTGGATGCAATTGGTATGGCCAGTTATTTTATTCCGGCCATGGGCGAATTTACCGATGTAATATGGGCCCCCCTCTCCGGCTTTTTGTTTTTTATGCTTTTTGGAGGCAGGTTTGGAATGATTGGCGGCGTACTTAATTTTTTAGAAGAGATCATTCCTTTTACAGATTTTATTCCCTCTTTTACCATCGCCTGGTTTATCAGAAAACATGAAGTTGATAAATGAATAAACAAAATTTGACTTAAGCTTTTGTAAATTGCATGACTGCAATTATGCCATTTCAACTTCATGCACCATATTCCCCCGCGGGAGACCAGCCGGATGCCATTCGCCAGCTAACCGAAGGGATCCTGAATGGAGAAAAGTACCAAACACTTTTGGGTGTTACCGGCAGCGGTAAAACTTTTACTATGGCCAATGTGATACAGCATGTGCAGCAGCCAACACTGGTGATCACCCATAACAAAACACTGGTAGCTCAATTATATGGCGAGTTCAAACAGTTTTTCCCGGAGAACGCAGTAGGTTACTTTGTTTCTTATTATGATTACTACCAGCCTGAGGCTTACATGCCCGTCAGCAATACGTATATCGAAAAAGACCTGAGTATTAATGAGGAACTTGATAAACTACGCCTGCAGGCAACGGCACAATTATTAAGCGGCCGGAGGGATATCATTATTGTTGCCAGCGTAAGTTGCATTTACGGTATGGGCAATCCTACCGATTATGAGAATGGTATCATCCGTATTCAGCAGGGACAGATCATTTCCCGCCAGGGATTTTTACATGCCCTCGTAAATTCTTTATATAACAGAAGTGAAGGCGATTTTTCCAGAGGCACATTCAGGGTTAAAGGAGATACGATCGATATTAATTTACCCTATGTTGATTTTGGTTACCGGATTACTTTTTTTGGAGATGAAATAGAAACCATCGAAACGCTGGAACTCAGCAGCGGAAAGCGTATCAGCAGTGTTGAAAATGCAGCCATCTTTCCGGCAAATTTATATGTAGCGCCTAAAGATGTACTGCAGCAGGTAGTACATGAAATACAGGATGAAGTGGCTGCACAGGAAACCTATTATAAAAACTCGGGGAAATTTATTGAAGCACAGCGCATCAGTGAACGGGTAAATTACGATCTCGAAATGATACGTGAACTGGGTTATTGCAGTGGTATTGAAAACTATTCCCGTTTTTTCGACAGAAGAAAACCCGGTACAAGGCCCTTTTGCCTGCTGGATTATTTTCCTAAAGATTTTTTATGCATTATTGATGAAAGTCACCAGACGATTCCACAGGTTAGTGGTATGTATGGCGGTGACAGAAGCCGGAAACTGGTTTTAGTTGATTATGGATTTCGTTTACCGTCAGCACTAGATAACAGGCCTCTGAATTTTAATGAGTTTGAAACTTTACTTAACCAAACCATTTTTGTTTCGGCAACCCCCGGTAAATATGAACTGGAAAAATGCGAAGGTGTAGTGATTGAGCAGGTGGTCAGACCTACCGGATTGTTAGATCCCCCGATTGAGGTCCGCCCTTCTATCAACCAGATTGATGACCTGCTGGATGAAATTGATAAGCGCATTAAAAAAGGTGACCGGGTGCTGGTAACCACACTTACCAAACGTATGGCCGAAGAAATGACCAAATACCTGCACCGTATTGACATAAAATGTAAATACATACACAGTGAAGTGGATACGCTGGAAAGAATTGAAATACTCCGGGAGCTACGGCTTGGAATAATTGATGTGTTGGTAGGTGTAAATTTATTAAGGGAGGGATTGGATCTGCCCGAAGTTTCGCTGGTTGCTATTTTAGATGCCGATAAAGAAGGATTTCTCCGTAATGAAAAAAGCCTGACCCAAACAGCAGGCCGGGCTGCCCGTAATGTTGATGGGCTGGTTATTTTTTATGCAGATAAGATGACCGACAGTATGCAACGCACCATTGACGAAACCAACCGGCGCAGGGAAAAACAGGTTGCTTTTAATATTGAACATAATATTACACCCACCACCATTATTAAAAGCACGGAACAGATCTTTGCCCAGGGGTCGGTACTGGATGTAAAAGGTTATGACCCCTCAAACCCTTATTCCATTGCCCCTGATGAAGAACTGGTAACCGTTGCAGCCGAGGACCAGGTTGTTTATTCAACCATTCCTCAATTGGAAATAGCAATAATCAAAATCAAAAAAGAAATGAATAAGGCTGCTAAGGATCTGGACTTTATGGAGGCTGCCAGTTTGAGGGACGAGATGTTCCGTATGCAGAAGAATTTAGAAGATATGAAATCAAGCTGATAAAAATTATTCGCCCTCTGTTGGCCACCTGTCATTTCCAAAAGGATCTTTAACCCCATAAGGTTGCTGCGCTGGCTTTATAACAGATATGGCTTCGGCTGCCATGGCCTAATACTGTTGTATTGGAGAGAAATTTCAATAATGCTGTTTTCGTAAAAGGTACATAATTCTTTAAAATAATTTACTATCTTAACCCTCCGTTAGTAATAAAACTTAATTAATATGACAACAATAGCTCTTTACAATTTAAAAGGTGGAGTAGGTAAAACTGCCAGTTGCGTAAATTTTGCTTACCTGGCTGCAGCCGATGGTTATAAAACTTTATTATGGGATATTGACCCCCAGGGATCATCATCCTTTTATTATAAAGCCAAACCCAAAACCCACCCCGGCATTAAAAAACTGATTACCAAAGATGCCGACCTGGAGAGTGCCATCCTGAGCACCGATTTTGAATTACTGGATGTGATCCCCGCTGATAACAGCAGCAGGAGTTTTGATATTATGCTGGAAGAAATGAAAGGCAACAAAAACCGTTTAAAAACGGTTTTAAAACAGTTGGATAAGGAATATGATTTTGTTTTTATTGATTGCCATCCGGGATTTAGTGCTTTAAGTGAAAACATTTTTAATGCAGCTGATATCGTGTTGATGCCGGTTATTCCTTCAACCTTGTCTATCCGTACATATAACATGGTTAAAGATTATTTTAAAGAAAAGGACCTTGACATCAGTAAAATGATGTGCTTTTTCACCATGACCGATCTGCGTAAAAACATGCATAAGGAGATCATGGAAGAATTGTATAAAGACAAACGTTTCTTCCAGAATTATATCCCTTATTTAAGTGACGTGGAAAAAATGGGAATACACAAAGCGCCTATTATGGAATTTGCCAACAGCAGCTATGCAGCCAGCTGTTACCGGGAATTGTGGATGGAAATAAAAGAAGGGGTACTGGAATAATTCAGTTTAAAAATATTTAATTAGTTTTGCCGCTTATGAAAAGAGAATTAAACAGTTGGTTCAGTCCCGCACTCCAAAAAGATATGCCCATCGTTACTTATGGCGATTACGGCACTGCCATTTTATTTGTACCTACTGCAGCAGCAGATTACCTGGAGTACGAAAGGTTTCAAATGATGGAAACCCTTGCCCCTTATATCAATAACGGCAAGATAAAAGTGTTTTCAATCAACAGTATCAATAATGAAAGCTGGCTTAATAAAGAAATGGAAGGTGCGCATAAAGCCATACGCCAAAACCAGTTTAACGAATATGTTTTTAATGAGGTTGTTCCATTTATAAAATACAGCACCTCCTCCGAAACCAGGATAATTACCTGTGGTGCATCCTTTGGTGCATTACACAGTATGAACCTGTTTTTAAAACGTCCGGATATCATCAACGGCGTGATTGCCATGAGCGGGGTGTACAACCTGTCTGAATATACGGATGGCTATTTTGATGACCAGGTATATCTCAATTCGCCCCTGCATTATATTAAAAACCTTGAAGATCATTCTATTTTAGAACAGATCCGGAAAAGCCCGAATGTTCATATCCTTACAGGAAGTGGGGCCTATGAAGATCCAGATGCTTCCAAATCCTTTGCAGGATTGCTTTACAGCAAAGGCATCAATTACGAACTGGATGTTTGGGGCGAAGAATGGAAGCATGACTGGCCAACCTGGAGGGCCATGTTACCGGTTTATATGGAAACCAGGTTCTGATTTTCAAATTTATTACACAATAATATATGTGCTTTTTCAGTTTAGTAAGAAACCCCTAAATACTAAACAGTGAAAAACCCCTTACTGCTTTTCACACTTAAGTGTACTGTAATTCTTTATTTTGCCGCTTGTACCGGTATTGGAGATTATACATCCAAAGTATCTGCAACACCACATGTAACAAAAGGAACCTGGAAACTAAACCTTTACAGTGCTTCCAATAAAGACAAGCCCGATGGCCTGGCCGGTTATACTTTTACTTTTGACCCCCATGGAAAAATAAGGGCCAGTAAAGATGGAAGGGTAGTAACCGGTAACTGGTCAGAAGATGAAATTTCAAAAAGAATGACCATTAATCTTGATACCAATGACCCCTCATTGCTGAAGCTGAATGATTATTGGCACATTTATTCAATTTCAAATACCGGAGTAAGTCTTCAAAATACTGATAACCCTTCTTCCGGCAGGTTACTGATAACCAGCCTGTAATATTAGTTTCGATTATTTGAGTTTAATGAACTTGAAAAGCTGTTCCTGACCGGAGCGGCTTTTTAAGTTATTAAGATGAAGTTGATTGGCGGGCAGATTTGTTTTACTTTTATGCCATGCCAAAGAAATTATTTTTATTAGATGCATTTGCACTGGTTTTTCGTGCATACTATGCACTCATTCGCAACCCACGTATTACCAGCAAGGGAAGAAATACCAACGCCCAGTTTGGATTTACCAATACCATTATTGAGCTGATCAAAAATCAAAATCCATCCCATATGGCTGTGTGTTTTGATACGCATGCCCCTACTGAAAGGCATACCGATTTTGCCGATTACAAAGCCAACCGCCAGGAAACACCCGAAGACATTTTATCGGCCGTGCCGGATATTAAACGGATCATTGAAGGCCTGAACATTCCCGTTATTGCTATAGACGGTTATGAAGCCGATGATGTAATTGGGGCTTTGGCTAAAAAAGCCGAAAAAGAAGGTTATGAAGTGTATATGGTTACGCCTGATAAAGATTATGGCCAGCTGGTTTCTGAAAATATAAAAATTTATAAGCCCCCATACCAGGGCGGAAAATTTGAAATACTGGGGCCCAGGGAAGTTTGTGAGAAATGGGATATTGAAAATGTAGGCCAGGTTATAGATATTTTAGGGATGATGGGGGATGCTGTTGACAATATTCCGGGCATTAAAGGAGTAGGAGAAAAAACGGCAGCCAAATTATTGAAAGAATATGGTACACTGGAAAACGTTTTAGCCAATGCAGATCATATAAAAGGTTCCATTGGAGAAAAAGTAAGGGCCGGAAAAGAGGTTGCCCTGTTGAGTAAAAAATTAGCCACCATCATCATAAATGTGCCGGTTGAATTTCATGAAGAAGATTTTCTGATAAAAGAAATGAACAGGCCCGCCCTTAAACAAATTTTTGAAGAGTTGGAATTTAAAACTTTGAGCAAACGTATTTTGGGTGAGGAGGGTTCCCCTGATGAGACCCCGACAGCAGCTGCAAGCCCTGCCGGCGGTTCAAAACCAAATATACAAATGGATTTGTTCGGAAACATTATTGAACAACCCGAATCCCCGGCTGCGGTTGCAAGCCCCGACGATGGTTTAGAAGAAACACCTGCCGCAACTAAAAACATCAACAACACGCCTCATAATTATATTTTGGCCGATACAGAAAACCGGATTAGCGAATTAACCAATAAACTAATTAACGAAAAAGAGATTTGTTTTGATACCGAAACTACCGGCATCGATCCCAATGATGCCGAACTGGTAGGATTAAGTTTTTCGGTAAACCCAGGCGAAGGGTACTATGTTCCTTGTCCGGCTGATAGAGCGGCATGTATTAAACTATTAAACAACTTTCAACAACTTTTCAACGATACGGATAAAACCTGGATCGGCCAGAATCTTAAATACGATATGCTGATACTGAAATGGTATGGCTTTGAGTTGTTGGGAAATACTTTTGATACCATGCTGGCGCATTATGTTATTGAGCCAGATGGTAAAAGCAGTATGGACGCATTGAGCGAAAAATATTTGGGTTACGAGCCGGTACATATTGAAGAACTGATAGGTAAAAAAGGAAAGGGGCAGGGAAACATGAGAGATGTGGAGCCGGAAAAAATAAAAGATTATGCCGCTGAAGATGCTGATATCACCTTGCAGTTAAAAAATAATTTTCTGCCCCGGTTAAAACAAAAAGAAGTGGAGAAGGTTTTTTATGAAGTGGAGAACCCATTGGTAAAAGTGTTAACCGCAATGGAATTTGAAGGCATACGGATTGATGAAAGTTTTTTAAATGAATACTCAAAGGAACTGGAGAAAGAAGCAAAAGTTGCAGAAGAAAGTGTGTATGCACAGGCTGCTGTGCGTTTTAATTTAGCCTCACCAAAACAACTGGGCGAAGTATTGTTTGATAAAATGCAGATCGATCCCAAGGCAAAAAAAACAAAGACAGGGCAATATGCAACGGGTGAAGATGTGTTGTTAAAACTCGCCGGCAAAAATAAAATTGTAGATGACATTTTAGTCTTTAGAGAATTTACCAAACTTAAATCAACTTATGTAGATGCATTGCCCCTGATGATCAATAAAAAAACCGGCCGTGTACATACATCCTATGCACAGGCTGTTGCTGTTACCGGAAGGTTAAGCAGTAACAATCCAAATTTGCAGAACATTCCCATACGTACCGAAAGGGGAAGAGAGATACGCAAGGCTTTTATTCCCCGTGATGCTGACCATGTTTTACTTTCTGCCGATTATTCGCAGATTGAATTACGCATTGTTGCTGCCATCAGCGGCGATGTAAATATGTGCGAAGCTTTTAAAACCGGAAAGGATATTCATAATGCCACGGCTGCCAAAGTTTTTAATGTAGAA
>JAYTOF010000315.1:0-6291 GCA_043747955.1 Chitinophagaceae bacterium
CAACTCTATTCCGATTTTCTTCATCAAAATAGATGCATTTAAACTGGTACAGATGCCCTCTTTTAAGCGGTAGTCAAAATATAGTTCATCATTGCTTACCTGCACATCAAAATGATAATTTAAAATACTGGATGGATAATCATTTTTCATTACAGCGAGTTCAACATCATGTGTTGCCAATATACCGGAAGCATTGTGTTTTATAAGTTGTTTTATGAGTGCTGCCGACCCGGTATGCCTGTCTAATGAATTGGTACCTCTTAAAATTTCATCTAATAATATAAAAACGGGTTCATTATTGTTGACTTTGTCAATTACCGTTTTCAGTTTTTTTAATTCAGCATAAAAAGTAGAAGTACTTTCTTCTAAATTATCGGCAATACGCATGCTGCTGATAATTTGTACCGGCGATAAACAAAATGTGCCGGCACATACCGGGGCTCCGGCCATGGCTAGTATTGTATTAATGCCAATGCTTCTTAAGTAGGTACTTTTCCCGGCCATATTGCTGCCGGTTACCAGCATCAATGCCCCGCTTTTATCAATTTTCAGGGGATTGTTTACACACTTATCCGGATGTATTAAAGGATGTCCAATAGCGGTTCCTTCAATAAAAAAATGCAGTTCTTTAAAAACAGGAAAACACCAGCCTGGATGGTTAAAGGAAAGCGTTGATAAACTATTAGCTGCTTCAAATTCTCCCAGTGCGGTAAACCAGTCCATTACATTTTTGTGATTCTGTCTTTTCCATTTTTCCAATGCTATTACCTGTTGCAGGTCCCATTGCAATAAAATATCGAGCGGAATAAATACTACAAAATTATACCGAAGGTCAAGCCGTTCTAAAATGCGTTTTAGTTTTTTAAGCTTTACAGAAGCATTTTCATTTTGCTGATGGAACAGCATTTGTAAATTTTGTAAAAACGGGGATGAAAAGGTTGTTTGTTCAATCAGTTGAATACTTTCGGTTAGTACATCCAGCTCGCCGGTCATTTTTGAAACCTGCTGATGCAGCGGGGTCACTTTTTTACTGATATAAAAGGCAATAAGCGTAGCAGCCAGAAGGAAATAATTTCTTACATAATTGTTCAAAACATCCGTAATGTTTAAAATGATAACAGTAAGAATAATTGCCGGCAGCAGGTATCTCAGCAATAACCAGTATTTATTATTGATAAACCTGTTTTCTTCGGTAAACCAGTTTTGTAACCTGTTTTGAGTATTGGATTGAATTTTTTTTGCTGCACCTAAAGCCTGCAGTTTCTGTCTCCATTCATTTTTGACTGATAGTTCTTTAATTGCTGACTGTCTTTGTAAAATGGTATCAGTATTTGCAGGGTTTAATAACCAGCGGGCTAAAGTGTTGCTGCCCATATCGGAACTGGTACGGTTTATATATTGAAACAGGGAAGCATGTCCAAAAATATCCAGGTCATTGGCATAAAAATGTTCCTTAGGGATAAATTCATTTCCATCTGCAAATTGAAAATATTGATGTGCCAGTGCCTTTAACTCATTTTCATTTATTTTAATCAGGTTAAGATTTTGTTCAATGGCCGTTTTATTTTTAAGGTCTGCAAATACGAGCCTTGTAAATAATATCAGCAAAAGAATAGAAGGAACCAGCGCATACAGTAAACTTATTGGGTATAAAAAATACCAACAGGCAATTAAGCAAACAATTGCAGAAAACCGAAACCAGGCCAGGGCTGATTTTTTTTTATGTAGTTTTTGTAAATCATGATTCAGGTGTATCAATCTTTCTTGGTAAAAGGTCTCAGGGTGCATTTTTAAAAATTGTCAAATAAAGGTATTACAAATCACCTTCAACACAGAATTAACCGGCAACGGAAATATTTTCGTAATTTTGCTTTGAATAAAATAGGTGATTGCAAATCGCCAATTGTCTATTTTTTACGGGGCTGACCGGTTTTGACAGCATAGCTCTTTGTAAGTGTAAGCATGTAGTGCGTTGCGTAATTAGCACTTTAATCAGAATGCGAAAATTTTAAATGGCAATACTCAGTATGCCATGGCTGCTTAATCGATAGATTAGCATCCATTAGGGCCGTTGAACAGGTTGTCCTGTTACCATGTTCCTCCGCCGACTCAAAAACAAAACGGGATGCTGTAATGGAATGATGTGACCATTGCTTAAGACCATCCATATAAGGATCCGGTTGGTTTGTTATGCTCCTGCCGTTTCCCAACAATCAATGCATAAATAAACATGTAGAAAGCTTACGGCGAATATGTTTGGACCAGGGTTCGATTCCCTGCAGCTCCACCTTTGAAACCAAAAACACTTCAGGAAGCTTTGATCAAATAGATTAAAGCTTCCTGATTATTTTTTCATCTTACCCAAATCACAACTCACGAATTTCCTTTTAAACTATTGTAAGTATCTTTAGTTCAGTAAATTGATATGATTAATTCATTTCAACAGATGACATGAAAATAAATAAAGATTATAAAAGATCAGTGATCTGCTTTGCTTGTGGTTTACTGTTTTTTCCTATAATTGGATTGAGTCAAACAGCTATTTTTAATGAGGGGAATGGAAAAATAATCACAAAAAAAAATTCTATTCATAATTTAGCCTCTGTTGAAAGGAATAAAGACAGGAACGCAGATTATAAAGCAAGAGCATCAAATGAATCTCCTGATAAAAAACACCCCAATGTTATCCTGGTAATGACCGACGACCAGGGTTACGGTGATATATGCGCTAACGGCAGCCCATTTCTAAAAACACCTAATCTCGACCAGCTATATAAGGAAAGTACACACCTTACAAATTTTCACACGGATCCAAGTTGCTCACCTACACGGGCTGCTTTGTTAACGGGGCAATATTCGGCACGTTCCGGAGTATGGCATACCACCGGGGGAAGGTCTATGTTAAACCAGGGTAAAACCACCATGGCCGATGTGTTTAAATTCAATGGTTATAAAACGGCCATTTTTGGGAAATGGCACCTGGGAGAAAGTTATCCGTTCAGGCCGCAGGACCGGGGATTTGAAGAGTCAGTTGTATTTGCAGGTGGCGGAGTAGGCAGCAGCAGCGATTACTGGGGCAACGATTATTTTGATGATACCTATCTGCATAATGGGAAACCCAAAAAATATAAGGGGTATTGTGACAAAGTTTGGTTTGATGAAGCCATCTCTTTTATCCACCAAAACAGGCAACAGCCGTTTTTTTGTTACCTCCCAACCAACATTCCACATGCACCCTTACTTGTAGATAAAAAATATTCGGCTCCATACCTTGCGGTTAATGGCTTATCAGAAAGGCTGGCGGATTATTATGGCATGATCGCCGAATTTGATGAAGAATTAGGAAGATTACTGAAAGAGATCAGGCTGTTGGGATTAGAGGAAAATACCATTGTGGTTTTCATGTCTGATAACGGGCCATGCCCCTGGTTCGGGGGTGTGAAAATAAACAACGAAGGTTTTTTAGAGGAAGGCTATAGTGCGGGTATGCGTGGGGGTAAAATCTGGGGTTATGATAATGCGCACAGGGTTCCCTGTTTTATACGTTGGCCAGGCGGGGGTATACAGCAGGGAAAAGATTTGAACGACCTGACGGCTCATTTTGATTTATTGCCCACTTTTATTGATGCCTGTGGATTGGAAAACCCGGCCTGGGAAAAGTTTGATGGGGTGAGCCTGTTACCGATATTAAGAAACGAAAAAGTAAAAAGTCCGGATCGTACGATCATTGTTCAAAATCAGCGGGTGGATTTTCCGGTTAAATATAAAGAATACCAGGTACTGACCAACCGATGGCGTTTGGTGAATTCCTATCTGAAAGAACTGGAGGATATGGAAGCATTTAATAAGGGAAAAACAGAAACTCAGGCTCCTCTTTTTTTTATGAAAGATGACCAGTATGAACTTTATGACATACTTGAAGATCCGGGACAAAAAAATAACCTGGCAGAACAATTTCCAGAAGTTGTTAAACTGCTTAAGCAAAGCTATGAGGATTGGTGGCTTTCCGTTTCAGAAGATTTTGATCAATACAATAATATAATAATCGGCTCAGCAAAAGCCAATCCTACTTTGCTGGATGGCCAGTCGGTGCATATAAGGGGAAACCTGAGGGTATGGGCCATAGAAGTGGAAAATGATGGAAAATATAAAATCGAGATAGCCCGTTGGCCAAAAGAATCCAATAAGCGTATTTTAGAAAACAAGATGGGTAAACCATTGCTTACATTTGATAAAGCCAGTTTGCAGGTGGGAAATATATGGAACGAAATGCATGTAAACGATTCAAATAAAGTAACTACTTTCTTTGTGGACCTAAAGGCCGGTAAAACAAGTCTTCAGGCTTTTTTTAATTCAGCTTCAGCCAGGAAAAAGCTGAACGCCGAATATGTTTATGTAGAACGTATTGGTACAGCAGATCCACAAAAACTTAAAATATACCAGCCAGGCAGTCCGGATGAATTATTAAAAGAATGACCTGTTTTTTAAAAGGGTGTTTAAGTTCATTTTTTTAAGTGTGTTTATATTTATTCACTGGTGCAGGTATGCAGCTTTGATTAAGAGTGCATGGGTACCTGTTCCAATTGAAACCGTTTTTTAGAAAAACTGTAAATGTCCATATTTTTAAGATCAGTATTGGCACTGACAGGCCATGCTGCTTATCCTTTGCCGGATACCTGCGCTGGTACGGGAGATACTTTTAAGCTGGGAAAATATTAAAAACAAATGTTCAATTAGCGTAAAATGAAGATTTTTTTTGTATCATTAATTACTGCTTTTCCATTGTTTGCAATGAGTCAAAAACCCCTTATGCAATGGGATTTTGATAGCATTAAAGACAGAAATGTAATTGAAGTTTCAACGAATATTGCCGACACTATCGAAGGTAATTTTGAAGCAGTAAACGGAGTTGTAGGGAAAGGATTACGGCTTGATGGATATACTACACGTATTATTCGTGAAGGGTCTGCTATGCGAAAACCCGGTAATAATTTTACAATAGACACATGGATCTCTCTTGGAGAATATCCCTGGAACTGGTGCCCGGTAATCACTACAGAATCAAATGAAGTGAAGGGATATCGTTTGTTGATCGGCCCACTGGGGCAGGTATCTATGCAAATTGCTATTGGCGAACAATGGATATCCTGTTCCAGTGCAGCAGAAACATTGCCACTTAGAAAGTGGATGAACCTTGTTGCTGTCTATAGTGCAGAAAAGGAAATCAAGTTATATGTGAATGGCGAACAAGTGGCTTCTCTTCCAATTACTGGATCAATGACCTATCCTTCGAATACTACATGTATAATTGGAATGGTGGCAGTGCCTGGAAAACCAGCTGATGCTATTAGAACGTGGGGAACAGTTGATGCATATTATGGACTGGATGGAATTATTGATGAGTTAAAAGTCTATGATGATGCGGTTACAATAAAACAGATAAAGGAAAATTTTTCCAGATATACAGTTAAAGCTCCTGAAATCGCAAAACGCAAACTACCTGTGATCGAAAAAAATCCGGGTCGCTTTGGTGCCTTTTATACAAAACTGAAATACTATCCGGGGTGGGATGATCTTTGGCCTGTTGATCAGGATCCCGATATTGTTGTGTGTTTCGATAAATCACCTGTCACGTTAATTTTCTGGAGAGGTACCCGTTATGGTCCCTGCTGGGTTTCTGAAAAAGGGGATTGGATGGCTGATCAAAGTTTAGAAACCTGGGAAAACGGTAAAAATGATACCGAAGGTTGTTTTGAACACATGCAGGATCGTCATTGTCGTTTTTCACATGTAAGGATAATAGAAAATAATGAAGCGAGGGTAGTTGTACATTGGAGATATGCTCCAGTTAGTTCTCACGATAATATTTGGATGCCAGATCCCAAGACTGGTTGGGAATGTTGGGTAGATGAGTATTATTATATTTATCCGGATGGGTCATCTATCAGGAAAGTTTCATGGAATAAAGGAACTACAGGAGATCATGTTCAGTATCAGGAATCGCTTCCCCTCTTGAATCCGGGACAACTTCAAAATGAAGTACTGAATGATGAGTATGTAAAGGTAGCTGATTATAAAAATAATACCAGGTCGGTTTCCAGTGAGTTACAACAACCTGTTGATTGGTTCGAAAACTATACAATACAACAATTCAATTTCAAATCAGACAATAAACCATTTATATGTTTTGAACCAGGAAACAGCTTGTGGGTTAGATGGATTCCAACGGGCTATAATCATTTTCCTGTTGGCCAGGCCCGTTGTGATGGACGACATGATAAAATGGCCGAC
>JAYTOF010000316.1:0-7986 GCA_043747955.1 Chitinophagaceae bacterium
TCTGTCTGGTCAATACACACCGGAATAGTAACCGTGGCCACCTTATCAATTTTCGGTTTCCAGAAATCATCCGTAATATTTACTTTGGAAAAATTGATAAATTCAATTTTATCAGGTGCTTTTTGTGAAAACAATAAAGCAGATTGAAAAAAAAGGGCAGTAAATAAAATTGTTTTTATCATATAGGCAGTTATAGGTTTCATGTATTAACTAAGAAATAAAAAGGGATATCCATTATAAAACCTGGAACCCGAATGCATACGGATCATCATTTTCATCAATTGTAATCGTGTTGTGCCCATAAATTCTGGCCCATCCTTCAATGCTTGGTTTTATGGCCGGCTTTCCGTCAACCATTAATTCTTCTTCTATTCGGCCGGTAAATTTACTCCCGATGATACTTTCATGAATAAATTTATCTCCTTTCTTCAACAGTCCTTTTGCATACCATTGAGCCATACGGGCAGAGGTGCCGGTACCACAGGGACTGCGGTCGATAGCTTTATCGCCATAAAAAACCGCATTACGGGCTGTTGACATTTTGTCCAAAACTGCCCCCGTCCACAAAATATGACTGCATCCCTGTATTGTATCATTTTCAGGGTGAACAAAATCATATTTTGCATTGATATTTTTCCGGAGCTCTCTTGACCAGCTTATTAATTTATCAGCCGTATGATTTTCCAGCCCTTTAAAATTTTTCTGAACATCCACGATTGCATAAAAATTACCTCCATAGGAAACATCAATTACCAGTTCGCCAAGTCCGGGACAATCAACCGTTAATTCTGTAGCTGCCAAAAAAGACGCAACATTGGTAAGCTTAACAGTTTTTACTTTTGTACCGCCTGGGACGGGATCACTTTTGTAATCAATCATTACCAATCCTGCCGGAGCTTCCATCCTCACTGCGCCCGGTGTTTTTGGTTTTATCAATCCTTCTTCAATGGCAATGGTGATGGTACCGATGGTGCCATGGCCACACATGGGCAGGCAGCCGCTTGTTTCTATAAATAAAACAGCTACATCGTTTTCCGGATCATGGGGTGCATATAAAATACTTCCACTCATCATATCGTGGCCGCGGGGTTCAAACATCAATCCTTTTCTGATCCAGTCATATTCCTTTAAAAAATGCTGTCGTTTTTCACTCATGTTGTTACCCATGAGTGAGGGGCCGCCTTCTTTTACTAAACGAACAGGGTTGCCGCAGGTATGGGCATCAATGCAATAGAATGTATGTTTCATTTTTGGTTGCGAACTTCGCTTTTAGTTAAACTTCGCCAAAGTTTAAAACTTTGGCGAAGTTTTGTAAATACCGGTAAGATTAATTATTTTTTAACAGCAAAACCTACCATGCTGTCTGCTGTTCCATAATATAAAAAATATTGTTTTTTAAAATATACCAATCCTTCAATGAATGTTGTTCCTGAAGTATATTGTCCGTTTATTTCGTGCGGCAGGTCAGGCTTGATAAAATAAGTACTGCAGCGGTCAATTAATTTTTCGGGATGGGTTGCACTAAACAGTGCCTGGCCTCCACAGTAGATCCCTTTTGGCAAAAGCGGGTCTGCATCTTCATTTCCGGCATTCTTGCCATTGTATAATAATACAATACCACGATCTGTAAGTATGGCAGGGGGGCCCGGTTCTACAATATGGCTGTCGAACTTATTTTTTCTGGCAGTGAGAATGGGGACTAATTCGTTTTTTGAATCGGTTACCGGTGTCCAGTTAATTAAGTCAATTGATGTGGCTAAAAAAACCGGCCCTTCACCCCAATACATCCAGTATTTACCATTTATTTTTACCGAAATAAAACTGCCATTTATTTGTTTTGTTACAATTGATCCCGATTTGCTCCAGGTATTTAAATACTTTCCATGGTATGCCTTTAAAAAGGCAGGCCCCTGTTTTTTCCAGGTAAGTAAATTATCAGAAGTAGCAACGCTTAATCTTGCTACATCCCGGTTCCAGCTGGTATAAAGTAAAACATACTTTCCTTTTTCTGTTTCAACTATCCTTGGGTCTTCACAGCCTCCGGGGTAATCATATTTTATAAATTTACTGCTATCCGGAAATAATACGGGTTCCCGGTTTTTTTTAAAATGAATGCCATCTTCACTTACTGCAATTCCAATTCTAGAGGTACGCATGCCTATTCCCACACCGGGTATATCTTCAGCCCTGAACAACACATACACTTTATTATTTTTAACTATAGCGGCCGGGTTAAAAACATCGGCTTTTTGCCATTGAACCACTTGTTGTTTGACCGGGCAATAAAAAAGAAAAGAAGAATCAGCCTGCATTACCGGGTTACCGGCAGGCTTGGTAAATGGCCCCATTTGCCAATCTTTTATATTGGGTTGACAGAATGAATTTGAACTGATCAGCAACACCAGGATAAAAAATCTATTCATAAATTGTAATTATTAAGAATTATACTGAATCAGGGCAGCCCGCTTGTTTATTTGGGTATAAGTTTAACTTTGTATAGTTACGAAAAAGATTTAGTAAAATATGGAACAATACGGAAAGATATTATTATTTGCCATGCCGGCTTTTTTGATATTGGTATTGCTTGAAAAATGGTATGGCTGGTATAAGGGGAACGATACGGTACGTAATATGGATATGGTGAGCAGCCTCAGCTCAGGGATAACCAATGTTACCAAAGATGTATTGGGCTTAAGTATTGCGGTATTAAGTTACGGATGGCTGGTGGAACAGATCGCAGTAACCCATATCCAATCAACCCTGCTCACATTTGTGATTGCTTTTATTGTACTGGATTTTGCGGGTTACTGGGTACACCGCATCGATCATAAAATAAATTTTTTCTGGAACAGCCATATTGTTCACCACAGCAGCGAAGAGTTTAACCTGGCATGTGCTTTGAGGCAAAGCATATCTTCTTTTGTAAAATTATTTTCATTTTTATTAATACCGGCGGCATTGCTGGGAGTGCCCGCAATAGTTATTGCAACGGTTGCGCCGCTTCATTTGTTTGCCCAGTTCTGGTATCATACACGGCATATTGGCCGGATGGGATTTTTAGAAAAGATATTGGTAACACCCTCTCACCACCGGGTACATCATGCCATCAATAAAGAATACCTGGATAAGAATCTGTCACAGATATTCATCATCTGGGATAAACTGTTTGGTACTTTCCAGGAAGAACTACCGGATGTAAAACCCGTTTATGGTATTACAAGGCCGGTAAGAACCTGGAACCCTATCAAAATAAATTTCATGCATATGTGGTTATTGATACAAGATGCCTGGCGGGCAAAAAGTATAAAAGATAAACTGCGTATCTGGTTTATGCCAACGGGCTGGCGGCCGGCAGATGTGGCAGAAAAATATCCTGTTTATAAAATTGAGGATGTATATCATTTCGAAAAGTATGATACAAAGAGTTCCCGGTTCTTATCAGCCTGGACCTGGGTTCAGCTGGTAATGCTTTTATTGATTGTAAGTTATTTTTTTGCTAACATAGCCAACATCGGCACCCCTAATATGTTCATTTATGGCGGATTTGTTTTTATTTATGTGTATGCTTTAACCGAACTGATGGATGGAAATAAATATGCAGTGGTTTGGGAAAGTTTAAAAATGGCAATTGGAATTACTTTAATTTTTTACCTGGGCGATTGGTTTGGAAGTAATAACCTTTCACCGGTAATTAAATATGTACTTTTTGTGTACCTGTTGGTTTCAGCAGCAATTACTTTTTTGATACAGAATAAAAAACTGTTGCATAAAGAGATATCGTGATTTACTCAGCAAGTAATTTTTTAATGGTCTCTTTTTCCAAACTCCAGTCGTAACCTTCCAATTTCGAATTAATCACTGACCCTTTTTTATTGAGCAGGTAAGTGGTTGGATAAACATAAATACCTGAACCGGCCAGGCTTTTTGGTGAATGTGCAAACAGGATATGAGCAGCATTAAACTGTTTTTGATAGGTATTGATAAGATTAATATCCTCATCAGAAATATACAGGATTTTTAATTTACCGGAATTAAGTTCTGTTACAAGTTCATTTAAAACCTGTATTTCTCCGGCACATGTTCCGCACCAGGTTTGAAAAAATGAAACGATTACAACATTTCCCTTCAGATCAGTAATGGTGGTTTTTGTGTTACTGCCTGTAAGCATGAACCCGGTTGTTTCAAACTGCATTTTTGGTGTTACTGTTTTTCTTATATACCATGTAACAACCCAAATTGCAGCAATAAGGACCAGGGCAGAAAAAATTATCGGGTATAATCTGTTTTTCATTTAAGCGGTACTCTTTCCAGTTTTTTTTCGTTTTCAGCGCTGTTGAATCTTTTTAAGAAATATTTCAATACAATTCGGGCAAACAGATTTTTTATTTTCAAATAGTTATAGATCTGTTTAGGAAATGCACCTAAGTTGGCTTTGGCCTCTTTAGATGTTCTGCCAAGTTCCATCCTTTCATATTTACCATCAATCATTTTTTGAACACTCAAAAATAAAATGTTGAAATACGTTTTGTGAATTTTATTGAAATGATAGTCCAGGCCAATATAATGGGTTTCCATTTGATTGCCGTAAAAAATAAAAGTGTAAAAACCGATCATCACATTTCCGGCATAAAGGGTATGCAGCTCGAAATTCTGTTTAAGATCCAATTTTAATTCATATAAATATGAAGCATTTATGGTGCCAAGTCTCACTTTTTGTTTTTGAATAACATTATGGTACAGTTTTTCCAGTTCAGCCGCATTTTCTAAAATGTCAGCGGCATGTAATTCTTTTGTAGTAATACCTTCAAAGGCCTCTATAATTTTTTTTGCTCTTTTGAAATATTTTTTTGTCAGATCTTTTAAATAATCATCAAATTTTATCCAATGTTGCCTGCAGGTAATTTCCATGGTTACATCCCCGCTGAAAAAATGATAATTTAAATCTGAATATTTATTTTCCAAAAAAACATCTTTACAATCCTTAATAACGATCCCCGAGAGCTTCAACTCCTTATTTTGTTTTACAAACAGATCCAGTGCTTCAAATATCAATGGCTGGTGTTGTTCATTATTAAAATAGAAACCCTGGTAGTTGATCCTGAAAAGATTTCCACAAATAACGAAATTAAGCTGCCCGGGTAAAACAGCTTTAATTGTTTTCGAAACTAAGGTTTGCTGCTCATCAAAATTTAAATGGGTATGGTTGAATTTGAATAATTGTAAATAAGCCAGGCCGGCCAATTTATCTTTTATGAATATTGACAAATAATAATTTTCAATATCAGGTAATCGGGCCTTTTCAAGAGGTAATAAATGCCTGGTTTTTAAATGATGTGACTCCGGTAAAAAATCATCCCAAAAATTGATTACCTCAAGAATTTGCCTTGCTGTTTTAATGGAGATGGTCAAACTGGTAATTAATTTTACAGGATAACATTTTTTGTTAACTCATTGTTTATAGTTCTCCATAGACCCAATGGATTTTCATTCTTTAATTCTTCCGGTAAAAGGGCATTACTCCAGTTCTGAAAAGCGATGGGCCTTGCAAATCGTTTAATGCCATCGGCACCAACAGATGTAAATCTTGAATCACTGCTGGCAGGGAAGGGGCCACCATGATGCATGCTCAAACAAACTTCAACACCGGTAGGTACACTGTTAAGAATAAAGCGTCCGCAATTATTTTTTACAGCTTCCACCAACGCCTCATTTTCTGTTATATCATTTTCTGTAGCCATTAAAGTAGATGTTAATTGCCCTTCCAGGTGTTTTGCCACTTCAATCATTTCTTTCATATCCCTGCAACGGATAACAATGGAGTATGGGCCAAATACTTCCTGGTGCAAAACAGGGTTGTTTAAAAAAGCCTGCCCGCTTGCAGTTGCAATGGTTGGCAGGCCTTCGTTTTCTTTTACATCAGTTTCAGATTCAGCAACCAGGTGCACATCTTCCTGCAATAAGGCAATGCCTTTATTTTTTTTATAAGCACTTACTATTCCCGGATGCAGCATTGGTGAAGGATCAGTTTTTTGTATCGCTTTTCCCAGATCGTGAATAAAAGTTTTCAATTCCTCACTTTCAATGCCAATGATCAGTCCGGGGTTGGTACAAAACTGGCCAACGCCTAAAGTAACAGAACCTGCATACATGGTTGCTATTTCATTTGCCGCTGTGTATAATTTTTCGGGCATTAAAAAAACCGGATTAACACTGCCCATTTCAGCAAAAACCGGTATTGGTTCTTTGCGTTGGTTGCCCCAATCGAATAATTGTTTACCGCCGGTATATGAACCTGTAAAACCCACTGCTTTTGAATGAGGATGCATTACAAGAGCTTTGCCCACTTCAAAACCTGTGCCATGTACATGAGCAAAAATTCCTTTTGGCATACTGCATTTTTCTGCTGCAATTAAAACAGCATTAGATACAATCTCTGATGTTTCGGCATGCGCAGGATGTGCTTTTACGATTACCGGGCAACCGGCAGCAAGTGCACAGGCTGTATCTCCTCCGGCAGTGGAGAATGCGAAAGGAAAATTACTGGCACCAAAAACCACAACCGGCCCCAGGGGAACCATCATTTTACGGATATCCGGTTTTGCCGGTGTTTTATCCGGGATCGCTGTATCAATTCTTATATCAAGCCAGTTTCCTTTTTCACATGCTTCGGCATAACTGTTTAGTTGAAAAATGGTTCTTGCTCTTTCACCACGTAGCCTGGCTTCGGGTAAATTAGATTCACGCATGGCAGTTTGAATTAATGCATCGCCACAGTTTTCTATTTCAACAGCAATGGCTTTCATAAATGCAGCCCTTTGTTTTAAAGAAAATTTTTTATACACATGATAAGCTTCCCAGGCATTCTGCATGATCGCTTCAATTTCTGATGCTGTGCTGTCTTTGAACATGTAACATTGATTATTGAACTTTGAATATTGTTTCTTGCTTATTGACAATTGCTGATTTACAGAACCGGCCTTGTTGCAATACCATGATTGATTATTTTCAAAACATCTTCTCTTTCCTGGCCAACCAACGTCAATCTTGGCGCCCTTACTGTTTCTGAGCCAATGCCAACCTGTGTTTCGGCCAGTTTAATATACTGTACCAGTTTGGGATGAATATCAAGCTCAAGTAAAGGGATAAACCACCTGTATATTTTTGTTGCTTCATCAATCTTACCTGATTTTACCAGATTATAAATGGCAACCGTTTCTTTGGGGAAAGCACAAACTAAACCCGCTACCCATCCATCGGCGCCCAAACACAGTTCTTCCATAGCAATGGTATCAACTCCACAAAGAATTTTATACCGGTCACCAAAACGGTTTCTCATCCGGGTAACATTGGTAACATCTCTTGTTGATTCCTTTACTGCCTGGATATTTTTACAGGCCCTTAGTTCATCAAACATATCCATAGTTACTTCAATTTTATAATCAACCGGATTGTTGTAGATCATTACCGGGAGGTCAGTAGCATCTGCCACAGTTTTAAAATAGGTAACGGTTTCACGGTGGTCGCTTTTGTAACGCATGGGGGGCAGCATCATCAAACCCCTGGCTCCCCAGGCTTTGGCATATTCAGCCTGCTGCAATGCTTCTTTTGTTGAACCCTCAGCAATATTTATTACAACCGGAACTTTGCCGTCGCATTTCTCAACGGCAAATTTTACCAACTCCTTTTTTTCTTCTGTGCTTAATACACTGGCTTCACCAAGGGTGCCGCCCAACACAATTCCGTTAACTCCTGCAGCTAACTGTGCATTTAAATTTTTTTCAAAAAGGGGCAGATCCAATTTATCATCTGCAGTAAATTTTGTGGTGAGGGCGGGAAAAACACCGGTCCAGTTGATACTCATAATGTTTAGATTTTAATTTTTCACAAACTACGAAAAATGCGAAATAAAAAACCTTTCATTAATGAAAGGTTTCTTTTTTGTACCACGTACGGGATTCGAACCCGTGATTCCTCCGTGAAAGGGAG
>JAYTOF010000317.1:0-7246 GCA_043747955.1 Chitinophagaceae bacterium
TCGTTCCTGCTTCTGGCGCTATGAATTTTTTTACCCGCATCACCCAATCTTTCAGTTAGCATAAATTCTATCTGTGAATGAATATCCTCAACGCCGTCATCCAATTTAAAATCTCCCCTTAATATCAGATTGTATATTTCTTTTAAAGCTGTCTCCAACAATTCCAATTCAGGTTTAGTTAATAACCCTACTGACTCCAGCATTTTTATATGCGCAAGAGATCCCAATACATCAAATGGTGCCAGGTAAAGATCAAGTTCCCGGTCGTTTCCCACTGTAAATTTTTCAACCGCTCCTAATGCTGATTTATCTTTTTGCCAGAGTTTCATAATTACCTTTTAAATTAATTGTGCTATCATTTTAATATAGGTTTCAATGCCGTCTTTAATTTCATCAATATAAATGAATTCATCCGCCGTATGGCTTCTGGCACTATCGCCCGGGCCCATTTTCAATGTAGGAAATGGCATTAATGCCTTATCAGATGTGGTTAGAGAACCATAATATCCTTTTCCCAGGTTGATACCAGCCAGCACCAGTGGATGATCTAAAACAATGGCAGTAGATTTCATTCTTGTAGTGCGGGGCTTGAATTTACTTTTCAGATTTTTATTTAATTCAGATAATATCTCTTCAAAAGTATATAATTCATTTACCCTAACATCAATCACAAATTGACACTGAGCAGGAACCACATTGTGTTGTTTATTTTCAGTTTCAATTACAGTAACGGTAAGCCCTGATGGCCCCAGCAATTCACTTACTTTATCAAATTTATAATTTCTTATCCAGTTAATATCATCCAGCGCATTGTATAAAGCATTTTCTCCCTCTTTACGTGCAGCATGCCCGGCTTTACCAGGTGCAATACAATCAAGTACCATTAAACCCCTTTCTGCAACAGCCATCTCCAGCATGGTTGGTTCGCCTACAATGCCAAAATCAATGTTGCCCAAATAGGGTAACACCAACTCTATTCCGTTAATACCGCTAATTTCTTCTTCGGCACTTGCAGCAAAAACTACATTGTACTTTGCATTTTCGGAATTGTAAAAGTGTAAAAACGCAGCTATTAAACTTACCAGGCATCCACCGGCATCATTGCTGCCGAGGCCATATAATTTACTGTCCTTTTCAATTGCCGAAAACGGATCTAAGGTATACTGCCTGTTTGGTTTTACGGTATCATGATGAGAATTGAGTAATATAGTTGGCTTATTAATATCGTAATGTTTATTTTTTGCATAAATATTATTACCAACCCTTGTGCAGTCAATTCCCCGATCCTTAAAAAAATCAAGGATGATTTCGGCCGTATCATTTTCTTCTTTTGAAAAAGATGATGTGGCAATTAATGCTTTTAATAAATTAAAAGCCAACTGAAATAATTCGTTTGTACTCATTTTATTATTAACGTACCTTTTGCATGATCAGTTATGTTTTGTGTAAGGTCATTTGCATCGCCTATTAATACTTCATTAACGCCGTTATCAATAGCAACAAAAGCGTTATCTATTTTTGGTAAAATGCCATCAGCTAATTTTTTATCGGCCAGTATCTCCGCATATTTTTCTTTGTTGATAAGCGCTATTACAGACGATTCATCTTCTATATCTGTAAGAACGCCTTTCTTTTCAAAACAATAGATCAGTCTTACATCGTACTGTTTTGAAAATGCCACTGCCAATGTTGAAGCAATGGTATCGGCATTGGTATTTAATAATTGTCCTTTACCATCATGCGTTAAAGGTGCAATAACAGGAACTAAACCCTTTTCTAAGAACACCTGGAAAATTTCTGCAACAACTTCTTCATTTTTTATATCGCCAACAAAACCATAATCAATTTCAGAAACCGGTCTTTTGGTTGCAGGAATAATATTGGCATCGGCACCGGTTAAACCAATGGCATTACAATGCATAGATTGCAATACGGCTACCAGTTTTTTATTTACCAACCCTCCATATACCATGGTAACCAGATCAATGGTTGCTTCATCAGTAATGCGCCTCCCGTTTATATAATTAGGTTCTATTCCCAATTTTTTACCAATGGTTGTAGCTATTTTTCCTCCACCATGCACTAATATTTTTTTTGCCCCAACAGCTGCAAATTGCTTCAGGAACAATTGCTGTGCGGTAGCATTGTCCAGTATATTTCCGCCAATCTTTATTACAAATAGTTTTTCCATTACAGGGTCTTTAATATTTGTGACAAAACAGCCTGAGCAGCCCAAACCCGGTTACCAGCCTGCCGGATTACCAAACTGTTGCTACTGTCCAGCACTTCATCACTCAATTCAACATTACGGCGAACAGGCAGACAGTGCATCAGTTTTGCATCATTGGTTAATGCCAGCTTCATATTGTTCAACATCCAGTTTGCATCATTGGTAATAATTTTTCCATAATTCTGATAACTGCTCCAGTTTTTCACATAAACATAATCAGCATTTTTTAATGCTTCGTCCTGGTCTGAAATAATAGTTGAATTTTTGGTAAATGATTTATCCAGTTCATATCCTTCGGGATGAGTAATAACAAAATCTGCTTCTCCCCATGCACCAATCCATTGAGCAAAAGAATTGGCAACACATTGAGGCAATGCTTTTACATGTGGCGCCCAGCTCAAAACAACTTTGGGTTTATCTGTTCCTTTAAAAGTTTCATTTATGGTTATTACATCCGTAAGGCTTTGCAATGGATGTAAAGTTGCACTCTCTAAACTTACAATCGGTACACCTGCGTATTTCATAAACTGGTTAATTACAGTTTCTGCATAATCATCTTCCCTGTTTTGTAATAATGGGAATGTACGAACACATAAAATGTCAAAATACTGACCAAGAACCGGTGCAGCATCTTTAACATGTTCAACAGCCGTACCTTTCATGATGGCACCTTCAGCAAATTCCAAAGTCCATCCTTCTTTATCAACATTAAAAACAATGGTTTCCATACCAAGATTAGCCGCAGCTATCTGGGTACTTAACCGGGTGCGCATAGAAGGGTTTAAAAACAGTAATGCAATTCTTTTACCCATTCCGAGTTCTTTATTTGAAAAAGGATCTGCTTTAAATTTTAATGCCTGTTCAATCAAAGCATTAATATTCTCAACATCATTTACAGAAATAAAATTTTTCATCAGTCTAACTCTGTTTTAATTGCCTGTAAAAAAATATCTGCTTCGCTTTTAGTAATATTCAAAGCAGGTAAAAGCCTGATCACATTCGGCTTTGCTTCACCGGTAAAGATCCGGTGTTTGAATAATAGATTTTTTTTGACCTTATTCATTTCAGGAGATAAATCAATACCAATCATTAAGCCCCTTCCCCTGACTTCGTTTATTTGAGGCAGTTTTTTTAATTCCCCGATCAAATATTCACCCACAGTTTCTGCGTTATTGATCAGATCATCCTTTTCAATAACTTCTAATACAGCCAAAGCTGCAGCACAGGCCAAATGATTACCGCCAAATGTTGTACCCAGCATAAAGTGTTTAGGTTGAATTTTTGGAGCAATGGAAATGGAACCTACAGGAAATCCATTACCCATCCCTTTTGCCATACTGTATATGTCAGCATTTACTCCGGCATGATCATGGGCATAAAACTTTCCGCTTCTGCCATAACCGCATTGAACAGCATCTGCAATAAAAACTGTATTGAATGCATCACAAAGGCTTCTTATTTTTTGCAGGAAAGAATGGGTTGCTACATTAATACCCCCTACACCCTGTATTCCTTCAATGATAACTGAAGAAATATCATGTTGCTTAAATGCTTCTTCCAGTGCAACTTCATCATTGAAGGGAAGAAAAATAATATTGCCTGATTCATTTACCGGTGCAACAATATTTGGATTATCAGTTGCTGCAACCGCTAAAGATGTTCTGCCATGAAAAGCTTTTTTAAAGGCAATGACCTTTTTTCTGCCATTATAAAACGAAGCCAGTTTTAATGCATTTTCATTTGCTTCGGCACCCGAGTTACATAAGAACAACTGGTAATCTTCTTTACCTGATATCGTTCCTAATTTTTCAGCCAGTTCAACCTGCAGAGGAATTTTTATGGAATTAGAATAAAACCCTACTTTATGCAACTGATCTTCTATACGCTTTACATAATGCGGATGTGTGTGGCCAATGGAAATGACAGCATGTCCGCCATACAGGTCTAAATATTTTTCTCCCTTATCATCCCAAACATAGGATCCTGCTGCTTTTTCAATGCAGATATCGTTGAGTGGATATACGTCGAATAATTTCATTTTAATAAGTTCTAAGTAATAAGTTTTAAGTTATAAGTTAAACCCTAACTTTTGCAATAAGAGCAATAAGCATGGCTTTTATTTCATTTATTTGTTTATACAGAAATTCGAATTTTTCATTACTGATATAAGAAAGATCTTTTGCCAATAAAATAAAATACTCAGACTCATTAGCAGAACCAAGAGATATATTCAGGTATTTTGCAAAATCCATGCTACTACTCTTTCCACACCCCTCTGCAATATTTGCCGGTATTGATGAAGCAGCCCGCCGTAATTGATTCGTTAATCCGTATAATTCCTCTTTAGGGAATTGTTTACTTACACCATATATCATAAGGGTAAAATGATGTGCTTTCTCCCAAACTTTTAAAGCTTTATAATTTTGCATACTTAAAACCTACTACTTATTACTTACTACTTACTACTTACTACTTACTACTTACTACTTACTACTTACTACTTACTACTTACTACTTACTACTTACTACTTATTACTTATTACTTAAAACTTAAAACCAAATCGCTTTCAATTTCAGCCCGGTCATCTCTTCTATTCCAAACATTAAATTCATATTCTGCACGGCCTGTCCGCTGGCTCCTTTCAATAAATTATCAATTACTGAATGAACAACCAGTTTATTGCCAATTTTTTCTAATTGAATAAAACATTTGTTGGTATTTACAACCTGCTTTAAAAATATTGGCTTATTACTCAACACTATAAAAGGATGGGCAGCATAATATTTTTTATACAATTGTGAAAGCTCATCCAGGCTTAGGGCACATTTAATTTGTGAGCTCACGAAGATACCCCTGGTAAAATCTCCCCGCCAGGGAATAAAATTTAAACCCCCAACCCCTAAAGGGGAGTTTGATTGCAGCGAATTTATTGATTGTAATATTTCTGCATTATGCTGGTGAGACAGGGTTTTATAAGCCTGTATATTATTGGCACGCCAGCTAAAATGTGAAGTTTCTGATAATCCCTGCCCTGCACCTGTTGAGCCGGTAATTCCTGTAGTATGAATTTCTTTTAATAAACCCGCCTTCGCCAGTGGTAATAACCCCAGTTGAATAGTTGTGGCAAAACATCCGGGGTTTGCAATATTATTTGCTTTTTTAATCCGGGTTTTATTTAACTCCGGTAAACCATAAACAAATTTTCTTTTATTCATAGTTTCCCCCAATCTGAAATCCTGGCTCAGGTCAATGATCTTTATGCTTTCATCAATTTTATTTTCAGTTAAAAATTTATTAGCCTCTCCATGCCCAACGCACAAAAATAAAATATCAATTTTTTGATTTAATACAGAAGTAAATTTCATTTCAGTATCCCCCTGCAGGTCTTTATGTACATCATACAAAAAATGAGTAGCATTACTTTTGCTGTGTACAAAAATTATTTCGGCTTCCGGATGGTTCAACAGTATCCTGATCAGTTCGCCGCCGGTATAACCTGCGCCACCAACTATACCCACTTTAATTTTATTTGCCATCAGCTGATTGTTTAACTGCATTATAGATCATGGTCTGGTTGCCGAATATTTTTGAAAAACCCCGTACATCCTCACCGGTCCAGCCTGTATTCATTTCACCATACTTACCAAATTGGCTGCTCATCAGATCATATTTTGATTCTATTCCGGTAACCTGAAAACGATAAGGCATCAGATCAACAAAAACTTTCCCGGTAACATTTTCCTGCGAATTTTCGAAAAAGGCTTCTATATCCCTCATCACCGGATCCAGTATCTGCCCTTCATGCAGCCAGTTACCATAAAACAAAGCCAGTTGGTCTTTCCAGTTCAATTGCCATTTGGTAAGTACATGTTTTTCCAACGTATGATGCGCTTTTAAGATCACCATTGGTGCAGCAGCTTCAAAACCTACGCGGCCTTTAATACCAATAATGGTATCGCCAACATGTATATCTCTGCCAATACCAAATGGTCCGGCAATAGATTGTAATTTTTGAATGGCTTCAACAGGATGTGTAAACTTATTCCCGTCAATACCAACCAACTCTCCTTTTACAAATTCCAATTCAACTGATTTCGTTTCTGATGCTGTAACCTGTGTAGGCCAGGCATTTTCGGGCAGCATGCCTTTGCTGTTTAATGTTTCTTTACCTCCAACACTGGTGCCCCATAATCCTTTATTGACCGAGTACATCGATTTATCAGAACCTGCCTGTCCGGCAGGCAGGTTCATGTCAACTCCCTTACTTTTTAAATACGCAATTTCATCTTCACGGCTTATTTTCAGGTCCCGTATCGGTGTACAGATTTCCACATCCGGTATCATGATATTAAAGATCATATCAAACCTTACCTGGTCATTGCCTGCGCCGGTACTGCCATGGGCAACAATATCTGCATTTAAATGCTGCACATGCTCTGCAATAAAAACCGCCTGGCTCAATCTTTCGGCACTCACACTTAATGGATAGGTATTATTCTTTAAAACATTTCCAAAGACCAGGTACCTGATTATTTTATCATAATAATTTTTTACCGCATTTACAGCCGTATGCGATATTACGCCCAGCCTGTATGCGTGTTCTTCAATTTTTTTCAATTCATAATCAGTAAATCCCCCGGTATTTACAATTACTGAATGCACATCATACCCTTTTTCTAGTGTGAGGTATTTTACACAGTAAGTAGTATCCAACCCACCGCTAAATCCTAATACGACTTTCTTAGGCATAATAACTGATTTTAAAAATTAAAAAAATGACGCAGCAATGATTTTGTGGCACCACCACCCTCTTTCTTTTGCAGGAACCTGAGCAGTTTACTTTGTTTTATGCTCATAAACCGTTCGTAAATTTTGGATTGTTGCTTAAATTCCTGTTTTGTTTCTTCTGGCGTAAAATGATCAGCCGGGTCAAACAACATAGCCGTACACATACAGTTTTTCCGTTCCTTACTCATTAAAATATCATAATTCACACAGCTTTTGCATCCTGCCCA
>JAYTOF010000318.1:0-1874 GCA_043747955.1 Chitinophagaceae bacterium
ATTTTATGGATGGCAGAAGATATTTTTCCCGGAAAATCCTATGATGAGTTAAAGGAAAGGACAATCGATTTCTGGTTAACGGCCGAAGACCTTCCATCGCCTGATAACCGGGTAACTGTAAAAGAAAATGGTACAATAAAAGTTGATTACACCAGAACCAATTATACTGCATTTGAAAAACTAAAGGATAAACTGAAACAGGTATTTGAAAAACTGGGAGGAATTGATGAAGATTATAAGGATGTTCATTGGAAAGGGTATGACCTGGATGTAAGTGGGATGAGTCACCAGAACGGCACTTTGCGTTTTGGTACTGATCCTTCAACATCTGTGCTGGACCTGAATTGTAAAACGCATGGCCTGGAGAATGTGTATGTGGTTGATGCCAGTTTTTTCCCATCATGCGGTGCATTTAACCCGGCATTGACCATTGCTGCCAATGCGTTGAGGGTAGGGGATCATATCATTAATGACGTATTGATGATCAGGAATGAAAAGAAAAATACCGCAGTACTGTCGGCTGTTTAAAAAATAATTTTCTCTTAGCAGTAGATTTTGGGTTTAGAGGCGAAGGGTTTATCTGTCGTTTTTTTAAAATAATAATATGGAAGTAATAGCAAAAATAATTACCATTAATGTAAGTCATGCGCTGGAAATTATTTCAGCATTGGTAATTGCTGCTGCATTGATAAAACTTATAGCCAGTTATTTTCAAACTTTTGTTAAACCAAAAAATGGTTTGTCGGCTATGGATGCAAGAATGGTTTTTGGCAGTGCAGTCGCTGTTTCATTAGAATTATTACTTGGCGCTGATGTGCTGGCAACTGCCGTGTCACCCAGCTGGGATGATATTGGTAAACTGGCTGCCATAGCCATTTTGCGTACGGGATTGAATTATTTCCTGGAAAGGGAATTAAAACATAAAAAAGTTATTGCCTAACGTCGTTCATCCGACAGCAGGCTTTTTCCTTAGTTTATTTCTTTGCAGTATGAGAGTAATGCCCATCAGAATATACACAGGTAAAAGTTCCTGGGATCAAATGAAAGCTTCCTATAGAAAGAACCGGAAACACTATCGGCAGGAAGCCCTGGGCCTTTTTATTTTTATGGTATCAGCCTGTTATTTTGGTGCTATGCTGTTCTCAGAAAAAAGTTCATGGTACCATTACATACCTAATGAAATGGCCAGAAATATTATAATGGGATTGATGATGGGATTAACGGCGCTGTTTATATTTTATTCACCATGGACGGCACCAAGCGGATCCCAGATAAACCCGGCAGTTACTTTAACTTTTTTGCGGCTTGATAAAATGTGCCGCTATGATGCCCTGTTCTTTATCATTTTTCAATTCACCGGAGGCACATTGGCGGTTTATCTGATGCGCCTGGTCATGGGGCATATTTTAACAGATGCACCCATAAATTCTGTTGTAACCATTCCGGGAAAGCCGGGGACAATGTGGGCATTAATAACTGAATTCAGTATTGCATTCATTACTATGTTGATGATACTGTTTACAGGCAATCATGAAAAACTAAAAAAATATACCCGGATTTTTGCAGGATGTTTTGTTTGTGGATGGGTAATATTGGCTGGCCCTGTGTCCGGTTTTGGAATGAACCCTGCAAGAACTTTTGCAAGTGCTTTACCGGCAAATACCTGGACGGCTTTCTGGCTGTATATGGTCATTCCGGTTGCAGGTATGATGACTGCAGCCGAATTGTATCTGCTGATAAAAAAAAAGAAATGGCAAACAAAATTAAGAGTGGTACACCGTCAATATGAAGTCGATAAAAAAAATCAAATAACACATAATGAAACAGGTTTTAAAATTACTGCTGGTAAGTATCAGCATGCTGATATTTACCGG
>JAYTOF010000319.1:0-3677 GCA_043747955.1 Chitinophagaceae bacterium
CAATAAACCGTTTGATGGAAAACTCAGTCCTTACCTCATTTATGGTAATCCTGGCATAGATGGGAGCCTTGCCAAACTCGTTCTTTTTAGAAGATTTTACCTGAAAAGACAGGTGCATTGCGTTGTTCATTTTTCGTCCGATTTATGGTTATAAATTTACTAAATTTATTGGGATTTTAAGCCAACAAAATATCCACAAAATGCAGACTGGTAAAGGATTTCAGCGATTTGGCGAGACCTTGAAAAGTGGAGCGAAAAGGTCTCGAATTAGAACATTTTCTTTGAGGATTTTTGAATGATTTGGGGTATGCCCCAAATAAAAAACCCTTGCCCACATTGAGTTTGCAAGGATTTACTATTGTTTGATATGCTATCTGGCGGAGAGCGAGGGATTCGAACCCCCGGACCTGTTACAGTCAACGGTTTTCAAGACCGCCGCGTTCGACCACTCTGCCAGCTCTCCGCGGCAAAAATACGGTTTGAAATATTTCAACCCAAAAGTTTTACAAAACTATTTGTTGCTCATCTTTGTCTTTTACCACCACAAGGTCCTTTAACTCAACAGTGATAGGCATTACACCTACCTGCAGTATGGCTTTTTTACCACGGATTTCTTTTACAATACCTACCTGCCGGTTCTGTTTCATCCTTACTTTGAGTCCTATTTTAATATCTCCACCCACTTCTTCAAACTTTTCATTCAATTTTTTTTGATGTTTCTCCGTGGTAATTTTTTCTTTCTGATTAAAAAGTAACGCATGGATCATTTTTACCACTTTGTCCTTATCCTCGGTTCTGCGCCATTCCATTACCATCGCCTTAAGCCTTCGTTCCATATCTTTCAGGTAAACTAGCTTTTCGTTCGCAATTTTGTTCTGTAAATGCAGTTTTTCAACTTCCTGCAAATGTTGTTCTTTATCCAAGACCTGCAGCATTTCTTTTTTTAAAAATTCATTCTCTTTTACCAATGCCATTAATTGTATCTTCTCTTTGTCAATATGCTGCAGATCCTGTTCTGTACGGTTAAGTAATTTATCAAGGGTAAAATGATCATCATCCACTAATTTCCGGGCCTTTTCAATCAACCTTTTCTCGAGGCCTATCCTTTCTGCAATCGAAAAAGTATACGAACTGCCCGGTTTACCCACTACCAGTTTATACATGGGCAACAGGTTCTTTTCATCAAACTGCATGGCGCCATTCATGATGCCGGCTACCTTATTGGCCATAACCTTTAAATTAAGGTAATGGGTGGTCACAATGCCAAAACTGTGTTTAATGGCCAGTTCTTCCATAATTACTTCAGCAAAGGCCCCTCCCAGGTTTGGGTCACTACCGCTGCCCAGTTCATCAATAAAAAACAATGTTTTGCCATTGGCATTTTCTATAAAATGCTTCATGTTCTTTAAGTGAGATGAATAAGTACTCAGTTCAAATTCCAGGCTTTGGGTATCACCAATATGAATCATGAGCTGCTTAAAAATCCCCATTTCACTATCCGGATGAACGGGCACCAGCAAACCACTTTGCAGCATCAGTTGTAATAGCCCAACAGTTTTTAACGTAACTGTTTTTCCACCTGCATTTGGCCCGCTGATAACCAAAATTCTTTGCTTATCATTTAATGAAAGATCAACCGGAATAGTTGGCTTTTTGTTTGTTTTGTTGTACAGGTACAATAAGGGATGGTAAGCCTGTATAAGCTGCATATGTGCTTTATCCAGCACTACCGGGTAATTGCCATTATACTCCACTGCAAATTTTGCTTTGGCCCTTATAAAATCAAATTCACCGGCAATGGCAAGATAATTTTTCAGCAGGCCGGCATATATACTCAAATCTCCGGTAAGCTTGCGGAGTATCCTATAAACTTCTTTATGTTCTTCATTTTCTAATGAGAAAATGGCATTGTTCAGTTCAGTGGTTTCCTCAGGCTCAATAAAGGTTGTTCTGCGGCTGTCGCTTTCGCCATGCAATATGCCTCTGATCATTCGCTTTTGCTCGGCAAAAACTGCCAGTACCCTCCTGCCGTTTAAAAAACTTTCTTCAATATCGGCCAGGTAACCCTGCTTGTTTAATTTACTTACGATCTTGTCAAATACCTTCCGCAGTTCATTCCGTTTACGGTATAAATTCAATCTGATTGTACCCAACGCTTCACTGGCACTGTCTTTTACCTGGCCGGTTTCATCAAGTATTTCATCAATTAATTTAATGATCAGTTTCTCATAATAAGACTCCTGTATCACTTTTGTCATTGAAGGATATGCCATTCGCCGCTCCTGATCAAACCAGCGAAAAATATTATTGGTATTATCTGCCAGCCTTCTGATGAGCAGGAACTGATCTCCACTAAGCACTGCACCGGGTATACCTGTAAGTTTTAACTCTTTGTTTACATCAGGGGTAAACTCATTTGGGAAATGTTGACTGCTCAACAACAATAATTTAAACTCATCAGCCTGCTTCAGTTCAGTTGTAATAAATTCTTTTTTGGTGTGAATACGCAGCTGTTCAGCTTTGCTTTTTGCATATTCGGTACGGCAATGCAATGCCAACAAGGTTTTTACCTTTTCATATTCTAACTGTAGTAATGCCGATTCCGGAAAAATTTTCAATATACCGTATTTTAAAAATGCTAATTTCGGTTATTTTGTTAAAAAATATCAGCGTATCTCTTTCCTAAAAATTATATAGCATTCCGGAACAATCTTGTTCATTGTCAGGTTACCGACAGATATATACTGGCATGCTGATTAAATTTGTTTTGCCATTCTTTATAAGCAATTATTGATTGTTAAACTTTTGTTGCAAAAAATGGTTATACAATCTATGCCAATTACCTTTACGTAAGTAAATGAAAAAAATCAAGCCATGTTAAAAATTTTATTCATTTCTTTTGTCAGTTTTACGGGATTAAGCTCCTGTGCACAAAAAGACAATTCAGAAAAAACAAAAAAAGATACTAAAGTGATGTCAACTACAAATGCAAAATTAGATACTGCCACTTTCGGTACCGGGTGCTTCTGGTGTACCGAAGCCATTTTTCAGCAACTGGAAGGCGTTGAAAAAGTTACCAGCGGTTACAGCGGGGGTACTGTATCTTTCCCAACATATGAGCAGGTTTGCAGTAAAACAACCGGCCATGCAGAGTGTTTAAATATCATGTACGACCCGGCTAAGATCAGTTTTGATGAATTGCTGGAAATATTTTGGCAAACGCATGACCCTACAACTTTAAACCGCCAGGGAGCTGATGCAGGTACTCAATACCGAAGCGTTGTTTTTTATCATACGGAAGAACAAAAATTAAAGACTGCCAGGTATAAAGCAGACCTTGATAAAAGCGGGGCATTCAGCAATCCGATTGTTACAACATTAGAACCGTTCAAAGTATTTTATCCGGCTGATGAAGAGCACCAGAATTATTACCGTAATAATGGCAGCCAGGGTTATTGCCAGTTTGTAATAAGGCCCAAAGTTGAAAAATTTGAAAAGGTTTTTAAAAGTAAACTGAAAAAACATTAAAAATACAGGCTTTTGTGAATTTGCCTGGCGGATGCTTCATACAATTGAATGATAGTAAAAGGGACTAATTTTTAGTTCCTTTTTTTTCATCCGGCCTGGGTTCTCCCCTGTGACAGGTAATGCAATTAACTGCCTGTGACTGTCCGGCA
>JAYTOF010000320.1:0-3984 GCA_043747955.1 Chitinophagaceae bacterium
ACAAAACTTACACCGAATAACAAAAAAAAGCTGAATTATTCTGTGAGTTCTCCACTTCAAAAATATTGTGCCGTCTGTAGCGGTTAAAGGAAAGAAAAAACAGCCATGTTGCAGTTTAAAGAAAAATTTTCATTAAAAAAGCTGATCAGCAAAGCCGGAAAAAATTACATTTTTGAAGCAGGTAAATTAATTGGTGGCCAGATAAAGCTGGAACCAGGTGAAATGAAGGAAAGGCAAACCGATATTTATATTCCTGCAGCCCGTGAAATTGAAAACAGTATTACGGTAAATATACCTGCCGGGTTTACCGTAGATGGATTGCAGGAGCTGAATATGAATATTGATAACAGCAGTGGCACTTTTATCAGCAAAGCAACCATTACTGATAATTCCCTTTTAATAACTACAAAAAAAATCTATAAGAATAACTTCGATAAAAAAGAAGCCTGGCAAAACTATATTGCTTTTCTGGAACCGGCCTATAAACATAGCCAGGCAAAGGTTGTGTTAAAGAAAAAATAACCTGCCCCGTTGATTTGATGTAATGGCATTCCCATTTATACCTGTTTTGTAAAATGCCCGACAATTGCCGGGCATTTTCTTTCATGAAACGCCTGAAATGTAAAATAACCGACAGCGGTTCCTTTGGCAGGGTGATTACTTTGTGAAAAATTAAAAAGTCATGAAACAGTTTACAAAAACTCCAAAAACATTGAAAGCAGTTGCTTATTACAGGAATGCAAAAACAAATAAGTTAACCATTATCTTAAAATTTTGTTTTGCATTATTTTTACTGTTTACGGTTTTTACAAACAGTTACGCACAAAATAACACAGGCAAATATTTTAACAACCTGAATGATAAAGGGGTGATATTGGACGGTTATGATGCGGTAGCCTTTTTTACTGATAACAAACCTGTGCAGGGCGATGAAAAATTTCAATTCGCTTACCAGGATGCAACCTATTATTTTTCTTCGTCTCAGCACCTGGAACTGTTTAAAGCCAATCCCGAAAAATATAAACCCCAGTTTGGCGGATGGTGTGCTTACGCAGTATCACTGGGGCGAATAGCTCCAATCATCATCAATACATTTTCTATTGTAGATGGCCGTCTGGTCATTCAGCATAACGAAAGGGCAGTAAAAGGCTGGAATAAAGACGTTGCCGGTAATTTAGTTAAAGCAGATAAATACTGGCCGGCCGTTTCTTCAAAAAACGGGAAGCAGATTACAACTGATGAGGAAAAAGAATTCTTAAACAATGTTGATAAAGACGGGGTAACCTTACAGGGTTATGATGCAGTAGCCTATTTTACTGATAACAAAGCCGTAATGGGAAATGAAAAATTCAGTGCACGTTATAATGGCGCTACCTATTGGTTTTCTTCCGAAAAAAATGCCGGAATGTTTAAAGACCATCCTGAAATGTTTGCACCGCAGTATGGTGCCTATTGCGGTTATGCCATGAGCATCAATAAACTTCGCCCCATAAATCCTGAAATTTTTGACGTGATCGACGGCCGCCTCATTCTGCAACACAGTAAAGATGCATATGATAAATTCCACGACGGGTTAGCAGATAATATTGTAAAAGCAGATAATTACTGGCCAAAAAAAGTAAAAAAGAATTCCGGTAAAAAAGTTGGGTTTGACGAACCGGCTAAATAATTCATCATTCATAACTCATAATTAAAAAAGTATAGCCATGAAATTTTTAAAAAAACATTTTCCCTTATTGTTGATTGCAGCAGTAATATTTTCAATGCCAGCCAAATCACAGGTGCTTTCTATTAAAAACATCTCTTTGGATGCAGCAAAAAAAATAGTAGCCGAAGCGGTTGTTTATGCAAAAGCAAACAATGCCCCGGGTGGTGCCATAGCAGTTGTTGATGCAGGAGGCAACCTGGTTTACCTCGAGCGGCTTGATAATACTTTTGCAGCCGCATCAGAAGTTGCAACAAAAAAAGCAAATACTTCTGCTTTATTTAAAGCCCCTTCTTCTAAACTTGAAAATTCTATTAATGGCGGCAGGCAGGCATTAATTACCGTAGGCCATACATTTTTGCAGGGAGGTATTCCCATCATCTACCAGGGCCAGGTAATTGGCGCAATTGGCGTAAGCGGAAGTGCCAGTGCACAACAGGATGAAGATATGGCTAATGCAGGAGCAAAGGTTAAGATTGATTGATGAACCAAATTATTGAACATTGAATGTTGAACAAAGCGTAATAAATACCATCATTCAGCCTTATAATGCTCATTTCCCAATAACCAATGTTCAAATTTCAATGATTGAATAACAATGATCAATTAAATAAGAAATTTATGATAAAGATATATTCTGTTTTGAAGATTTATATGATCCTGCTGACAGTACTGTTCTTCTCCCTGTTGCCATTTAAAATATTTGCACAGGAAACAAGACAGTTATCAGTTGATAAGCCACAGGCTATTGCCGATCTGAAAACCATTGAAGGTGCTGCATTGGTAAAAGCTGCATGGTTTGTGCAACAGGCACATCTTATGGAAGCAGATTTTAAAGCACCAGGCCCCGGAACAAATGGCGATGCATTATCATTGTATCCAACAGGGGCTGCAATCAAAACACATACTATCCATCCGCAAATTGGTGCTGCTGATTTTGAAAATGGTTTCAAGCCAATACAGACCACTGACCTGGAAATCAGGCAGGGAACAGGTTTGGTATCTTATGTATGGTACAAAGTTGAATTAACTATCCCGGCAACAATTGGTAAACTAAATACTACTGGTGCCACAGCTGTCTTTGAAATTACCGTTGATGATTACAGCGAAATTTGGGTGAATGGAAAACAAATTCAGGGATTTGGACAAAGTGGAAATGGATTAATCGCCGGGTACAATACTAGGAACAGGGTGATACTAACCAAAAATGCAAAAGCCGGTGATAAATTCTCCATTGCCATTTTGGGTATCAACGGGCCAATGGGTAAGGTACCTGATAATTATATATGGGTACGAAATGCAGTGATTGATTTTTACAATGAGCTGCCATCAAACAAAGACTGGAAGGATATTGGTAAGATATTTACCATAGATGAAAAACTAAATTCTATTGTAGCTACCGGCACAAAAGTTGAAAAAATTGCTGATGGATTTTCTTTTACCGAGGGCCCGGTTTGGCATCCGGATGGATATTTATTATTCAGCGATCCAAATACCAACAGCATCTACCGTTACAATCCTGCCAATCATAATGTAACCATATACATGAGTCATAGTGGTTATACCGGTGCTGATATTGGTGAATACGGTCAACCAGGCAGTAATGGTTTGGTAATTGATAAAGAAGGAAGGCTGATCGTTGACCAGCATGGTAACAGGAGAGTAGTTCGTTACGAAAAGAAAGGGCCGCTTACTGTTCTTGCAGATAAAATAGATGGGAAAAGATTTAACAGCCCCAATGATGTAGTATTAAAAAGTGATGGAACAATTTATTTTACCGATCCTCCTTATGGTTTGCCCAACTTTTTTAGTGATGGAAGGAAAGAATTGGACTATTCAGGAGTATTCATGATAAAGAACGGAAAAGTATCTGTTGTTTCAAAAGACCTGGGTGGGCCAAACGGTTTGGCTTTTTCACCCGATGAAAAATATTTTTATGTTACAAACTGGGACATACGTGACATTCATCATACAAAAACTTTGTGGCGGTATGATGTACTAACCGATGGCAGTTTAAAGAATGGCAAAATTTTATTCGACTGGAACATTACAGAAGATGACGAAGCATTGGATGGTATGAAAGTAGATAAAGAAGGTAATCTTTTTGTATCTGCCCCTGGGGGATTATGGATTTTATCACCAGAAGGAAAGTTGCTAGGCAAGATCGTAACACCTGAACATCCGGCCAACATGGCCTGGGGTGATGCTGACGGGAAGACATTGTATATGACTGCTCACAGCAGTTTGTATAAGATCAGGGTAAATACAGGTGGTAAATT
>JAYTOF010000321.1:0-2663 GCA_043747955.1 Chitinophagaceae bacterium
TCGCAACTGGAAAACAGGATGACTAGTATTACCAGATTGATAATTATTCTCATGGTATAATTTTTTTTGTTTAATTATTCTTTAAAATTTAAAATTGTATGTAATACTGGGTACCCACCTGAATAAAGAGGTTTGGTTTGCCTGTGTTTTACTGGCATCATTGGGGTCATCCTCAAAAGTAATGGTATAGGCGTTTTCACGGCCATATACATTGTACAAACTAAAATTCCATGAGCCCTGAACACGTTTCTTTTTTGTGTTTTCATAAGTTGCACTTAGATCAAACCTGTGATTGGCCGGCATTCGGTTGGCATTTCTATTGGAGTACTGAAATACAGTTTCGCCGCCAATTTGATATTTACCGGTTGGGAATGTTACAGCATTGCCTGTATTATAAACAAACACACCGGATAGGGTCCAGTTTTTTGAAAGCTGATATATGCCAACAACAGAAAGGTCATGCGTACGGTCTTGTTTGGCATTATACCAATTGCTGTTATTAATACCTTCAATTAAACGTTCCGATCTGGATAATGTATAACTAACCCACCCGGTGAGTTTGCCTGATTTCTTTTTTACAATCATTTCTAAACCATAGGCCCTTCCTTTTCCGTACAGTAATTCACTTTCAACATCGGGTGCCGTATTAATATCGGCACCATCTTTATAATCAATCTGGTTTTTCATATTTTTATAATACACTTCGGCTCCAATTTCGTATTGGTTGTCTTTAAAATTTCTTGAATAACCCAGGCTATACTGGTCGGCTATTTCCGGTTTTATGTTGTACGAATTTCCTATCCACTGGTCAGTAGGGTTCGAAGAGGTGGAATTGCTGAGCACGTGCAGGTGTTGGGTATTGCGGGCATAACCTGCTTTTAAACTGCTTACCTCATTTAAACGAAAGTTAAAAGTAAACCTTGGCTCCAGGTTATAATAAGTTTTGCCGGTTTTACCGGATGCCAAAACAACACTATCCGTTTTTACCCCTTTGTTATAAATATTGTAAGTATCACCGCCCAAAATACTGTATGCCGAAAATCTCAATCCATAATCGATCGTAAGCTTTTCAGTAGCTTTATAATTATTGTTAACATACAGGGCATTTTCCAAAGATCTGCGTCCTTTTTTGGTTTCAGTATTATTTACAGTGCCTGTAAAAATAGTTGGTGTAATGGTATGATGTATAGCCTGTACACCAAAGCGCATTGAGTTTTTTGGATTAAGAAAGTAGGAGAAATCCTGCTTTACGTTCCAGTCTTTTATGTTTGAGTTGATATTAAAATCAGTAATGCCGCTTTTTATTTTTACATTGTATTCGTAATCACTGTAGATAAGGGAAGTGTTAGAAAATAATTTGGAACTCACAATACTGTTCCATCTTAGCGTACCGGTTTTATTTCCCCAGTCAATTCCAAAATTATTTCCAAAACCCAGTACATCTCTCCCGAAATAACCCGAAAGAAAAACCCTGTTTTTACTGTTGATCCTGTAATTGGCCTTTGCGTTCAGGTCGTAAAAATATAAGATATTATCTTTTAAATTGGGTGATGCTTTTAAGAATACATCTGCATAAGTACGCCTGCCCGAAATGATAAAAGAAGATTTATCTTTTTGGATAGGCCCTTCCACACTTAACCTGCTGCTGATAATGCCCAGTCCGCCGCTAACATTATAAGCTTTATTATTTCCTTCTTTCATTTTTACATCCAGCACCGAGGCTAAGCGGCCTCCATATTGTGCCGGGTTGTTTCCTTTGATGATGGTGGCATCTTTAATGGCATCACTGTTAAATGTGCTGAAAAAGCCCAATAAGTGAGAGGCATTATAAACCGGGGCTTCGTCCAATAAAATTAAATTTTGATCGGCAGCGCCTCCTCTTACATAAAATCCGCTATTGCCTTCTCCTGCAGATTTAATACCAGGCAATAATTGAATGGTTTTTAATAAATCTTTTTCACCAAAAATTACGGGTACTTTGGCAATATCCTTCATATTCAGGATTTCGGTACCCATAAGAGCTTTGGTAAGATTGTTATCCTTCTTTTTGGAAGAAATGACAACAGTTTCCAGGGTATTTTTATTATCAAGTTTCCAATCAATAACTACCGAACTGTCCAATACTATATCCAGTACCTGTTCAACATAGCCAACATAAGTAACCTTTAGAATGTATTTCCCTTTGGGTAATGAAATGGAATAAAAGCCATATTCATTTGCTGAAACACCCAGATTAGCCTTTTCTTCAACCCGTAAAGTGGCTCCAATCAGGGTTTCTCCGGATTGAATGTCTTTTATAATGCCTCTGACAGTAAATTTTTGTTGTGCAACAACGGTAGAGCACATTATAGCTAATATGCAAAAAACAGTTAAAAATTTGTTCAATGATCCACTCATTTGGATGGGTTGTTTTGTGAGTTGCAAATATGGTTAAAAAAAAGACCTGTTCAGCGGATATAACACTGAAGCAGGCAAAAAGTTAAGAGGGCAGGTCAGTTAATTGTTAAAAAAACCTGATTGTTGGTCTAACATATCTAAGTACGCAATTTTGTTTATTGCCGGGCCAGCCAATAGGGGGATGCTTTAACCTTTAATTTTTTAAGAGTTTCAGTTTATCTGATTACTTCAATTGATTTGCTTATTTTATCATTGCCTGATAAAAT
>JAYTOF010000322.1:0-1835 GCA_043747955.1 Chitinophagaceae bacterium
TTAAAAGCATCTATAAAAATATGAATGAAAATTACTGCTCCAAAGAAAAGCACCCAATTTCTCAACCTGATATCATGTGGCCTGTGTACCCTTTCGGCAAGCATGGCCAGCAAAGGCGTGATGATCGCACAAAATAACAAAGAATGTGTAAATCCGCGGTGGGCCAATAAATTAGACGAGGTATTCATCCATATTGAGGCAACAAAATCTATATCCGGAATACTTTGAGCAAGGGCTCCCCATAACATGGCCTTTTTACCCAATGTTCTTCCTGCAAAGGCTTCGCCCATACAGGCACCAAGGGCAATGTGTGTAATAGAATCCATATCCGGTATCCTGGGTTTGTGAAAACGGGCATCCAGTCTTGATTTGAATAGTAACCTGGCTCACTTATTATTACAAAACCAATTATTTATTATGTGCAATAAACAAGGGCAGCTTTAATTCTTTCAGTAAAGTATCAGCCATACTTTCCCGAAACCACCTGCTAACCGGTCCCCTTCTGTATGCACCCAGTACTACGAGCGTATTTTCATTTACCTGCTTTAACTGTTTTACAATTTCATCTTCGGCCAAACCTTTAGCTACCGTAATTTTCACTTTAGGATAATGCCTTTTCATAAACTCTTTCATCAGTTTATTATCAGGAATATGTAAATCTTTATTAAAAGAATTGATAGTAATAGCTTCTATATCCAGGTGTTTTAACTGGGGCAGTAAATAACTGAACATTTTCATGGCATGCACAGCGGAAGGTTCACCATCGTACAATAAAATTATTTTCTCAACAGGACTGTATTTCTGTGGCACAACCAGTACCGGGCATTGTGCATCACTTAATAAATCACGGATAAACCGTGTAGGTAATTTTTCTGTATAGTGGGTAAGTGTTTCTTTTGAGTCTATGATCAACAGGTCTGTGTAAATACTTTCATGCTTTAATTCCTGTAAGGCAATTTTACGGTCGTGGTGTATACTATGTTCAATGCCGGCTTTCTGACAGGCTTTTTCAAAATTTTCAGCCGCTGCGCTACGTTTAGCCTGATCCTGTGACTCCAGTTTTTTCAACCTGCTTTCTGATACACCCTCCTTTGTGATCAGCTCATATATTTTATAACTGGTGTAGGTAAAGTCATCCATAAAAACACCTACCAGGTGTGTATCTGTTTGCTTTGCCAGGTCTATGGCATAATCTCTTGTACTTTGTGAGTATTTAAGTCCGTCAAATGCAGCGATAATTTTTTTCATATATTTTTTTAGGCCCGGTTATAAAATTTACATAGCAACTCAATCAGCCGAAAGTTTTAGCAGGGTTTAATTAAAATGAAATTCTCATTTCTGTTTTCAAAGTTATATTGATCAACATGTTCTTAAAATGATGCTAATTAGTGTGTGTTGTGATTGTAGTCACTTTTGTATTTTAAGCAGGCATGTGCTAAATCAGGATTAATAAATAAACCAGGTAAGTTGTTAAAGTACTGAGATCATAAGGATGTTATACCTAAAAAAATAGCAAACCTTTACAAAAAATAATCCATGATTATACTGATGGAAAAACGATCGGCCAAATTGCAGGGGATTTTCTGCCGGCGCAGGTAAGCCGTTGTATTGCTGCCGCCTGGGTTTCAACCAGCGGCGTATCAGGCACTTTGGCTTCCTTGCGCGGTGGATGGTATTCTCATCTCTATAAATTAAAACTTTTTTATTTTTCCGAACGCCCCGGCGTGGTCTCTGACCAGCCGGAACCTGAGGCAGAACTGAAAATTCATTTTCTGCCGGCGTAGGTAAGCCGTTGCATTGCCGCCGCCTGGGTTTCAACCAGCGGCGTATCAGGC
>JAYTOF010000323.1:0-1604 GCA_043747955.1 Chitinophagaceae bacterium
TATAATCTGTATTATCAAATAAATGGCGGAGCAACTGTTATGGAAACCAGTTCGGTTGTTTTAGCTTCGCTGGCCAGCAGCCAATATACGTTTGCAACATCAGCCAATTTTTCTTTGCCTGGTATCTACACTATAAAAGCATGGGTTAAAAGAACAGGAGATACACAAATTTCGGATGATACAACAACTGTAACCATCAAACATTTACCCAATACCTTATTAACCCTGCCTGTGGTGGATGGGTTTGAAAATGCTTTGGATAAGGAATATCTTACTGCTATAACCGGCCTCGACAGTATTGACCGTGTTGATTTTAAAACGAATACTGTGAGGGGGCGTGCCCGTACTTTCGTAAACAGCGGTTTTGCTTTAAATGGTAACAGGGCAATTACTTTAGATCAGTTTCCTTACAATGCTGCTCAAACAACTGATAGCCTTTTCATGACCTATAACCTGGGTAACTATATCAGCGGCCAACAATTACGGTTAGATTTTTATTACAAAAATCACGGTAACGAAAATAATCCCAATAACAAAGTATGGATAAGAGGCAGCGATACCAAGGCCTGGGTTCTGGCGTATGATTTAGTTGCCAACCAGGCGGCACTGGGCCAGTATAAACATGCCATCATCAATATCAATAATGTGCTTGATACAGTTGTGCCTGCACAGCCCATCAGCAGCAGTTTTCAAATAAAATTCAGTCAGCAGGGAAATACATCTGCCAATACACCTTACCCGATCATAGACCTGGATGATGGTTATACTTTTGATGATGTGGGAATAAAAGAAGTTGTAAATGATATCGGCATTACACGAATTATTTCTCCATCAGTTTCAGGATGTGGTAGTGCAGGTAATCAGCCCATATCTTTTGAAATAAAAAATTACAGCAGCAGCACATTTACCAATGTACCTGTTTATTATAATGTAAATGGTGGCGGTACGGTAATGGAAACCATTGCTTCTTTACCGCCGGGCATTACTACACATAGTTTTGCTTTGCCCGAAAATCTTTTGGCAAATACCGATTACAATTTTAATTTCTGGATATATGAGTCAACAGATAATTACAGGGATAACGACAGTGTATTAAATTATAACTTTCACACAGCCCCCGTCATCAGTACGTTTCCATACCTTGAGGGATTTGAAACTGGAACCGGAAGCTGGTACAGCAAAGGGCAAAACAACAGCTGGCAATGGGGTACACCTGCAAACACAATCATCAATAAAGCTGCCAACGGTACTAAAGCCTGGGTTACCAATTTAACCGGTAAGTATAACACCAACGAAATATCTTATTTGTATTCGCCTTGTTTTAATCTAAGCGGATTAACACAACCGGTTTTATCATTCAGCCATATTTTTCAAATTGAAGATGCAACACCGGCTGATTATAATTGGGTAGAATATTCAGTAAACGGAGGCATAACCTGGAGCCGCCTGGGAACCAATGGCGGTGGTACGGTAATGGAAACCATTGCTTCTTTACCGCCGGGCATTACAACACATAGTTTTGCTTTGCCCGAAAATCTTTTGGCAAATACCGATTACAATTTTAATTTCTGGATTTATGAGCCAACAGATAATTACAGGGATAA
>JAYTOF010000324.1:0-6090 GCA_043747955.1 Chitinophagaceae bacterium
TACCATGTTGGTTAAATCACCACCATCATCAAGGATCATATTCAATGGACGGTCTGCACCACCAAAGAATAAGGTTTGCTCAATACACCAGTCAGATTCCTGCTGCGTTTGTCCTTTCCAGGCAAAAACACCAATACCTGTTGCAGCAATAGCTGCTGCAGCCTGGTCCTGTGTACTGAAAATATTACATGAACTCCATTTTACTTCAGCACCCAATGCAGTCAATGTTTCAATTAACACAGCTGTTTGAATGGTCATGTGCAAACAACCTGCAATTCTTGCACCTTTCAAAGGTTGTGATGGTCCGTACTCAGCACGGATGGCCATTAAGCCCGGCATTTCTGCTTCGGCTAACATAATTTCTTTACGGCCCCATTCTGCCAGGCTCATATCTTTAACCTTGTGGGCAAGTTCAAAGTCAATGGCATTTTTTGTTATTGTTGACATATTTAATAGTTTAGAATGCAAATCTAAACTTTACAGGATAATATTCTGAATAGTTTATTAACTTTGGGAGATAAGCCTGTTTAATGTTTTATTACAGGATAAAAGGTAAGTTTACTATGGCAAAAGCAACCCAAAAAGAAAATTCACCCACTGTGGCTGTATCGCTTGATATAAAAGATATGGCTATTCTTAAACTATTGCAGGAAAATGCAAGGGTAACAGTTAAGGAAATTTCAGAAAAAATACACCTAAGTACTACACCTGTGCATGAGCGTATTAAGCGCATGGAAGAGAGTGGGGTGATAAAACAATATGTAACATTGGTTGATCAGAACAAGGTTGATTTGAACCTGATGGTCATCTGTTATGTTTCATTAAAGGAACACAGCAAAACTGCAGGTGTAAAATTTATAAAAATGGTTAACGAACTGCATGAAGTGATTGAATGCTACAGCATCAGCGGCGAATTTGATTTTATGCTGAAAGTGGTTTGTAAGGACATGAACACATACTACGATTTTCATGTAAACAAATTAAGTCAGCAGGAAAATATGGGTAATGTGCAGAGTGTGTTTGTGATGGGGATTATTAAGGAGACGCATCAGTTGGTGCATGGGTAAGCTGGTACTGGGGAATAAGTAGTAAGTAGTAAGTAGTAAGTAGTAAGCAATGGGCAATGGAAAATAAGCAATAGGCAATGGACAGTATAAATCTATAAACTAAAAATAATAATTCTTATTACAATCATATTTACTTTTTAATTTTTATTTTGAGTTCAGGTGCAAACATAAACCGGCCCTGGGCATCTTTGGCAACAATATCGAAAAAATATAATTCTTCGCCCTCCCTTATTTGTTCGGTCAGGATATTTATCCATAGTTTGGTCAGTGGAGTTGTTCTGAACAGTTCTGAAACATTACTGGTAACAGGAGATACTTTACCGGTTTCTTCATTTTCGGTAACCCCTAGTTTTTTATACAATACCTGGTAAGATGAAATAGTGTACATATTTTTTTTATCATCCGTGATCTTCAATGGTAATTTAACCAACTGAACAGCTTCATCAGCAGAAACCGTAGCCGAATCAGCATGGATACCGAGCATACAGGTAAGTTTTGGTGGCTTAAATTTTTGAATGGTTTGTGGTCTGGCAACAGCTGGTTTTGGATTTTGGGCCATAGCTGTTACCAGTAATAATGACAATGTAAGCGGCAATAGAGATCTTATAACTGTAAACATGGTTTCTGTTTAGAAGATAAAAACGAAATTACGCAACTATTAGTATGCTTTTTTAGATTTAACTGATTGTTGACAGGCTCTCTTCAATGGTCCTTATCCTGGCTTCAGCATCGGCTTTTTTCTTTTGTTCCAAAGCCAGTACTTCGGGTTTGGCGTTTTGTACAAAACGCTCATTACTTAATTTTTTTTCTACTGCATACAGGAAACCTTTCTGGTGTTCCAGGTCTTTCAGTAAATCATCTTTCAATATTGATGTATTCAGTTCTTTTTCTGTTTTAATATAAAACTTATCTTTTTCAACAGCTACTACTATAGTGTTTGCAACGGCTTCATCTGTAAATGAATGTTCATTTGCATTAACCTGTTTACATAAAATACTTACAATGGGACGGTAACTTTCTATTGCATTTGTTTCAATAAATAGTTTAATTGAATCTTTCGGTTTAATTTGATTTTTGTTTCTCCCATCACGTATAGTGGTAATAACCTGTTTCAATAATTCACCATGCCCTAAAACTTTTTTATCAACATCTTTTACTGTTGCAAATTGCTTCACACAAAGATCATCAGTCTGTTCTTTAAGTAAATGATAAATCTCTTCAGTAACAAAAGGCATATACGGATGCAGTACCTGCATCAACTCTTCAAAATAAGAAACCGTTTTATTATAAACTGCTGTATCAACAGGTTGTTCAAAACCCGGCTTCACCCATTCTAAATACCAACTGCAAAAGTCATCCCAGATCAATGAGTAAATAACTTTTAATGCCTCACTCAACCGGAACTGCTTCATTAAAGCATCAACTTCAGATCTTACTTTGTTTAGCCTGTTTTCAAACCAGTTAATGGCGAAGTCGTGAGTGGTGAGTGACACATCGTGAAATCGTGGCGGCAGTAGGCTGTTTTCCTCACGTTTCACGCCTGACGATTCACGCCTTCCTTCCCACATCTTCAATAACTTCAGCGCATTCCAGATCTTATTATTAAAATTCCGTCCCTGCTCCAGACTGTTTTCATCAAACATCAAATCATTGCCGGCAGGCGAGGAAACCATAATACCGAATCTTACTGCATCAGCACCATATTTGTCAATGAGATCCAAAAGATCGGGACTATTGCCTAAACTCTTACTCATCTTACGGCCCAGTTTATCCCTTACCATGCCGGTAAAATAAACATCCTTAAACGGGATCTGTTTTTCATATTCCATACCCGCCATTACCATACGTGCCACCCAAAAGAAAATAATATCCTGCCCGGTAACTAAAACCGAAGAAGGATAGTAGTACTTCACTTCTTCATTGCCAGGTGCTGTAATACCTTTAAAGACTTGCACAGGCCAAAGCCAGGCAGAGAACCAGGTATCAAATACATCGGCATCCTGTTTCAATTGAGCATTGGATATTGAACCTGCCTCTCCGGTTGGCGGGTATTGTTTATTGAATATTTCCTTTGCTTCATTTTCAGTTTCAGCAACTACCATTCTTCCTTCTGCATCATACCATGCCGGTATCTGTTGCCCCCACCAAAGCTGGCGGCTGATACACCAGTCCTTTACATTTTCTAACCAGTATTTATAAGTAGCTAAAAATTTATCACCGGGGTGAATTTTAATGTCCTCATCAACAACTGCTTTTAATGCGGGCCCGGCCATCTCTTTCATTTTTACAAACCACTGTGTACTTATTCTGGGTTCTACAACCACACCGGTACGCTGACTGTAACCCAATCTTGTTGTATAGTCTTCTTCTTTGGTAAGGAAACCTTTTTCTTCCAGTTCTTTAATTATTTTTTTGCGTGCAGCAAACCGGTCCTCACCTATATAAATCTGAGCAGCTGTACTTAATGTTCCGTCTTCATTAATGGTATCAACCACTTCCAGGTTGTGTTTTAATCCTAAATTATAATCGTTGATATCGTGTGCCGGTGTAACTTTTAAGGCACCGGTTCCAAATGCCGGATCAACATAGTCATCAAAAATAATGGGTATGCGGCGGTTGATCAGTGGTACAAATGCATAAGCTCCTTTTAAATGAGCATAGCGTTCATCAGCCGGGTTAACACAAATGGCCGTATCACCCATAATGGTTTCGGGCCGTTGTGTTGCAATACTGATGTATTCTTCTTTATCAGTATCTAATTTATAACGTAAGTGATACAACTTACCGGTTACATCTTTGTATTCCACTTCCTCATCACTCAATGCAGTTTTTGCGGAGGAGTCCCAGTTGATCATTCTGGCACCACGATAGATAAGCCCTTTATTATAGAGATCAATAAAAACTTTTATTACCGCTTTGTAATAATGATCATCCATTGTGAATGTTGTCCTGTTCCAATCAACACTGCATCCAAGCCTTTCTATCTGGTTGTAAATAATACCGCCGTATTTTTCCTTCCATTCAAATGCATATTTTAAAAAAGCTTCCCTGGTTAAACTATTCTTATCAATTCCTTTTTCTTTCAGCATGGCCACCACTTTTGCTTCAGTAGCGATAGAAGCATGATCACTGCCCGGTACCCAGCATGCATTAAAGCCACTCATTCGTGCTTTCCGTACTAAAATATCCTGAACGGTTTCATTCAAAGTATGTCCCATGTGCAGCACTCCGGTAACATTGGGTGGTGGTATTACCACTGTAAATGCAGGCCTGCCATCTGGTTTACTGTTAAAATACCGCTGGCTAACCCAATGTTTATACCATCTGTCTTCAACTGCTTTGGGCTCAAAATTTTTTGTCAATTCCATTTTATTAAGTTCCTTATTATTACAGGAAGGCAAAAATACAAAAAAGAGGGGAGGTTTCAGGTTAAGGATCAGGGGCCAGGAGTTTGTTGATTGACGCAGGTATAAATAAGCAGCCTACACAAAACCAGCCAGGTTTTTACAAAACAAATTATGATGATTGAAATCGTATTATAAAAAAAGTATGCTATAAAACCGGTTCATTTGTATTGGCAGGTTTAATAGCTATGGTATTTTTTATAGCAACCCTTTCAGTTAAACTGAGTTTTAATACCATATTATAAATTTATTTTCGGGTTTTAAAAATTACTGTTCCTTAATCCACTGGTTAGTTAAAACAATTGATAACCGGGTACTACAGCAGGTAATGCCATAATAGAGATTTGTTATCAAAAAACTTTTCAGCAGTTTCCGTACTATTTTATGAGAAGCAATGGCATGAAAAGTATATCAGGTGTTGTACCTTTAAAATAGTACAGGAATACAGTAATCCTGTTTTATTTATTAATCCTGCAGTACTTCATGCTTACTGTGTGCTTCAGTAAGCTTTCGTTGTACTTCATAGGCTACCGGTGCATAGGAATCAAAATACATGTTGAACCGGGCACGGCCCTGTGATAAGCTGCGAAGTGATGAGGAATACTGATGCATCTGTGAAAGAGGTACTTTGGCTTTGATCTTTTCAAAATGCCCCTCTGCTTCCATACCCTCTACTATACCCATCCTGGTTTGCAGATCACCCATTACGGCACCAACCATTTCATCAGTACAAAAAACCTCTACTGTATAAATGGGTTCCAGCAGTTGCGGATCAGCTTCCATAAATGCCTGGCGGAATGCATGAAGTCCGGCAATCTTAAAAGAGATATCGTTGCTGTCCACATCATGCATCTTTCCATCATACACACTCACCCTTACATCCCGGATATAACATCCCGTTAGCGGGCCGTTCTGCATTTTTTCCATCACCCCTTTTAAAATAGAAGGAAGGAACCGTGTATCAATGGCGCCGCCTACTATACAATTACAAAAAACCAATTTACCACCCCAGTCCAGGTTAATTTCTTCTTTGCTGCGCAGGTTCAAACCTGCCGGGTTGGGCATACCTTCATACCAGGGTTCTATACGCAGGTACACTTCGCCAAACTGACCTGCACCACCGCTTTGTTTTTTATGCCGGTAATTAGATTCGGCCATGCGGCTGATGGTTTCGCGGTAAGGGATCTTTGGTTTTTCAAATTTCACATCCAGTTTATGTATGTGTTCAATTTTCCATTGCAATACTTTAAGGTGCAGTTCGCCCTGGCAGTGCAGTAACGTTTGTTTTATTTCGGGAGATACTTCAAATAGTACTGTAGCATCTTCTTCCTGTAAAGTGTGCAAAGCCTGTGACAGTTTTTCTTCATCGCCTTTATTTACCACTGAAATGGCTACGGTAACATTTGGTTTAGGAAAAATAATGGGTTGTAACTCTACATGGGTACCCTTTTCATGGAGCGTATTGTTTACATGTGTTGATCGGAGTTTAATGGTGGCACCAATATCTCCTGCCACCAGATCCTGCACCGGTACCCGGTTGCGGCCCTCCAATAAAAACAACTGGTTGATCTTTTCTGTAACACCGGTGTTTTCGTTTACTAATTCGTTTCCGGTTTTGA
>JAYTOF010000325.1:0-28637 GCA_043747955.1 Chitinophagaceae bacterium
TGAGTTTAGCGGACCCGAAGCTGCCGTTAAAGGGGCATTTGCCGGAAGGGCATGTGTAATTTGTGAAAAAGAGAAAAGTGACGGAGATATACTGAATAAAGCAGAACATTTGTATAAAAGTTTAGGTATGCATATCATTTACATGGATGCTGAAAATCATGATATACATGCAGCCTATATCAGCCATATATCACATATTACTTCATTTGCCCTGGCAAATACCGTATTGGAAAAGGAGAAAGAAGAAGATACTATTTTTGAAATGGCAGGTGGTGGTTTTGAGAGTACGGTGCGTTTGGCAAAAAGCAGTTCCGCCATGTGGGCCCCTATTTTTATGCAGAATAAGGAGAATGTACTGGATGTATTAAATGAACATATTTCGCAGTTAAGAAAATTTAAGTCAAGCCTGGAAAAAGAGAATATGGATTACCTGGTTGAACTGATTGAAAATGCAAACAAGATCAAAAGAATATTGAAATGATTTTTATGATTTACAGGGAAGCTGAAATAAAGGATATCAGGCAAATACAGTTTGTAAGAAATGCTGTAAAAGAAAACCGGTTGTCGGATCCTGCATTGGTACCGGATAAGGATGTAGAAGAATATATAACCAAAAGAGGAAAGGGCTGGGTTTGTAAAACCGGTAAGAAAATCGTTGGGTTTGCCATTGTTGATCTCATAGCTAATAATGTTTGGGCGCTTTTTATCCATCCCGGTTTTGAAGCAAAAGGCATAGGTAAAAAACTTCACCAGATTATGCTCGATTGGTATTTTGTACAAACAAATGAAAAACTATGGTTAGGTACGGAACCTGAAAGCAGGGCAGAAAAATTTTACAGGATGCAGGGTTGGAAGGAAGTGGGGGTGCATGGTAAAGGAGAAATAAAATTTGAGATGGATTTTGCTTCATGGTCTGAAAAGGTTTTTGTTTGAAAGAGGCAGCAAAAAATAAAATCACCTGGCTGATCTTGTTTTTTCCTGCAGGCCAGCATGGGTCATATTCTGTAAAATAAAAGCCTGAATAAATTTGAATGAAGAAAAATAAAACGGCTTGCCCGGGTAGTTGTTTAAACAATACAATAAGGTTGAACAAATTATTAAATACTGGTAACATAAAACTAAATTTACAATGCAAACAGGATTACAAACAATGAAAATGACCATGCAGGAAATATGGAATAAACGGCCACTTATTATTAGTGGGCCCTGCAGTGCCGAGACCGAGGATCAAATGCTGGAAACGGCAACACGCCTTGCAAAAACCGGTAAAGTGGATCTGCTACGGGCAGGTATCTGGAAACCCCGTACCAAGCCCGGATTGTTTGAAGGGAACGGCATTGTTGCATTACCCTGGCTGGCTAAGGCAAAAAAAATAACCGGTATTCCCGTTATGGTGGAAGTAGCTACTGCAAAGCATGTTGAGGATGCATTAAAGTATGAGGTTGATATGCTTTGGATTGGAGCCAGAACAACGGTTAATCCTTTCAGTGTTCAGGAAGTGGCAGATGCCCTGCGTGCTGTTGATGTTCCTGTACTTATTAAAAATCCGATCAACCCCGATCTTGAATTGTGGAGTGGTGGAATTGAGCGGTTGCAAAAAGTGGGCATCAAACAGGTGGGTATGATTCACCGCGGATTTTCTTCTTATGGAAATACAGAATTCAGAAATGCACCTATGTGGCAACTGCCAATTGAGATGAAACGCCGGTATCCGGGTATGCCTTTAATTTGTGATCCCTCGCATATTTGCGGAAACCGAACCATGTTACAATCCATTTCACAAAAAAGTATTGACCTTGATTTTGACGGATTGATGCTGGAGAGCCACATTGATCCTGATAATGCCTGGAGTGATGCGAAACAACAGGTAACACCCGAAAGATTGCTGGAATTGCTGAATGCATTGATATGGCGACACGAAAGCACAACCGAACAGGAATTTATAACTGCTTTAACTACTTTAAGGGAGCAGATAAACCAGGTAGATGATGAACTGATGACATTGCTGGGGCAGCGGATGAAGCTTTCTGATAAGATAGGGCAGTACAAAAAAGAAAATGATATCACCATCCTGCAAACCAACCGCTGGAATGATATTTTAGAGAGGGCTTTTCAAAAAGGAGAAAAGCTGGGCCTTTCAAAAGAATTCATTACCAAATATTTTGATGCCGTGCATTTGGAAAGTATTCAGCATCAGAATAAAGTGATGAATTCATAAGTACCGGTTTCAAAAAAGATCAATACCGTGAATTAGTTACTATGCATAAAACAGAATATCCATTTTCACAAAAGACAGTAACCTGTTATTTTGATGTTGCCTTTTCATTTATTAATGAATTGTTGAAAGATGCAAATATAATTTTCATAACAGATGAAAATGTATTTCAGCATCATGCGGATAAAATGACTGCACACCAGGTTATTAAGATTGCAGCAGGTGAAGAATATAAGAACCAGGCCACTGTTGATTATATCATTCAGGAATTAATAAAACTGGGCGCACATAAAAACACATACCTGGTAGGGGTGGGTGGTGGTGTGGTTACCGACATTACAGGTTATGTTGCTGCCATTTATATGAGAGGCATTAAATTTAGTTTAGCCCCTACTTCTGTTTTAGCAATGGTAGATGCTGCCATTGGCGGAAAGAACGGAATTGATGTTGGGGTTTATAAAAATATGGCAGGAACCATATTGCAGCCCGAATTTATTTTTTATGATTATTCATTTTTGCAGACACTTCCGGTTAAAGAATGGATAAATGGATTTGCCGAGATTATAAAACACGCCTGTATTAAAGACGCACTTTTATTTTCCATTCTTGAAAAATACACGTTACATGAATTTCAATCGGATAAAACGCTTATAGCGGATATGATTGAAAAAAACACGGTTATAAAATTCCAGGTTGTAACTGCTGATGAATTTGAAAAAGCAGAAAGAAAAATTTTAAATTTTGGTCATACGATCGGTCATGCCATTGAAAACTTACACGCCATACCACATGGCCATGCGGTTAGTATTGGAATGGTTGCAGCCTGTAATTTATCGGAGCAGTTAAATGATCTGCATTTTAGCAGTGCAGCCAGGATTGTAAAATTACTGGCTAAATATCATTTACCGGTGGATATTGAAACGGATCATGAAAAAGTTTTTGAAGTGTTAAAAATGGACAAGAAACGTAACGAAGAAGGAGTTCAGTTCATACTGTTAAATAAAATTGGTGAGGCCGCAATAGTACCCATCAGCTTAGTGGAACTTAAAAAACATTTTAAAGAGATATTATAGTGATTGTAACGATTCAGCCATCCGGTATTTACGGAACAATACAGGCACCGGCGTCAAAAAGCAGTATGCAAAGGGCCTGCGCACTGGCATTATTGGCAACAGGGGAAGTTACCATCATTAATCCGGGAATAAGTAATGATGATAAAGCTGCTTTGGAAATCATTCAGAAGTTAGGAGCAAAAATTACAATACAAAAAGACGGGAGTCTTTTAATCAACAGTGCTGCCATTCAACATAAGGTAGGTGTACTGGATTTAAATTGCGGTGAAAGCGGTTTAGGTATAAGAATGTTTTCCCCTGTTGCCGCATTATCATCCGCTGAAATAACCATTACCGGAACCGGAAGTTTATTAAAACGCCCTATGCATTTTTTTGATGAAATATTTCCACAGTTGGGTATTTCAGTTCTGTCAAACAATGGCTACCTGCCTATAAAAATTAAAGGCCCGCTTCAGCCTGCAGATATTACCATAGATGGTTCATTGAGTTCACAGTTTTTAACCGGGCTCTTAATAGCTTTTGGGAAAGCCACAACAAAACCAGTTACCATTACGGTTAAAAATTTAAAAAGCAAACCCTATATTGACCTCACTTTGCAAATGATGAAACTGTTTGGTTACCACATTGAAAATAATAATTACCGGTCCTTTATCATCAAACCCCTGGACTCATTCCGAACAGATGCTCATGGAGGCGGGCAATTAAATAATAAACCGGTTAACTATACTGTTGAAGGCGACTGGAGCAGTGCTGCATTTTTGCTGGTTGCCGGTGCAGTGGCAGGAGGAATAACGTTGCAGGGATTGGATATATATTCTTCCCAGGCAGATAAAGCAATTCTAAAACCTTTAATGGATAGTGGTGCGAATATTTCAATAGAAGAAAAGCAAATAAGGGTAAGCCCTGCTTTAGGAAATGGGGCTAAAGCTTTTCATTTTAATGCAACAGAATGCCCCGACCTGTTTCCCCCGTTGGTTACCCTCGCCGCTTATTGCAACGGGATTAGTGTTATTGAAGGGGTTAGTCGGTTAGTACATAAAGAAAGTAACCGGGCCATTACTTTACAGCAGGAGTTTAAAAAAATGGGCGTAGCAATAACTTTGCAGAATGATCTGATGATGATAAAAGGAGGAGAAGGGATTATTGGTGCGAAAGTACAGTCACATCATGACCATAGAATTGCTATGGCCTGTGCAGTTGCTGCATTAAAAGCAACAGGAGAAACGGCTATTGAAGATGCTGAAGCAGTAAGTAAGTCGTATCCTGATTTTTTTGAAGATTTGAAATTGCTGAACGCTGATGTATATTTACCAATAAACTAATTAACATTGAACAGTTTCGGCCGCATATTCAGGGTACATATTTTTGGAGAATCACACGGAGCCTGTGTTGGGGTTACTATAGATGGTTGTCCTGCCGGTTTACTTTTATCTGTTGCCGATTTTGATACAGATATTGAAAGAAGAAAACCCGGGGCCAAAGGAACTACGCCACGCAAAGAAGATGATGTTCCGCAAATAAAAACCGGTGTGTTTAATGGTAAAACAACCGGGGCTCCCATTACAATTCTATTCGATAACAACAATACCCGTAGTGCAGATTATGATAAACTTCGGGCCGTGCCCAGGCCCGGGCATGCCGATTTTGTTGCCTCAAAAAAATCCGGCGGATTTGAAGATTACCGGGGTAGCGGGCATTATAGCGGAAGACTTACCGTTTGTTTGGTAGCCGCAGGGGTGGTTGCCAAAAAGATACTTCCCGGAATAGTAATAAATGCCTCAATTGTAGAAATTGGAGGTGAATCAGATTTGGATAAGGGACTGCAGAAAGCAATTGATGCCAAAGACAGTGTTGGAGGAATTGTTGAATGTAAAGTAAATGGAGTACCTACAGGGCTTGGCGAACCCTTTTTTGATTCTGCGGAATCATTGATCAGTCATGCTGTTTTTTCAATTCCGGCCATACGGGGTATTGAATTTGGGACCGGCTTTGCAGCAGCAAAAATGTTTGGGATCCGGCACAACGATCCCATTGAGAATGAATCCGGTAAAACTTTTACCAATCATGCCGGCGGAATCGTTGGCGGACTTACTAATAATAACGAATTGGTTTTTCGTATTGCCGTTAAGCCAACATCATCAACCCCAAAAGAACAGCAAACATTAAATATTGAAACCGGTACGGTTGAAAATTTTTCGGTTAAGGGACGTCATGATCTTTGTATAGCACTACGTGTACCGGTTATACTGGAAGCTGTAACAGCATTTGTTTTGGCCGACCTGATGTTGCTGGAACAAAATATTCCCCGCGTGATCTCTTAATCAAGCAGCCTTCTGTGATAATTGATTTGCCCCAAATGATAACTTAAATGCCCAAAAAGATGTAACAGCATATGCAGGTTGCTAACGGTTGATCCATGTTTTTCCAGGGGGAACTCTTTTTCCAGATCAGTTTCCTGCAATTTTGAAAATGTATTATTTACAATAAGGATACAGTTATCCAGGTTAATCAGTAAATCCTTTCGTGGAATATTTTTTAAGCTGAATTCATCATCCCTGTGCCGGATATAACCGGTGTTGCCCAAACTGGCACCAATAAAATGATTCAGGTTACCTATCAAATGCAGGCATAAATTTCCGGCAGTGTTACTGATCCCGTCCTTTAGTAACCATAAGTCAGCTTCATCATGATACAAATTAATTTCTGTTTTGAGTTTTTGAAGATCCCTTTCAAAAAATTCATTCAGCGTTTTTAGCAGCATCGGGTTTATTTTATATTTTATTAATTGTGTAAATATAAAATCTTTTGCAACAGGCAACGGAAAATACCGGGATACTGGTTCATTTTTTTTAATACCCGGTTTCGAGATCAGATATCAGCTATTCAGGGATACCACTTACCTCCTTGCATTATTTGTTTAACCGGATACCGCTGCAATATGTGGTTATTTGTTTTTTCCTAAAAACATTTACTTAAAGTAGTGCCAATTGATACCAAAGTTTTATCTTAGACATTCAAATTATCCTTATTAAATTCCGTTCTGACCCTTTTGGTTTTCAAGTTACTCAGTTTTAACCCTGAATATGCAGCATTCTAAAAACAAGCATGGTTATTTATTTATCCTGGCATTTTTTCTATTTCTTTACGCCTGTACTAATAACGCAAAAGAAGCGGATAAATTGGAGGTTATTGATCCTGCATCAATGGACAGTAAAGTAGCGGAAAATATTAAAGCCGGATTAAGGATAGCTGAAAATAATAAGGACAAAATTGATGACCGTATTTATTTACCGTTGTTGAATGCTGTCAAAAATTATTACAGCAAATATGATTATGACCCTGTTTGGAGTAAAGAAGAAAAATGGCAGCCTCTTGCAGATTCATTATTTCGATTTATTGCCCAGGCAGAGCTGGAAGGCCTCTTTCCGAATGATTATCATTTTGAAGATCTGCGGTCATTAAAAACCAGGCTCGATGCAGATTCTCTAAGCCGCATGGATGCATTGTTATGGACAAAAGCAGATCTGTTACTTACAGATGGCTTTATGCATATTGTTAAAGATCTTAAACAGGGAAGACTACAGCCAGACAGCATCAGTTTAAATGATGATTCGGTATTAGTTGATGATTTTTTTACAGAAACACTGAATATTCTTGTTGAAAAAAAGCAATTTACTGCCTTACTGGTTTCACTCCAGCCAAAACATAAAGCATATTGGGAATTAAAAAAAGGAATTAAAAACTTTGTAGACAGTATGGACAGGAAGGAATACACACATGTAGTGTATCCTTTTAAAAAAGGAGATCCGGAGGATTCAGTCTTATTTATAAGCCTTTTGCAAAAAAGGCTTATGGAAAGTAACTGTATTGATTCAGGCAACTGGCTTCCCGATTCAGTGCAGTTAAGTAAAGCCATACGTAAATTTCAACTCCAAAAAGGTTTACAGTCCGACGGGAAATATGGTAAGCTATTGATACAATCCCTGAACAATAATGATATTGAAAAATTTAAGCGGATAGCAGTAACCTTAGACAGGTACAAGCAATTGCCAGGTCAAATGCCGGAAAAATATATCTGGGTTAATATACCTGCTTATTATTTATCGTTAATGGAAAAAGACAGTATTGCTTTTGAATCTAAAGTGATTATTGGTAAACCGGAAACCCGGACACCATTACTTAATGCAGAAATATCGGATATGATTACTTATCCTACCTGGACGGTACCCAACAGTATCATCGTAAAACAATACCTGCCTAAATTAAAAAATAATCCTAATTATATTTCCAGGATCGGATTGAAATTGGTGAATAAAAAGGGTGAAACTGTTGATCCGAACACGGTTACCTGGAGTAAATATACCCGGGGCATTCCCTATACGGTTATGCAGGTTAGTGGTGATAATAATTCTTTAGGGGTTATCAAATTTAATTTTAATAACCGGTACGCAGTTTATTTACACGATACAAACCAACGGTATCTTTTTAAAAATGCAGCACGGGCTTTAAGTCATGGTTGTGTACGGGTGCAGGAATGGGCAAAACTGGCTTTTTACATTGCCGGAAACGACAGTATGTTAAACCCCAAAAAAGAATCATTAAAATATACAGCAGATTCTATCAGAAGCTGGATTGCAAACAAAGAGCGCCATCGCATCGACGTTAAAAATCATATACCGCTGTTTATTCGGTATTTTTCCTGCGAAGGAATTAACGGTAAGCTTACATTTTATGATGATGTTTATGGTGAGGATAAACTGATCATGGAAAAATACTTCACTAACAAATAATTATGCTGTTATACAGGCAATTTCAAGTATCTTTATTTTACTATGTGCTTTAAATTATTTTCAATAACAAACGGTAATCTTTGTAAAACGGGCATCGCTTTTTTAATAGCATTTAATTTCATTTTTCCCGTAGCCGTTACTGCACAAAAACAGGTAACTGAAAATAAAGTAAAACCTAAAAAAACAACCCGGGTTTTTTATGGACAGGCAAGTTTTTATTCCAATAAATTTATTGGAAAAAAAACAGCAAATGGAGAGATCTTCAGTCAAAAAAAAATGACCTGTGCCTGTAATGTTTTACCCCTGGGTACCTGGATAAAAGTAACCAATCTAAAAAACGGTAAAACGGTTGTTGTTAAAACAAACGACAGGTTACATCCCCGTATGAAAAGGATTGTTGATCTTTCCAGAGCAGCAGCACAACAGCTTGGGTATATCAGCCGGGGCTTAACCAGGGTAAAAATTGAAATAGTGAGTAAGCCATAATTTCTTTTGTTTTTGTATTGCAGCAATATTATCATTTAAAAGGTCATGGTTGTAATCTTATAATAGTTTGAATTATGTGGGTAAATTATTTTATGATTTGAAACTAAGCGACTATTTTTGCTTCGATTAAGAAAACTATCACTTATGAAGAAAATGTTATTTGTCTCATTTGCCCTTTGCCTGATTTTTACTGCTTACGGGCAGGCGGACTATAAAAAAAATCCATCTTTAGGGGTACAATTTTTTTTTAATGATTTTAAATCAGCGGCAAGCCTCCGGTCTAATGGCTTATCAAGTGTATTAAGATCAAAACAATGGAATAAAACACAATCTATGAATGCCGGTATGGCTATAAGCTATATGCAGGGATTAAGTGATCACCTGGATTTTGCAGGTACTTTGTCGGGATCTTTTCTTTCTTATCCTATACCAGGGAAACCGGTTTTTGCTAACCCCACCATTTTACTTGAGGGCGCTGCAAGCGTAAATCTGAAATTACTATCTGATAAATATCGTTTTTCTCCTTTTCTTACTGCAGGTGCCGGTGTTTCTAAATACAGGGGATATTATGCTGCTTTTATTCCGGTTGGTTTAGGTGGACAATTAAGAATATTTGAGGAGACTTTTTTAATAGTTAGCTCACAATACCGTGTTGCTGTAACTGAAAATGCTGCTTATCATTTTTATCATAGCCTTGGCGTATTTACCAACTTAACAACAAAAAAAGAACCCGCACCGGTTGTTGTACCAATTCCGGTTGTGGAACCACCAAAGGACAGAGATGGGGATGGAATTTTGGATGATGCTGATAAATGTCCGGATGTGAAAGGTCTGGCAGCTTTACAGGGTTGCCCCGACGGCGATGGTGATGGTATAACTGATGCGGAAGATAAATGTCCTGACGTTGCAGGATTTGCCCGTTACCAGGGATGTCCGATACCGGATACCGATAAAGATGCTATAAATGATGAACTGGATAAATGCCCAACAGTTTTCGGATATGCCCGTTACCAGGGATGCCCTATCCCTGATACTGACGGAGATGGTGTAAATGATGAGGAAGATAAATGTATTAAAGAAGCCGGCCCCGCAACTAATTTTGGTTGCCCGATAATAAGTGAAGTTATCGTTGAGAAAATGAACGTTCTTGCCAAGCGTATTTATTTTGAAACTGGCAAATATAAATTATTGGCTAAATCAAATACCCCATTAAATGAGATAACCAGGATTCTAAATGAAAATCCTTCTTTTAATGTAGAAATTGATGGTCATACAGATGATGTAGGTAATGATGAAAAAAATCAAATTTTATCTGAAAACAGGGCTGCATCTGTGAAAGCTTATTTTGTGGGCAAAGGTATTGCCGAAAGCCGTTTGACTTCAACTGGCTATGGTGAGACCAAACCATTAGCTGATAACAAAAAAGCTGCAGGCCGTGCACAGAACAGGAGAGTGTCACTCCATCTGAAAAATTATTAATAGTTTTAGAGACTTAATACCTGAAAGCCCTCCCGATTTGTGGGGGGCTTTTAGTTTATAAAAAAACTGAAAAATTCTATAAAGTTTTGTTATTACAGTAAGATGGAATATTTGCTTCATTATATTCATTAAATTTAATGACCAAAACAATAACCCTGTGCAAAAAAAAATAAAAATATTCCTGTTCTGCTGCATCAGCATTGCAATGGTCACTGTTTTAAAAACAGAAGCCCAAACGATTGAGAACAGCATCAACCTCTATGGCACCAATTTTCCTCAGGAAAAAATTCATATCCATTTTGATAAAGAAGTTTATCTGCCCGGCGAAACCATCTGGTTTAAAGCTTACCTGTTTGAAGAAAACCTGCCCGGTGAAAGAAGCACCAATTTTTATGCTGCCCTTTATGATGAGGAAGGGATGTTAATTCAGGATCAGTTATCACCGATCTTTAATTCAACTACCAGCGGGCATTTTGAAATACCGGATAGTTTGGGAAGTAAACAATTGATATGCCGGGCTTACACGGCCTGGATGTTGAACTTTGATACCAGCTTTTTATTTACAAAAGCAATTAAGCTGATCAATAAAAATGCGAAAGAAGATACGGCCAATGCTGTTAAAACAGTATCCCTGAAGTTTTTTCCCGAAGGCGGAGAACTTATTGCGGGCACAAAAAATACTATTGCCTTTAAAGCAAATTACAATAACGGTATACCTTTTGAAATTAATGGAGTTATAAAAAAACAGGAAACAGGCGAAGTGATGCTGCCATTAAAAAGTGAACACGATGGTATGGGGCGTTTTGATATTGACATACAACCCAACGAAAAATATTATGCCGAGTGGCAGGATAATAATGGAGCAACACAACAAACATACCTGCCAACTGCAAAACCCGATGGGGTATCGCTGAAAATGGTTCTGCAAAAAGACAGGCTGATCTATAATATTATAAATAAACTTCCCGGTGATTCACTGCATGTGCTGATGTATATGTATCAAAAGGTATTTTACAAGACTGATCTTGCAGTAACTGCGGCATTGCCTTTTACCGGTTTTGTACCAACAAACACGTTACCGACCGGCACCATGCAGTTAACTGTTTTCGATGCCAATTGGCAGCCACTGGCAGAACGGATCGCTTTTATCAATAACAATAATTATACTGCAGCAGCAACGTTAACCAATAAAGAAGGAAGTACCCAAAAACGGGGAAAGAATATTATAGAGATCGAAGTAGGTGATACCATACCGGCAAATATGTCGCTGAGTATTACTGATGCCGACCTGAACAATGAAAAAGCCAGCAGCTCTATCATTACCAATTTTTTATTAAGCAGCGATATAAAAGGGTATATACATGATCCTGTGTATTATTTTACCAATAATACAAATGATAAATTAAAAGCAGATCTGGACCTTGTAATGCTTACCCATGGCTGGCGCAGGTATAACTGGAATAATATGCTGGTACAAAAAATGCCGTCTTTATACTATAGTACCGACAATTACCTTTCAGCATATGGACAGATAAGTAAGGATGTAATGGCTAAAATGACTAAAGAGGAAAATATAAACCTGATCGTTAAAACGAAAGACAGTGCCAATAATTTTTATTCACTGTGGCCCGATAGCACGGGTTTTTTAAAACAGGCAGGCTTGATCTTTTATGATACGGCAAAGGTTTTATTTTCCTTTAATAAAAATAAAAACTGGAATACTCAGATGGCTTTCAGCAGCTCAAACTTTACACTGTCTCAGCCATACACGATATCGGATTACAATCGCTTTTTATTACGGGATACAACGGGAACAAAAGTTAACCAGGCTGCTTCATTATTTAATTATTACAACAGCAAAAAGGATAATCAACCCTTTAGCTCAGAAAAAACATTGCAGGGTGTGGTTGTAAAAAGTAACAGTTTGCGTAATTGGAAAAACGATCCCATTTATAAGCTCGATCAGAAATATACGAGCGGTTTATTCAGCAGTGGTGCCAATTCCTATTCTTTTGATGTTATGCATGATGAAATGGCTGCTTCCAAGTTTGATATTTTTAACTATATGATGGGTAAAGTGCCGGGGATCACTATAAAAAATTCAAGTGGAGAAAAATCATTTGTTATCAACAGGGGCAATGAAACGCTGCCGGTTTTATTATTTGTAAATGAGCGGATTTCGGATAATGATGAATTTGTGCGGATAAACCTGGAAGACATTGCTTACATAAAAGTGGTTGGCAATTATGTTGGCGAAAGAAATTCAGCAGGGTTATATGGGCCGGCAATTTCTGTTTACTTAAAAAAGGGGGAAGACCTGATTGACCGCCGCCCCAAAGATACTGATCTGAAATATGTAAAGATTGCAGGCTATTCACCCATTAAAGAATTTTATGAACCCGATTATTTACAAAACAACACGGCTATTGGCTATGATACCCGGACAACCTTATTGTGGCGGCCCTATATATTAACCAATGCTGCCAACCGTAAAATTCCCATTACTTTTTATAATAACGATTTTAGTTCAAAACTGCGTATTGTACTGGAGGGTATTAATGCTGAGGGTAAAATGATTCATCTTGAAAAAATAATAGAGTAAAGAAGTAATGCTAATATTAAAAATAGGGAAGGTTATATTATGTAAATACCAAAATGTAAGCATCAGGCTATAAACTGTAAAGCCAAAACAGGTATAATTACGAGGCAAAACTATATTATATAATAATAAGCTTAATGAAAATTGCTACATTTTACTATTGCCTGTTACTCTTTATTATTACCAGCCCTGTTCTTTCACAAACCCGGGAAGGAGATCTTAACCCCGGGGGTTATTTGATATCTACACAAACCATGCATGTTCATTTTGATAAAGATATTTACCTGTACGGTGAAACCATCTGGTTTAAAGCCTACCTGTACAACATGAATGAAATATCAGTAAGCAGTACAAATTTTTATGTGGCACTTTATGATGAAAAGGGCGAGCTGATTCAGCAAAAACAATATCCCATTTTAGCAGGCAGTTGCTATGGCGATTTTCAACTGCCGGATTCTTTACACAGCAGCAGGTTGCAGTTCAGGGCATTTACCAAAGCCATGATATTAAATGACAGCAACAATGTGTATAAGAAAAATTTAACCGTTTATGATAAAGAAAACAATGAAAAGGCTGTACCGGTAAACAAAAAGATAATCCTGCGGTTTTTTCCGGAAGGGGGGCAGCTTATTACTGAACTGCAAAACCATATTGCATTTAAAGCCAGTTATTCCGATGGGAGTCCGGCAAACATAAGCGGGCAAATTATTGAAGTGGAAATGAACAAAGTTACTGATAGTTTTTTCACCAATACTATGGGACTTGGAAAATTTATATTGACTCCGGCACCCAAAAAAAATTATATAGCTGTTTGGAAAGATGAAAACGGCAATACAAAACAGATACCATTGCCGGACGTCAACAGGTATGGAGTTTCTTTTCATACGGAGATCATCAACAAAGAACTTCACTATACCATTGCTAAAAATAAAAGCTCAGATAGTTTAAGCCTGCTTCACCTGCAGGCACAAATGGGTAATTACAATGTTTACAAAGCGGATTTAGTTATACCCAATGAAATGGAACTTTCAATGGCTAAATTCTCAATTGATTCTTTACCTGTTGGTTTGCTGCAGCTCACTTTGTTTGACAAATACTGGAACCCGTTGCAGGAAAGGCTGATATTTATTAATGACAGTGCTTTGCAAAATCAGCCTGAAGTTAACAGAGATACAATCAATAGAAATGGTAAGGGAAAAAATTCTATTGAAATAATCTTACACGATACCCTATACTCTGATTTATCTGCTTCAATTGCCGATATTAATTTTTATAACCAGCCCAATACCCGTTCTATTAGCCAGGACTTTTGGTTTAGTGCTCAACAAAATTTATTTAACCTGAATCTTGATTCTTTTTTATATAATTATAACAAACAGGCAGTTGATCTGGTTATGCTTGCCCATAACTGGAAAAAATACAACTGGCAAAAAGCATCGGGTAAAAAAGAAGGTAAACCGGAGTTATCAGATAATTATATTTCCCTATCAGTAAAGTATCATGAAAAAGATCTTGCCTTACCGGCAAATGATGCCCTTAACCTTATCATAAACAATACCGGAATAGATAAACAGTTTTACAACCTGCAACCCAATGACCAAACCACTTTTAAAAAAACGGGCCTGATATTTTTTGATTCTGTAAAAATTTCTTACCAGATGAATAAAAATAAAGATCTGGTAAAATACTTAACCATAAGTAAAGAAGATACGGAGAAGATCCCTTCGGCAATAAGCGCTTTGCCTGATAAAATTAATTCATTAAATACAATGACGGGTGCAGCAGCCAATGATATAGATTCATTTTTTACTACCGGGCATATTAAGTTCAATGATGTTCAAACCATAAAAAGGGTAGTTGTAAAATCAAAATATAAAGGGAACCCCCAATTGGCACGTATTGATGAATTGGATAAATTTTATACTTCCGGGATGTTTAGTGGTAATAAAGGATACCAATTGAATATAATTGATGATACCCTGGGGGTAAATGCAAATTCAAATCTGCAGGATTATATCCGTTACAGAGTACCAGGGTTAAGTTTATATCAGGGCATATTTGGGGTAAGAAGAACTGTAATAGAAGCAATTTCGAACGGTAACAGTGCAAATAAAGTGGTGGATACTATATTGCCGGTCTTAACATTTATTGACGAAGTTCTAACAGAAGGTGACGCAGTTTCACTTTTAAATATGTGGAATGTTGCTTATGTAAAATACATTCCGGGTATTGTAATTGGCGGATCATTCAGAACATCTACCGGTGCTTTGTATATTTATACAAAAAAGGGAACCGAAAAAGGGCCACCTGCTAAAGGGTTGCCTTTTGTTTATGTTGTTGGTTATAACCGGCAAAAAGAATTTATCAGCCCCGATTACCGCGACAGGGCTTTGTTAAATGAATCAGATCTGCGAAGTACTTTATACTGGAACCCCAATATTATTCTGGATAAAACAAATAATAAAATAAAGATTGAGTATTACAATAATGATGTTTCAAAAAAATTACTTTTAACCATTGAAGGCGTAAATGCCGCGGGAAAATTGATACATATTGAAAAAATAATTGAATAATTGCAGAACCCTGTTCTTTAATAATCATTTCCTTTTGGCTTCCCGTTATTTTTGGATTTATATTCTGTTGGCTTTAAAAGAGGTGCTGTTGCTTTTTTATCTTTCTTATCATCCGGCTTTTTGGATTTACCCGAAGAATCCTTCACAGATTTAGCCAGCTTATTATTTATGCTATCCGGTGATGTATAATCAGATCCTGAAGCGGGGGGATTAAAAAAATCGCCGGCATCCCCATTGCCTTCATCAACGGTGAGGCTATCACCTTCAAGAAAATATCTTTCCATATTCTGATCTGCATAGATCGGATCATAGGTCAGCTCGGCAGGTTTATCAAATTCTTTTATCTTTCCGTAATCCAGTTTTTTATCTGCATATACTTTACTCATAAAGATCCCCCATTTGGGAGCCGACATTTCAGCACCACCGGAAGTGTTTGCATAAATTCTTATAAAGGGGTCATCGCAACCAACCCAGGTACCGGCAAGTAATTCAGGAGTGTAGCCAATAAACCAGCCGTCAACATTATTGGTGGTAGTACCTGTTTTGCCAGCTTTTTCTACAGGAATTGAATAACTGTTTAATATCCGGCCTGTACCAAACTGAATCACCCCCTCCATTAATTTTGCCATGGTGTATGCATCTGTTTCGCTGATAACCTGTTTTGATGTACTGTGAAATTCCTGCAACACATTACCACTTTTATCTTCAATTCGGGTGATGTAAATTGGCTCTGTATTCATCCCTTTATTTGGAAACATGGTATAGCCCTGCAGCATTTCCATCATGGGGATCTCTGCAGCGCCCAGGCCAATAGAATAATAAGGCGGAAGTTTTGTTTTAATGCCACAGCTTTGTACAAATTCAAGTGTTCTGGCTACACCTATCTGGCCAATCAGCCGCCAGGCTGCAATATTTTTTGACCAGGCCAAGCAATAAGCTACTGTACCACCACCACTGGAAATGCTTTTGCCCCCCAGTGTTAACTCGCCTCCGGGTATTACAGTTTCGGGTGTATAACCTGCTTCATCAATGGCCAGGGTATATATAAATGGCTTAAAAGTAGAGCCAACCTGCCGCAGGGCAGTAACGTGATCAAACTTAAACCATTTAAAATCTATCCCGCCTACCCAGCATTTTACTTCACCGGTCTTTGGGTCCATTGCTGCAAAAGATGTTTGCAGGATCTGTTTGTGGTATTTAATGGAATCAAAAGGAGTCATCACCGTATCCTTTTCTCTTTTTTCATTCCAGGCAAACACTTTCATTTTTACGGGAACGTAAAATGTCTTTTTAATTTTTTCTTCATCAATCTTATCTTCTTTCATGCTCTTCCACCTGTCTGTATATTTAAAAGCAGCTTCAATAATACCTTCATGTCCTTTCCATATTCTGGCGCCATTATTTTTCATGATCCAGTCCAGCTTTTTTTGAATAACTGGCATATGTTGTGCAACAGCGTCTTCGGCGTATTGCTGCATTTTAGAATCGATTGTTGTATATATTTTCAATCCATCCTTGTACAGGTTATAGGGTTCCCCTGTTTTTGGGTTCTCATGCGTTTTACACCATTCTCTTAATTGATCAGCCAAAACCACTCTGAAGTAGGGGGCGATCCCTTTATCTTCATCAATTTTTTTGTAATTGGTAATAAGTGGTTTTGCTTTTAACCTGTCTCCTTCGGCCTCAGTTAGATATTTTTGCCGGCAAACAACCATCTGGTTTATCACCGTATTTCTTCTGTCAACAGAAGCTTTGGGATAACTGATCGGGTTATAAATAAATCCTTTTAACATGCCAATTAAAACAGCTGCTTCTTCTATTTTCAGATTTTTTGGTTCTTTCTGAAAATAAGTACGGGATGCATTGCGGATCCCAAAAACATTACCCCAGGGTGCCCTGTTCAGGTAAAGGGTGATGATCTCTTCTTTGGTAAAGTTTCTTTCTAATTTAACGGCAACGATCCACTCTTTCATCTTATCAAGTACACGTTTAATGATATTCCCTTTACCCTGTTTCAACATCAATTTAGCAACCTGTTGTGAAATAGTGCTGCCACCGCTTTTTGTACCTAAGGTAGATGCTGCACGGGCAACTGCCTGGGCATCTATACCCGAATGCTCGTAAAAGCGTTCATCTTCTGTTGCCAATAAAGCATTAATTACGTTGGGCGATATTTCATTATACTTTATTTCACTTCTGTTTTCAGAATAATATTTACCCATTTGTTTTCCATCGGTTGAATAAATCTCACTGGCAAGGTCTGCTTCCGGGTTTTCTAACTGCGCTACCGAAGGCATTTTGCCAAACAATCCAAAATTGGCACATATGAACATCAGCAGCACTAAAGCAAAGCCACCCAAAAAAACCTGCCATAATATTTTAACCGAATGTTTCATGTATTGAATGTTGCTTTATGATTAATGATAATGGAAAATCTATAGTAAAGATCATATAAAATTATAGAATGATAGTATGCATGATCACTTCCCGTTGTTAAAATCTGCCGGGATATTTTGTATTTAATAGGTCCTTATAACCCGAAATGTTCTTATTGTTTTTAAGCAGTTGCAGGTTATCGGCTGTAATAATTAAAAATGAATATTTATTTGCCGGCAGCCAGGATATTTCTGATGCAGCACTTCGCTTTATCTTATCATAATATTGCAGTGCAGCAGCAGCATCCTCAAATGATGCGATAACGAGTAAATTTCGGTTGGCATCCAATACGTCTTTATTTATGGTTATGGTTTGTCCATAATATTTTTCCCGGTTATAACGGATGAAAGCATTCCTGGCTTCGGTTACATAAACCGGGTCAACCTTGTCCAGAATCATCAGCACCAGGTGAGGCGAGGTAAGCGCCATAACAAACGGGCCATAGGTTAAAGGGGGTATTATTTTTTTAACACTGTCGGTTACAACCGGTAATTTAACTGCCGGTAGTTTATTAACTGCAGCAGGTTTATTTATAACAACAGGATTATCGCCGGCTATAATGGGTTTATCCTCTTCGGCTCTTGTTATTTCCAGGCTGGTTAAATATTTTTCTATTTCGGCCCTTCGTTGCAAAACATCTATCATATTAGCCGCTTTGTCTTTTAGCAGGGATGAAGGATCATTATCAATAATAGCCTGCAATCCATTAATGGCAGCACTGTCATCCCGGTTCTTAACATGGTGCAGTGCTTCAATGTATGACAACTGCGGTGACCAGTAATTTACACCATAGAGGCTATCGGCTTTTTTCTTTTCTACAATGGCTTTGTCAAAATTACCTTCAATGAAAAGGTTATAAATATCATCGTACAGTTTTGTTACTTCCGGATTTTTTATTTTTGGATCTAAAGCAGAAGGGTTATTAAGCTTCTGACCCGATTTGCTGTTGGCGAATTTACTATTCAACAGATCTTTATAATAACCGGCCCGCTCCGAATTCCCCAATTTTGAATAACAATAATAAAGACCCAGGTAAACTTCACCATCTATTAACCTGGCCATAAAGCGTAGTAAATACGCTTCGTATGTATCTGCAGCCAGTTTATATTCCTCCAGCTCGTTTTGATACAGTTTGGCCAATTCAAACAAATTATCCGCAATGATTTCATTACTGGAAGCAAGTTTTTCTGCTGTTAGCGGAAGGGAGTTTAAGAGGTAAGTATAATTGATCTCTTCCGGTTGAGTTGATGTTGAATCAGTTTTTGTATTTCCCTTGCCCGTTTTGGTATCATTGCCGGCTATGGGATTAATTATACCCGTTTCCATAGCGGATTTCCGGCGCCAATTATCCAGATTGGCCCTGTTTCCCCATTTCGTTTTAAACTCTGTAAAGCCCCTTGCTTTAAGGGAGCTGTTATTGAAATACCATTCTCCACGGCTGCTGTTACTTTCAAACAGATCAGTTGGCTGCTGATTGGTATTTCCAAACGGAATAATATCGCCACCCGCGCCTCCGTCATCTTTTAATCCTTTTTCTTTTCGCAGTTTCCGAACTGTTTTTTTTATTAATTCGTCTCTTTCTGCCGGCTGCATGGCAGCGATCAGTTGAAGGCTGTCTTCCCTTTCAATATTACTGAGGGCTTCAACAATTTTTGTTAATGCATCTTTTCTTGTCTGAATTTGTGCAATACGTTTATTTAAAAGGGAATCGGATCCTGTTTGCAGACTGTCATACATGGCAGCTGCAAGTCTGAATTGTTTACGGTGGTATGCAATATCACCCAGTTGCAAATAAGCCCTGTTTTTATAATTACTATTACTTTCGTTATACCTGATACTTTTAGTAAAATGATTTACGGCAGCATTGGTATCCGGTCTTTGTAAGGATAATTCTCCGGCAGCATAATATACAATGTCGCGATACGCTTCAAACTTATCTTTGCGCCCCATTTTTAAAAGATTATCTATACTTTTATCCAATGCTTTAAGGTCTCCGTTTCCCCTGAGCATTTTTGCATCATTAAGGTTGGCATAAATGTCCAGCAAAGGATCTACCGTATGTTTGGAAGCTTTACTATAATATTCCGATGCTTTATCATAATTACCATTCAGTTCACTTAACTGTGCCAATAAAAATTCCCAACGCGACTTATCCTGCTTGCTGTCAGCATTGCTCAGCGCATTTTCCAGGTGAATGGCTGTGCTGTCATAGTTACCCTGTTTAAAGAACCAATAAGCATTTACTTCTTCCAGGTCATTTTTTAAACGTTTAGGGAGATTAGGATCATTGTGCAGGGTATTGATCAAGCCGCCCGATTCGCCAAACTCATCCAGTTCTATTAAAGTACGGGCAAGCCATAGTAATGCATCATTGCGGCTTGGAGGCTGTGCAGTTACTTTTTGTAAAATATTTCTTTTTTCTTTGTTGGCGATGGAAATGCTGTTTGTTCCTACAATCCTGTCATCATTATCATTTTTTCTTTTACGCGGAAAAAGATTATAGTTTATGAACTGAAAAGTCATTAAGGCTGAGTCAAAATCCCGGCGGTAGAAATAGGCCTTCCCGATAAGCATATACATATTGTCGATCCAGTCGTTCCGGAGATCGTGTAATAAAATACCTGCTGTAGAAGTCAGTATTACTGAATCAAGTTCGGTGGTTTGAGTAGCGGTATTCTCCAGGGTATACGGGTAAAAGTTCAGCAGGTTTGAATAATCGTCCTTATAGGAAAGCTTGGCCCGGTCAACAACTGTATTTACCCGGTTATTGGCATTAAAATAATAATTGTAATGGGTTATTGAATTTTGTAAGAAGTTTCGGGGAACTGTGAATTTTTTATTTGCTGATTTCTCAGAACCAAGTTTACGATTCTCAAATTTCTCCGGTTTTTTTTGTTTTCCAAACAGGTCCAGGGTCCAGGTAGGTTGGGCTAATACAGGTTTTGGAAATCCGTATAATATCAAAAAAATAAATAACAGGTTTATAGTTCTCTTCAGCATGAATCAAAAGGTTAGATAACAGGGTTAAATATCGGTTATTTTGACTAATTATTGTGGATAAAGGCTGGCTTTTAATTACTTTAATGTTTTTTTGTGAAGTGCTTTTACTTATTTAAAAAATGGGTTCCTTCAATTTTTTTCTGATTACAGGTTTTAAATTGATTTTTCACCTGCATTTCTTAATTTTAGCCTTCAACAAAAAAATATGGCAAAACTGGATGCCAACAGTACTTTAAAACGGTTGAGAAACCGTTACCGGCTGGTGGTTATGAACGAGGATACTTATGAAGAAGTGGTTAAATTTAAGCTTAGCCGCATGAGTGTGTATATATTTTTAAGCACTTTGTTCGTTGTATTAGTGGGGCTTATCATTGCTTTACTTGTTTTTACACCATTAAAATATTATTTGCCCGGTACCGGTTATGGCGATGCCAAGCAAATACGGGAATACCGGATCCTTAAAATGCGTACCGATTCTATGGAACAGTCTTTAAAATATAAACAACAATATTATAACGATCTTAAAAAACTACTGGAAGGGAATTTGCCGGTTTTAGATACACAAAAACTGAATCTGCCCAAAATTGAAAAAGTTTTAGAATGATTTCTTAATGTAAAAATGAAATATATGTTTAATTCAAAATCCAAATCATCTTTTGATGTAACCCCTCCAAATGCAAGCACTTTAATAGGTGCAGGCACAACCATTACCGGTGATATAGAAAGCAACGGTGATATCCGTATTGATGGTGTATTGAAAGGCAGCCTGAAAGGAAAATCGAAAATCATTATTGGTACCGAAGGTGTTGTAGAAGGAGATGTAGAAGGCCAGCAGGCTGATATTATGGGCCGTGTTACCGGAAAGATAAAAGTACAGGAACTTTTATACCTGCATGGTGAAACAATAGTACAGGGAGATATTTATGCCGGTAAATTACAAATTGATCCTGCTGCGGTATTCAACGGTCAATGCCATATGGGTGCAAAGTTTGTAGAACTGAATAATGGAGTTAAGGAAGTTGCAAATGCAGTAAATCAATAAATTTTGTTTTAATGAGTCTTCGATTTAAAGTACTCCGGCCATTGGTTATTACATTCCTGATATTGTCTGTTTTGATCTTACTGACAAAAATATTTTACAGGGAGGGGAGTGTTGATCATGGGGTATTAATAGGAAGCAACTGCCTGTTTTTTTTAATCAGCCTTTTTGTATTCAGGTTGCAATACCAGGCTATGTACCACCCTAATCCCAATGTATTTATCAGGTCTGTTATGGGTGGTATGATCATAAAGGTTTTTGCGTGCATTACCGCAGTAGTTGCTTATTATTTTTTAAGCGGTGTACTGTTTAACAAGCCTGCTGTATATATATCTATGCTCATCTATATTATTTATTTATGGGTGGAAGTAAAGACAATCATGAAGTTGAACAAACAAAAAAATGCCTAAGCAGGAAGCTCCACTTTTACAGTTACAATCCTATTTACCGGCAGGCAGTTTTGAGGAGGTGCTGCATTACCTGCAACATTACCATGTACACCTCACCATCAGCCGGCAACGGCAAAGTGTTTTAGGTGATTACCGGCATGCGTTACCCGGCAGGAACCACCGTATCAGTGTTAATGGCAACCTGAATAAGTTTGCTTTCCTCATTACTTTATTACATGAGCTGGCACATCTTTTCACGTACGAAAAATTTGGCCACCGGGTATCTGCACATGGCCACGAATGGAAAGATGAGTTCAGTAAGATACTGGCAAAATTTTTATTGCAAAAAGTGTTCCCGCCCGATATCGAAAAAACATTGTTACAAACATTGAAAAATCCGGCAGCAAGCAGTTGCGGTGATGAAAAATTATTAAGGGTTTTGCACCGGTATGATGATCAAAAAGAAGGGGTTCAGTTGGTAGAGCAGTTGCCTGATGGAGCCTTGTTTTTGATCAAAGGCGGGCGAATTTTTAAAAAAGAAGAAAAAATACGAAAACGGTATAAATGTGTTGAAGTAAAAACAGGTAAGTATTATTTATTCAGTGCTGTTTATGAAGTAAGTGTGATACAGTGAGGATCAAACAGCTGATTTATACTTCCAGATTCTTAATCATCCATACATCACAACCAGTATGACCGCTGTTTCCCCGGGGTGCACCTAAATAAGTAAATCCAAATTTTTCATACATGGGTATTGCAATGGTCAGCTCCGGCATTGTTTCCAGGTAGATCTTTTTATAACCCATTTTAATCGCTGCCGATATACATTTTTGCATCAGTTCTTTTCCAATACTTTTACCCCGTGCTGCAGGGGAAAGATAAAGTTTTACCAGTTCACAGGTTCCAGTGTCAAGGTTTGGGGTTGGGTAAATACCTCCGCCGCCAACAATCAAATCCTTCAACTTGGCCACATAATAAATACTGTTTTCTGTTTTAAAAACGCTGAACAGATCATCCGTTGTTTCATCATAATAAACGGTACCCGGTTTATCGGCTTTAAATTCTTTTAAGGTATCCCTGATTATTTTTGCCAGGTAGCTGTTATCGCTTTGTTTGATCGTTCTGATCCTGAGTTCATGCATACTGTATGTTATTTTATAATAAATTCAAACCTAAGAAAAATTTTGTTGTTTCGTTAAAAGTAAATCTTTAAAAATCATTGCCTGTCATCAGCCATATAAAAAAATCGGGGCGTACAGATAAAGTGGCTACAATTATAGTTTATTTAATTTTAGTCAAAATACCTGGTTTTAAAAAAATCGTTTAATTTCGGTAATAAATTATTCCCCTAAACTGTTTGGCCGAGATACAAAAATATAGTGAAGAAGATTTGGTGCTGCTGCTGCAAAGTAAGGACCAACAGGCATTTTCATATTTATATGATAATTATGCTGCTGCATTAAATGGTATAATTTACCGGATGGTTGAAAACCGGGAACTGGCAGAAGACATTTTACAGGAAGCATTTGTTAAAATCTGGAATAACTTTTCCAGTTATGATACAGGCAAAGGAAGGCTGTTTACCTGGATGCTGAATATCACCCGGAACCTTACTATTGATACGTTACGGAGTAAGGGCCATAAAAAGCAGGGAAAAATCTCGGGTGATGAAAATTCCGTAAGTAACCTGACTGATGATAACCGTATGGCCGAAAGATTTGATGCGATGGGTTTACGAAAACAATTAGTTAATTTAAAACCGGAGTATAGGAGTATTGTGGACCTGGCTTATTTTAATGGTTATACCCAGGATGAAATAGCTAAGGAAATGGGAATTCCCCTGGGGACCGTTAAAACAAGAATGCGGTCAGCGATTATTGAATTAAGAAAAATGTTACAAAAAGGATAAATTGAACGCACAGGAAATCATATCATCGGGCTTATTAGAGCTTTACAGTATGGGGCTTACTTCAGCAACAGAGACTGCCGAAGTAGCACAATGGGCAAAGCAATACCCAGAAGTGGCTTCAGAAATTAAAGCTATACAAATGGGTTTGGAGGATTATGCGCAATCTCATGCTTTTGCTCCGGATGCTGCTGTAAAGGTGAAAATATTTAACCGGATAAATACAAACAGGATTTCACCGGTCATTCCTGTTAAACCTGCTCAAAATTCCGGTACTGCAAAAGTTTATCAAATCGCGTCTGTATGGAAATATGCTGCTGCAGCGGGTATTATTTTATTAGCAGGCAGTTTAATTTTTAATTATATTTTTTATAATAAATACATATCATCTAATACCGATCTGGCAGCAACCCAATCTGAACTGCAGCAACAAAAAGAACTGGCACAGGCAATGCATGACGATATGGGCGTGATGGCAAATAAAGATGCCATGCCGGTTTCATTAAATCCTATGCCGGATGTGGCAGGTGCCGCAGCCCGGATTTACTGGATGAAAAATACGGGTGAAGTATACATTGATCCTTCTAATTTGCCACAGGCACCAACCGGTAAGCAATACCAGTTTTGGGCTATTGTTGATGGGGCGCCGGTAAATGGCGGAATAATTACTACAGAAATAAACGGTAAAACCGTACATATACAAAAAATGAAAAGTTTCGGTAATGCCCAGGCCTTTGCGGTTTCACTGGAAGATTCTGGCCCCGAAAAACCGGTTCCCACCAAAGTAATGGTACTGGGTAAGATATGATCCTTATTTTTTCTGCACACTTATTTTTTTATCTCCTTAATGATTCAGGTCATTTAAATAATTTACTTACAGTGAATGAAATCCCTGTTTATGTTAATTTATTTTATAAGTCAATATAAACGATTTCAATATAATTCATTGATCGCGTTTGATGCTGCAATTATCAGTTAAAGCAGTTAATAGAACGGCTGGATTTAAAACGGTTACACGTTAAAATTTACAGATAATGATGAACCCTGAAAAATGGATTATATAACGATAGATGCTGCTAAAAAAATTGAGGCTTCAATAAAAGCAAATGTTTTTTTTGTGCATTTATAAATATAAAAAGTGTTTTAATGTAATGAAAGTACAAACCCTGTTCATAATGGTGAACAGGGCCAGTATGATATAAAAGGGGTTTAATAATTTGGAAAGCCGCCAATTCTGGTACCGCTGCTATTATAAATTGACAAGTTACAACTCTTGTCATCCTGGGCACCAAAATAACCGATTCGGGAACTGAGCGTATTGTAAATACTGAATCTGCCTCCGGCATCCGAAGCCGACATAATAACTGTTTCTTTTTCGTCTCTGGATACGGATATATGCCCGCCACCATCAGTTGTAGTTGTGATCTTTGCCAGCCTTTTTGCATAACTGTCATTAATCTGTAAATACCCGGCATTGCCTTTAGTAACGCCTACTTCCATCACTTCTTTATTGGTAGAATTATATAGCGCCATGTAGCCTCCGCCTTCGGTAGTTCTGGTAACTTTAAAATTTAAACTTCCGTTTCCATCAAATGTATTGATGGCTCCGGCATCACCATCCGAGGTAAATAAGCGAACTAATTTCTGGCCGGCAGGGTTGTACGTCGCCACCTGGCCATTACCCCTTTCTTTATTTATCAATACCAGTACATTTCCTTTGTCATCCACTACCTGGAATGCTTTAGCTTTAATCAGGTCAGGTACATCCTCTTTTTTGCCTGATGACATTAAGACAACCGCAATTAAAATAACAACCGAAGTGCTTACAAATATCCGGTAAGCCCGCAGGCTTTTTTCCAATTTTAAAATTCTTTGCTCAATCTGGTTCATAATAAATAATTTAAAGGTTAAAATTCTAATAGATCAAACTATAAAGTAACAGATTTACCTGCTAAAATACAACAACTGGCACCGGGTATTTTATGGTGCAAGTAAAGAAAATACCGCCGAATCAATAAACCGGCCCCTGAAAAAGAAATCTTCTTTAAAATAAGCTTCCCTGATAAAACCCGATTTTACAAGCAGGGATGCAGAAGCCGTATTTTCAGGATTAATATGGGCTTCAATACTGTGCAGTTTCATTACCGTAAAACCATAGTTAACAACAACCCGTAATGCTTCTTTCATAATTGATTTATTCCAGTAATCAGGATGCAGCATATAACCAACTTCGGCACGGTAATGTTGTTTTATCAGCCGCCAGAAACTAATTGTCCCGATCAATATATCTGGTTCATCTATTAAAGTAATGGCCCACAAAATTCCTTCATGGGTATCAAGAGCGTCCCTGATCATCTGTATCCATATTTCTGCTTCTTCAAGCGTTTTTGTTTTTTCACGGTCTATGTACTGCATAACCATTTCATCTGAGCGAAGAAATAAAATTGCCGGAGCATCCGTTTTTTCAATACAGCGCAGAAATAATCTTTCGGTCTCAATTTCGGGAAAGGGAGAAAAGAGGGGTTCAAGCATGGTAAGATTATTTTTTCAAAAGTAATCTTATTTACATTTCAGCATCTGAATCGGGGTAAATTGATATCTGCTGAAACGCTGATAAAAAATCCCCCAGGTAATGAGGGACTTCATGCGGGAAACAAAAAAGTAATACGGTTTCTAAGCAACTGCCTTATTCACCAGAGCGGCGGCTTCACTTAATAGTATTGCACTTTGCACTTTAAGCCCGCTTTCATCAATTAATTTTTTTGCTACATCAGCATTAGTGCCCTGTAACCTTACAATGATCGGTATATTGATATTGCCAATTGACTGATAGGCATCAATAACACCCTGGGCAACCCTGTCACAACGTACAATACCTCCAAAAATATTGATCAGTATCGCTTTTACTTTTGGGTCTTTTAAAATAATACGAAAACCTGCTTCTACGGTTTGGGCATTTGCCGTACCCCCAACGTCTAAGAAGTTCGCAGGTTCTCCACCACTGAGTTTTATCATGTCCATGGTAGCCATGGCAAGTCCTGCGCCGTTCACCATACAGCCCACATTGCCATCAAGTTTTACAAAGTTCAAATTAAATTGTCCGGCTTCCACTTCAGTTGGATCTTCCTCACTGATATCCCGTAAAGAAGCAATATCAGGATGACGCATTAATGCATTATCATCAATATTCATTTTACAATCAACAGCAATTATTTTTTCATCGCTTGTTTTAAACAGTGGATTTATTTCCAGCATGCCACAATCAGAACCAACATAGGCATTATATAAATTGGTGACAAATTTCACACAGTTTTTAAAAGCCGGGCCGCTTAAGCCTAAATTGAATGCAATTTTCCTGGCTTGAAACGGTTCAAGGCTTCCACCCGGAAAAACCCATTCTTTAAATATTTTTTCAGGAGTATTATGTGCTACATCTTCAATATTTACACCGCCTTCAGTACTGTACATGATCACATTTTCGCCTTTGGTTCTGTCCAATAAGATCGAAAGATAAAATTCTTTAACAGGGTTAGGGCCTTCATAATAAACATCCTGTGCCACCAAAACCTTTGAAACCAGTTTACCTGCTTCGCCGGTTTGTAACGTAACCAATGTGCCGCCCAAAATATTTTTTGCAATTTGCATAACATCCTCAGCTGTTTTGCCCACTGCTACACCACGTTGCTCTGTACCCTTTATTTTTCCTTTACCACGCCCGCCGGCATGAATCTGTGCTTTTACTACAGCAAACCTGCTGCCATATTCTGTATGAATTTGTTTATACGCCATCTCTGCTTCGCCCGGCGTATTACATGGAACACCTTCCTGAACCGGAACATGGTATTTTTTCAATAATTCTTTTGCCTGGTATTCGTGAAGGTTCATACAGTAAAAATTTTTGCTAAGATAAATAAAACAGTTTAAAGTTAGGGTTTAGGATTTTGTGTTCCCGCCAGATTATCAATAACAGGCTTTATGGGCATCCGGTCTCCAATGATCGGGGATATCAACCGGGTACTTTATTCCTTACTGAGTTTTTATCTTAACAAATTGTAACCGCATTACTACAAACAAAACCGATAAGTCCCAATCCCAGAAACTCTCAACATCCCGTTAACAATTTCTTATCTTACCTTTGGCGTCATAATTATATAAGTATATGCTGGCTAAAATAAAAGAAGCAGTTGATTTTATTAAAAATATATACAGTGAAAAACCCACGGTAGGTATTGTTTTAGGCAGTGGTTTGGGAAGTTTTACAAACGTAATAAAAATTGAAAAAGAGATACCGTATGGGGATATACCGCATTTTCCGGTAAGCACAGTTGAAGGGCATAGCGGTAAACTTATTTTTGGTGAGTTGAGTGGCAAAAAAGTGGTGGCGATGGCCGGACGTTTTCATATATATGAAGGATATACCTCTGATCAAACTGTTTTTCCGATCAGGGTGTTAAAGTTTTTAGGCATTGATACCTTATTGGTCAGTAACGCTGCCGGTGGGGTAAACCCGGCTTTTCAGGTTGGCGATCTGATGATCATAACCGACCATATAAGCCAGTTTGCACCCAATCCGTTAATTGGTAAAAATGTTAAAGAGCTGGGTCCCAGGTTTCCCGATATGAGCGAACCTTATAAAAAACACCTTATAAAAA
>JAYTOF010000326.1:0-11263 GCA_043747955.1 Chitinophagaceae bacterium
AATACACTGTACAACATACCGTCGTTTTTATACAGTAATCTCGATTTACTCAATCATCGAGGATAAATAACAGTCCACCCCTGCTTACGGGGTAAGGCTTGCCTGACTTTTTTTCACCAACGCTTCTAATTATTTTTATTTTATGAACACAACTATAAATATTACCGGTAATACACAATATTATTTGGATCTTGAAGAACGATACGGTGCACACAATTACCATCCCCTGCCTGTCGTATTGAGTCGTGGAGAAGGTGTTTTTTTATATGATGTTGACGGCAAAAAGTATTTTGATTTTTTAAGCGGATATTCCGCAGTTAACCAGGGGCACTGTCACCCTAAAATTATTGCGGCTTTAATTGAACAGGCCCAAAAGCTAACACTAACCTCCAGGGCATTTCACAGCAATATTCTGGGTGAATTTGAAAAATATATTACAGACTATTTTGCATATGATAAAGTATTACCTATGAACTCCGGAGTTGAAGCAGTGGAAACCGCTATTAAGCTTTGCCGTAAATGGGCTTATGAGGTAAAAGGGATTCCGGCCGGTGCAGCTAAGATCATAGTATGTGATGGTAATTTTCATGGAAGAACTATTAATGTGATTTCCTTCAGCAGTGATCCAACTGCCAAAAATAATTACGGTCCTTTTGTTACCGGTTACGAATCAATTCCACATAATGATCTACCCGCTTTGGAAAAAGCATTTCAGGATAAAAATACAGCTGCATTTTTATTTGAACCCATCCAGGGAGAAGCAGGCGTAGTTGTGCCTGACGAAGGCTATTTTAAAGGTGTCAGGGATTTGTGTACTGAGTATAATGTTTTAATGGTAGCTGATGAAATACAATGCGGACTTGCCCGAACAGGAAGAATGTTAGCCTGTGATCATGAAAATGTACGCCCGGATATTGTAATACTGGGTAAAGCGTTAAGTGGCGGCTTGTTGCCGGTAAGTGCTGTTTTATGTGATGATGAAATAATGATGACCATAAAACCCGGTGAACATGGCAGTACATACGGGGGCAATCCTTTAGCCTGTGCTGTGGCCATGGCCGCACTACAGGTATTAAAAGATGAGAACATGTGTTTAAATGCCCAGGCAATGGGTGCATTATTACGCGATGAATTGAAAAAACTGAATTCATCATGTATGCCTGCAGTAAGAGGCTGGGGTTTATTAAATGCAATTGTTATTAAACACAGTAACCCTAATGCAGCCTGGGATTTATGCATGTTATTTAAAGAAAATGGCTTGTTGGCAAAACCAACACATGGTGATAAAATACGTTTTGCTCCTCCCCTTGTTATAACCAAAGAACAGGTGATGGAATGTGTTTCAATTATTGACAAAAGCCTGCAGCAATTAGATTAACTAAAATAAATGTAAAAGATTAAATCCTGAAATATATTTCATCTGTTATTGTGTTAGCAAACCGTACCTGATGCTTACCTGTTATATCCTTGATATACATCTTCAATATGATCTCACTTAACTCCATACAAAGTTGCTGAACACAAAGAAAAATGGTACTATGCTAATTCCATTTTCTTTCTTGTATATTAAATAGAATTGAATCCAACGTATTATTTCTATGTACTTTTTTTATAATCAGTGTAAAATAACCCACTGATCTGTCTAAAAATACTAGACCCCAAGCAACTTTTCATATTAAAGAATAATTAATAACCAGCTGAAGTCCTGATTTTAAACGTGTTTCTTTAGTTTGGCCTAAAAATTTTTATTGATCAAATCCAGAAAAAATAATAATGGAAGTTAAACATGAAAAAAGTCAGATATTTTTTTTCAATATTTAAATAAAAAATATAAAAAGAACTTTCGCTGAAGATATAACTATGGTACGATTATTGGGGCATTCTATTTGTTCAATATTCAAGCAAATAAAAATCCTATGAAAATTAAAAACTACACCGAACAAAAAGATTTATTAATGAATTGTTACAAACCATTCATTTCACATTAAAATTTTTTATTTCTAATTTAAAAACAGTTGAATTAAAATTTCAACTTCTTTAAATTTTTACAGATCAGTCAATTACCCAAACACCACCCTCCTCCGGCAGCAATTGAAATACAGATTTGAAAAATTGAATGCTATGTTTGAATCAGCCTGAAAATAAGCATTTTGCCTGTTTCTTCAGTCTCGATTTTAAATATACTTAACAGGTAAATTGTTTAACCTTTTACTTTTAAATTTTTCTTGCCTGTGAACTTAAAAAATGAAATTTTTATCTGGCTGTAAGAGCAACCTGATAAATTTAATATCTATTAAAAACCAAAAATATCCAAATGAAAACTAATTTACTTTCTTTAGGGAAAACTGTATGTACTATTCTCTTAACTCCTGCTCTTATATTTTGTTTTTCAATAAGCAGTATAGCCACTACTTTTTACATCAGCCCTTTTGGTAACGACGTAACCGGAAACGGCACCTTGGGTAACCCCTGGAAAACATTATATAAAGCTACTTCTACCGTAACTACATCAGGAAATATCATTCACGTTAATGCAGGTACTTATACTGAAACACAAACCTGTAATTTGGCCATTGGGGTCAGCATTGAAGGTGATGGTGTAACTTCTGTAATCAGGAGTACTGTATCTGCCGATTGGATACCCCTTTTAAGAGCTGCGTCAAACAGCGAAGGAATTAAAGGTAATCAGCATATCAGCAACGTAAAATTTGATGGTCAAAACCTTACCACCTTCTGGGGCATTGAAATTGTTGGCAGAAGCAACTTTAGCATCTATAACTGTACTATTGTAGATTTTGATGACAGGGGTGTAATTTATAACGGCAGGGTAGATAATGGAAATGAAGCACCAACCATATATGCAACAGGTAACAGTTTCCATGATAATATAATGACTAATTGCGCAAGATATACTCCCGGATACGGTGCCGGATGCTTAAATATTGGAGGGCAAAGAGGGATGTTGGTTTACAATAATACAATTAGCCAAGATAGCAGATCCCCGGGTAATAATGGATGGCCTATCAAATACTGGAATGATGGATACTTAGATGACTGCAGAATTTATAATAATACACTGAATAAGATTATGAATCACGATTTTTTAGGTAATGGATGTTGGGATTTTGCAATAGAGTTATTTAATGTAAGGGGCCTGCAAATTTATAATAATATCATGAACGGTGGAGGTATTGATTTAAACTACCAGGATAAAGGGCCATATGCATATAGTGTTTGGATTCATCATAATACTGTTCAGATGCCTTATATAAATAATTTTATACAAACTGCTGTTACACTGGAATTTCAAAGTGAAACTGTAATCATTGAAGATAACATTTTTGATAAAGTCACAATTGGCGTAAACTATACTCCAAGACCCGGGGATGCTGTTACAGATAATACTATACGCAGAAACTTAATAACAAATGTTGGAAGGGGTGAAGGAACAGGATTTTTTATTACGTTTGGTGGTGGTGGTGGTTCAGGTGAAACATTTAATAATCTTAATATTTACAATAATACAATGACAATGGATGCAGGTATTCCTTGTTATTGGGGCATTGACCTACCAAATCTTAGTTCAGGATCAATTAGTAATGTCAATATTAAGAACAACATTATCAGGGGGGCTATCTCAGCTGCTGTTACACAATATAGTTCTGTTGGTACCAATACGCTTAATATCAGTAACAACAACATGTATCAAAATGGCAATAACAATACTCCCTATTTTGCCGATGCCCCTGCACCAACCAGCTATACCTATGCAAATAACCTGCACGGTATTAATCCTTTGTTTGTTGGAGCTGGCAATTATACTTTACAGGCAACTTCTCCTTGCATTGATGCAGGTATTTATGTTGGATTACCTTATACTGGAATTGCTCCCGACAGAGGCTTTGCTGAATATGGTTCAATTATACTACCGATCACATTACTTGATTTTACAGGAAAAGAAAATGCAGGTAAAAACTTATTGAACTGGAACACTGCATCCGAAAGTAACAGCAGTTACTTTAGTATTGAAAGAAGTACTGATGCCCTTAATTTTTCTTCAATTGGCCATGTAAATGCAAGCGGGTTTTCATCTACCGAAGTAAAATATAATTTTACAGATGCAACTCCAATACCGGGTGTAAACTATTACCGCCTGGTGATGATCGATAAAGACGGTTCATCAGCATACAGTAAAATAGTTTCCATTACCAATAAAATCAATCATTCCATTGATATAAAACATATTGATTTATTCGCCCGTTCCAATACAATGTCTTTAATAATAAACAGTACAAAAACACAAACAGCTAATCTTTCTATTATTGATGTGAGTGGAAGAACTATTTTAAATACACAAATATTTTTACAAAACGGTAATAATGTAATAAGTAAAAATATTCCCTCAATAACAAAAGGAATTTATTATGTTAAACTGTTTACACCGGAAGAAACAGTATTAAGAAATACGTTCACCCCAAATTAAAAAATGCATTTAAAAATAAAAAAAACATCCTCAATATCTTATTGAGGATGTTTTTTTTATTATAACAGATCACTGATCCTTAATAACTGAAAGACGGTGCTTGCTGTCACTTGAAATATTCTTCATTGTCCATTCCATTTTTTTTTCAAATGCATTTTTACGTACTGTACAGGTTGCTTTTGAACAGATCTTACAGGAAAAATCCAGGCATCCGTCTGAATGAACAAATAATTCAACAGATTCGCCATATTTATTTTTTACCAGTCCAGCCAATGCATCAATTTCTTTGTGAGCCTCATGCACATTCAGGTACCAGGGCACCGTAAGATGGCAATCCAAATGTATCCGGCTGCCATATTTGATGATACGGAGGTTATGCAGGTCAATCCAGTTTTCCCGGCGGTTTGCATTCAGCATTTCCACCATTTTACTGAGCAAACTGGTATCTGCTTCATCCATGATTCCCGCAACAGAACTTCTTAAAATTTTGTAACCTGTAAAAATAATAAAGAGTGAGACTAAAACGGCAATCAGACTGTCAATCCATACAAATCCGGTAACCAAAATCAGAATTAATCCAATTACAATTCCCAGCGTTGACCAGGTATCTGTTTGTAAATGTTTACCGCTTGAAATTAATGCAAGCGAATTATTTCTTTTGCCTGTTTTAATGCAGACCGCACCGGCACCATAATTGATCAAGCCCGATATAACAACAAGGATAATTCCATAATCCAGTTTTTTTATTTCATGGGGATGAACCAGGTTATTTACTGCTTCATATATGATGATTAAGCCGGCGATACTTATTAATGAACCTTCAATAGCTGCAGAAATAAATTCTGCTTTTCCATGCCCGTAAGGATGATCCTGGTCTTTGGGTTTGGCAGAAATATAAAGACTATAAACTCCAATCAGGCCAGCGGTAACATTAACAATACTTTCAAAAGCATCAGTTAAAATAGCAACAGATCCTGTAATATACCAGGCTATAGCTTTAGTTATTAACAGCAATATGGATATAGCTGCTATTCGCTTCTGAATTTTTAAATTATATAATGCCTTTTGCAAAACAGAAATTATTGAATAGCAAATATACAAAAGCGGAAAAGAAGGATAGATTTTTAAGGTTACCCGGAAAGTTGAATTCTTTTATGTGGGTTTGCTTCGGCAAATGAGTAAATATTATTACGGATATAATCATTATCAGCAAAAGGATCTAAGAAATTTTTTAATTCTCCGGAACTACCAATAGGAAAGGATTCAGGCAGATATCCCATTCCCCAAAAACTCCCACGCTCAACCAGTAAACATAATTTTTCCCCTTTTTTTATCCCTTCATCAACCAAAACAAAACTGGGCAGGTTTTCAGATAAAGCATCTAATGCCCTTTTTATCTTTACATTATAAATAACCGGAGGTTCCAGATCTTCCGCCTCTTTTTTTGTGAATGCTGTTTTATCAATAAAACAAAGCCTTGCATTCAAATCAAATTCATCCACCATCTTTTTCACCAAAACCAATCCTTCATTCAGTAAATTAAAATTGTATAAACAAGGGAGGTTTTTTTTCTTGCGGTCAATGGCCAAACGGATATATCCCCGGTTATCTTCAAAAGAGTACAACGCATACTTTACCAGGGGTTGTTTTTGACTTTTATTGTACCTAGGCCATAATCTTTTTATTTCAGTACTTTCCAAAATAATGGCTTCCAGTTCAGTTGAACATTGTTTGTAAGAAACTTTGTAAATGTTACGACTAAAATTCTGCCTTTTTAAATCAGTATCGTTGTGTGTAAAATGACTGCTTACCCTTTTCCTGAGGTTGATGGCTTTACCAACATAAATGATCTTGTCCTTGCTGTTGTGAAAATAATAAACGCCCGGTTTGGCAGGCAGCTTATCAATAACATCCTTATCCAGATTCATTGGCAACCACTGTTCGGCCGATTTTTGCTTTAACATCAGATCAATATGAGCCATGGCACCATTTGTCAGCATATACTCAAAAAGTGTAACGGTAGCTTTGGCATCTCCTCCTGCACGGTGCCTGTTTTCAATATTAATTTTTAACGACCGGCAGAGGCTACCCAGGCTATAAGAAGGCAATCCCGGGAACACTTTTCTTCCCAACCGGACTGTACATAATTTTTTTGCGGTTAAATCATAACCCCACTGTTTAAGCTGATGCTTTACAAAAGAATAATCAAAATTTACATTGTGGGCTACAAAAATATTTTCATTCAGTATTTCAAACAACACATCTGCAATATCATCAAAGACAGGAGCATCTGCAACCATGTCATTGTCAATACCTGTAAGTGAAGTAATAAATTTTGGAATGAGCTGTTGCGGATTAATGAGGGTTTCAAATTGTTTTATTACCCTTTTTCCATCATGTACAAATACCGAGATCTCGGTGATGCCATTGGCCGAAGCATGGCCACCGGTAGTTTCAATATCAACTATTGCATAATTCATTGGAGACCGAAAATACTAATTAATTTAGTCAATAAATATTTTTTCTCAAAACAGTAAAGATTCAACTTTGATAAATACATAAAATACTTGTGGAATTAAAATCTTTTTCTTTTTTTAACACCCCACTGAAAAGGCATTGAAGAAGAACATACGGGAACTACCGGTATGGCATTCATGAAAATATTATAAATGGATGCTGTAAGAATCAGGCTGCTAAAGGGCATATCAATCTTTTTGTTACAGGTAAAATGACAAATAAGCAGAAATACGGGTGGCCTCTATTTTATCGGAAGATATGCGTCATCAAGCCGGCGATAAAATAAAAATCCGCATCAGCAGATGGAAAAAGGGTTATACTTTATTTTGACTGATCAATTAATTTTCTTTTCATCATCATGAGTAAACTTATATACAGCATCTTTTTTGCGAATCATTTTTATTGCCTGAATAAGAGCAGTTAAGGCGAATATGCCCCCAATCACCCAATTCAGATACTGCTGACTGTTGGCAATTCGCTGAACCATCCATTTTCCGCCAAAGATAAAAACGCAGTTGCCTGCCAGGGTTCCCAAACCAATACCAATGATATAGATATTGTATTGCATTTTAACCGGCCCGAGGATCTTTTTGGTGAACAAAACCGTACTCCATCCAAACCAAAAAGGTATTTGCACAGGATTGATGGCACACATGAACATGCCTAATAAAAAGCGATGCATATTATTTTGAAGCAAAACATTTTTACCAGTCCCACCTTCTTTGGTTGCTGCTATAAAACTGCCCACAGCCAATGCTATGATGATTAAGAGTGTGAACCATTCCATTGCCTTCATGAGCTTTTCCTGTTTTCGTATCCAGTCCACGCCAATAAGGGAGATGCGTACATAGATCATTTCAACCAGTAATGAACCCAGAGAAAAATAGATGGCATTTAAAATGCTTTCCTGGATACCGATCTGCATGGCGGCCACATTTAGTGTACCCAGCGGCAATGAACCCAGGAAACTGATGAGCAAACCCCAGCAAAAAACCCGTAATAACTTTGGCATCAGGCAAAGATAGTAAGCAAGGCTTATAAACGGCTATGTGGCACTGAAACATAATAAAGGCAATCAACTTTTACATTGCCAAAACTGATAAAGAGACAGTTAATTTATCCGACAAGGATACACTGCTTCCGCCAACACCAAAATCCCGCCTGTTAATTTTAAATTCGCCGTCAAAAATATATCCGCCATCTTTTGGTGTTGCGCCAAATCCAAACTCAATGGGCTTTGTAACTCCCTTAATGGTAAGGTTTGCGTACATGTAATACCTGCCTGCAGTTGAAGAAAGTACAATTTTGGTACTTTTAAGCTGAATGGTTTTATAAGTAGCCACATTAAAATACTCAGCTTTTCGTAAATGCGCATCCCGGCTTTCATTATCTGTATCAATTGTTGCTGCATCAACAGTAACATCAAAATCCGAAGTAGTTAAATTTGCAGGATAAAATTTTATGGTGCCCTTTACCCCTTTAAAATCCCCCCCGGTTTTAATACCGAAATTTTTAATCACAAAATTCACTTTACTGTTTGCATCAATGGGCACTAAAACTTTTTGGGCTGTTAAGGTAATGGAGCAAATAATAAATGCGGTAAGTAAAGAGGCTATTTTTTTCATGAACACAATTTAATTAAAGTTTTCCTTTTTTAAAACTTTTTAAATTATAAGATACCCCAACAGCCACCCCCGACATTTTTTTCCTGAACCTGTCATTTGTATCACCCCCGGGGGTTGTTTGTACTTTTGTATTGGTTGTATACTCAGCAAACAAAAACTGGAATGCCAGTTTTACACTCCAGGAATCGTTCCATTTATACTTTGCAAAAAATTCACTGTTTAAAGAACCCTTATCATTGTCACTTATTAAAAAAAGATTAACACTTGTGGGTTTGGCTGTTACAGGAACACCCGTTGCAAAATTATTTGCATAATAAATGCCATTTTGTTTTTTGCCAAAACTAAACCCAATGAGGTCTATATTTAACCCTGCTGAGATCTTTTTAGTAATGTTATACCCCAGATTAAGGGTAAGGTTGAATGCATTTACCTGCGATTTAGGGAATAACACGGAATCAATATTCGGCAAGATGTCATCAGCAAAAAAAACACCCGGGCCTGTTTTGGCACTGGTTAAAATTGCCGGCGCAGTTCTATAGTACAGGTTACTTCCAAAGTAACTTGTAAATCTTGCACCAAAGCCGGCTTCCAGCCTTTTATGTTTGCCCAGTTTCCAGTTACGCACATAAGAAGCGGAACCGGTAAACTGTGATGACCCGATACCAAAGGTTACATCTGCAAATTGATTTATATTCCTTTGCACTTTTGTTTGTGCCTGCGTTGCATATGACAGGAGCAGAAAAAAAACTACAGAAAAAATAATCGTTTTCATAAGTCGAATTTATTGATTGTGAAAATAATGTTAGTTATTTCAATTCGGTATAACCAAACTGAATACGGTACTGTGCACACCAGATTAATACATATTTATAATTGACTACATCAGGGTCAGTTACCAACTCATAATTAAATGTACCGCTGGTATATTTAAGTAATCCCAGATCTTTGTAATCAGTTGGCGGCGATGCATGACTGCCAATAGTTTTGGAAAAATATACATGAACATCAGGACCGTTATTAGATGCAAAATTTTTAAATACCAGGTACTTTTTGGGGCCGGCTTTTTCAATGGTAACATCTCCCCTCGCCTGGTCACCCAACTCACCCCCAATTAAAACGCCACTGTATAAAATCACCGGTTGAGTTGTATCTCCCGGTAAAATAATAATCTCATTTCCATTTGACGGAATAACATTTTTTTTACAGGACCCTAAAAAGATGATTCCTGTTAAAAATGGGATTATCAGTAAATTGCGGCTTTTTTTCATACTATATTTTAAAATGTAAAATTATTTGGTACCCTTCAGGCAGGTTGTCGTTTATATGACAGTTCTGTTTTTTTACAGTTTTTTAACTTTACTGTTTTATAGATCATAAATACCAATACGTAAAAATTACCGGCAGCGTTTAAAAAACTTAATTTAATTGCAGGTATAATCATATATTTTTCATGCCCGACAGTAAAATAAATATTTTACAGGTGATCCTGGCCATACATATTTTTCGTAACTCTGTAAATTCAGGCGTATTGAATCTGGTTTCTACCCTGTTAGCATTTCAACAGTAATATTTCCTTACCCTTCTAAAAATCATGTTTTGGATAATACGGCAACTGAAATAATAATAATTGGCGGGGGCCTGGCCGGCCTGGTGAGTGCTATACATTTATCCGGGGCTGGTTTAGCAGTTACGTTAATCGAAAAAAATGAATACCCAAAACATAAGGTTTGTGGCGAATATATTTCAAATGAAGTATTACCATACCTCCAGCAGCTTGGGGCAGATCCCTTGTCTACCGGGGCTAAAAAAATCTCCCGTTTTTTATTAAGTACCACCCGTGGAAAAACGACAGAAACAAAACTCCCCCTGGGTGGTTTTGGTGTAAGCCGTTATACACTGGATCATTTTCTTTTACAAAAAGCCTTACATTACAATTGCACTGTAATTCAGGATACGGTTTCGGATGTAAGTTTTAAAAATGACATGTTTACTGTTTTAACCAAAAACGGGACTGAACTGACTGCTGGAATTGTAATAGGCGCCTTTGGCAAAAGGAGTAATATGGACGTGACACTTGATAGAGCATTTATAAAAAACAGATCTCCCTTTGTAGCCGTAAAAACACACCTGAGAGGTGATTTCCCGGATGATCTGGTGGCACTGCATAATTTTAATGGCGGCTATTGCGGTGTATCGATGATTGAAAATGGAAATCTGAATGTCTGCTACCTGGCCAATTACAAAAGTTTTCAGGATTACAAAAATATTGAAGCTTTTAATAAAGAAGTTCTGTACAAAAACCCTCATTTAAAAACTATTTTTGAAAACTCCGTTCCTGCTTTTGATCAGCTATTAACCATCAGCCAGGTCTCTTTTTCCAATAAATCATCTGTGGAGCAGCATATGCTTATGTGTGGTGATGCGGCCGGTATGATTCATCCTTTGTGCGGCAATGGTATGGCCATGGCAATACACAGCGCTAAAATAGCTTCGGAACTGGTGATTGATTATTTCAATAAAAAAATTAAAACAAGACAGGAATTAGAAAATGAGTACAGCCGCGAATGGAACGCAGCATTTAAAAAAAGGATAGTAACAGGCAGGATCTTGCAATCGTTTTTCGGTAAGGATAACCTGG
>JAYTOF010000327.1:0-12320 GCA_043747955.1 Chitinophagaceae bacterium
CAATTTGCAAATCTCCAAATGATCTAATCATCAAATCATCATAACTTGCCAAAAACTTTTTTATTTGAAAACGATTGTACTCATAGGTGCCGGTAAATCGGCCACGGTCTTGATTGATTATTTGATTTTAGAAGCTGAAACCAATAACTGGAAATTTATTATTGCAGACAGTAACCTGGAGCAGATTCTTTTAAAAACAAACAACTCCGGATCTGCCGAAGCGGTACAACTGGATGTTACCAATGAAAAGCAAAGAGGCGAATTAATACAAAAAGCACATGTGGTGATTTCGATGATGCCCCCTGACCTGCATTTTTTAGTTGCCAAAGATTGTGTGGAATACCGGAAGCATTTATTAACGGCTTCTTATTTGGATGATAAGATGAAAAGTCTAAAAGAAGAGATCAGTAACAGGAAATTATTATTTATCTGTGAGATGGGCCTTGACCCTGGCATAGATCATATGAGTGCCATGAAGATCATTGATGAAATAAAAGCAAAAGGCGGCAAGATAACCTCTTTTAAAAGCCATTGCGGTGGCCTGGTTGCGCCGGAGAGTGATGATAATCCCTGGCATTATAAAATAAGCTGGAACCCCCGTAACATTGTCATGGCCGGACAATCGGGTGCGGTGTATAAACTGAATAATGAAACAAAGACCATCCCATACAAAGAACTGTTCGATTGCTCCAATGAAATTGTTTTTGACGGATTGAAAGGACTGGCCTTTTATCCCAACCGGGATTCTCTCAGATATTCCTCCACTTATAAATTACCGGATACTTCAACATTCATCAGGACGACATTGCGACATGTTGATTTTTTTAAAGGTTGGAATGCCATTGTTCATGCAGGACTAACGAATGAAAAAGAGAATATAAATGTCAGTGGTTTGACTTTTGCAAACTGGTCCTCCCCTGTTTTACCATTTGTGAATGACGGGAATAAAGCGATGCTGCAATTTCTCGGATTGTTTGATGATATCTCGGTTCCATCCGCTGCAAAAACTTCAGCAGACATTTTACAATTCCTTGTAGAAACAAAATTAAAGATGCATCCGACAGATAAGGACATGATCGTGATGCTGCATGAGTTTGAATATGTGCTGGATGCAAAAAATAAAAGCCTGAAAAGCTGCCTTATTGTAAAAGGCGAAGATAACCTGCGGACTGCCATGGCAAAAACGGTGGGGCTGCCATTGGGTATTGCCGCTAAATTGATTTTAAACGAAACCATTAAGTTAAAAGGTCTGAACTTACCGACGGTGAAAGAAATTTATGATCCCGTGTTGGAAGAATTGGAAAAAGCAGGAATAAATTTTAAAGAAAATTAAATAGCAGATAAGATTTTTATTAGTTCCCCCACTCCTTCTGTGGCAGGCATTTCAATAATAGTAAGATTGGTTTGCTTTTCTGTTGCCGGTATTTTTTTATCAATAATGAATTTGGGTAAATAAGGTGGCGCATAATATAATAAAGATGCTGCAGGATAAACCTGGAGGGATGTACCTACTACTACCAAATAATCACAGTCCTGTACAATAGCCGCAGCTTTCTCCATCATGGGTACGGCTTCTCCAAACCAAACAATATGCGGCCGGAGCTGGTGGCGGTCTTCAGCAATGTCGCCAAGCCTGATATCGCCACGTATCTCATAATAATTATTTTCATCGGCCACGCTTCTCATCTTAAATATCTCACCATGCAGGTGCAGTACATTGGTGGAGCCGGCTCTTTCATGCAGGTCATCTATATTCTGAGTGATGATGGTTACTTCAAAATCTTTTTCCAGTTCTGCCAAACCAATATGAGCATCATTGGGTAATGCAGCAGCTACATCTTTTCTCCGGGCATTATAAAAATCAAGTACCAGTTGCGGATTTTTGCTCCATCCCTGTGGCGATGCCACTTCATATACGTCATAGCCCATCCACAGGCCATCGCTGTCACGAAAGGTCTTTAACCCGCTTTCGGCACTAATACCGGCGCCCGATAAAACAACGATGTGCTTTTTATCTGTCATAATAAAATAACCTGTTGAGTATTGTACTGATACCGGTGACCGGAGCCATCACAGGATTTCTATGCCGCATTGAAGTTCTTTTTATGAGCAGTCAGCTTTTGAAGGGTTGTCTCCAGTCTGCGTTTTTTGGTTTCTTCTTTTTTTGCACTGATAATCCATTCTACATATTCTCTCCGGTGGGTAAATGCCAATGAGTCAAAAAAAGAAGCAGCCGGCTTATTTTTATTAAATAGCTGCTGAAGTTCGGAAAGAACCAGTATGGTACGGTTATTATAATCGATACCGGGTGCCGGGTTAGTAATGCAGAAACCGGCTTCTTTTTTTACTCCCTGACCAGTCTTCTTAAACCGGGCAGCGCTCCAGACATTGTCAAGCGCTATCATACGAACGGCCTCAAAGCCATAATCAGAAACAAAATCCCAGTTTTTATCCCGGCTTAGATCACTGGCTATTTTTGAAGAAAGTTTTGGATAGGCGATCCAGAATTTAGAATCTTCCTGTAAAGCAGGAATAACATCATTTAAAATACCAGCCAGTTGGAGCTGGTTAACTGCAAAGACCAGTGCAAAATCTATTTTTCTTTTTATTAATAAAGGGGTAATAGCTTTTGAAAAATTAAGTTTTACAAACTGTTTTTCAATGGAAGAAGGTAAACCCTGAATGAGGAGGTTTTTCTCTTCCGCTAATTGTAATTTTTCCAGAATAGATTGTGAAGACATAGCAATGTAGCAGTTACTGGTTAAAAAAAGGATTGTATAATTTTTTTATAACAACATCCCCGGTATGAAGGCTTTAAAAGTTTAATCGGAAACAATTAGGTTTGGTTAATTAAAAGTTCTGATGCTGTTTGAACATTTAAATTTAATCATTATGTTTGGCAGATAAAAATTTTTACATAAAAAAAAACTCCATAAATCATGGAGTTTTTATAAATTTTTATAAATTATTTATTTGCCTATTGGCTTATAATAAGTTAAAGCTTCGGCCATATAGCTTTCTAATTTTGTTATCCTGTTCGCATCAGAAGGATGTGTTGCCAGAAATTCAGGCGGTTTTTCTCCACCTGATGCCGACATTCTTTGCCAGAATGGAACTGCTTCCTTAGGATTATAACCGGCCATGGCTGCAAAATTTAATCCAAAATGGTCAGCTTCATATTCCTGGTTACGGGAATTGGGCAATAAAACTGCAATTTGCGCAGTAGGTGCATATATATTATTGAACAATGAGTTGTATTTAGGATTGTTGGCGGTAGCTATATTACCTACAATTTCCAACCCCTGGGCCAATGCTCCCTGGCTCATACGTTCATTTCCGTGATGGGCAACAGCATGTGTAATTTCATGTCCCATTACTACGGCTAGTGCAGCTTCATTTTGAGAAATACCTAATAATCCGGTATACACTACCACTTTGCCACCGGGCATACACCAGGCATTTACTTCTTTTGAATCTACCAGGTTAAATTCCCATTTATAGCCATTAAGTTCGTTTGCCAGCCCTTTTTGAGTATAATATTCAGTAATGGCTTTGGAAATCCTGGATCCTACCCGCTTAACCATTTCAGCATCTTTGTTAGAACTGCTGTTAACCACTTTATTTTGTGAAAGGAATGACTGGTATTCTGTTAAAGCCTGCTGCTGTAAAGTTTCTTCACCAAATAAAGCCAGTTGCTTACGGCCGGTTATTGAATTAGTGCTGCAGGCAACAAAAAAAGTTACAGCCGAAAATAAAAAAATTATTCTTTTCATTTTAGTAAGGGTTTTATATTCTTATTTAATCAATTGGCGTACCAATATTTAATATTGGCTGTAATAAATATACAAAAATAAAAACTGTTAAAAAAAGGAGGGAGATTTTAAGAACTACCGGCGACGTAACTTTCTTCTGTCACGGTGTTTGAGAATAGGAATTCTGCTTTCTACGCCACGTAAAATACGGCCAATATTTTTTTGATGGGTCAATACGACTAATATAGCTATTAATAAAGCAAATACCCTGTATAATATTTCATCTTCATTCCATATCCATAAAACACAAATGGGCAAAGCAACAGCAGCCAGAATAGAGCTTAAAGAAACGTATCGGGTAAGATAAAGAACCAAAACAAAAACGCCAATACAGCTTATAGCAATAACAGGCTGAACAGCTAAAATCATTCCAAGTAATGTTGCTACACCCTTACCCCCTTTAAAACCTGCAAATATTGGAAAAATATGACCGGCTATTGCCGCCAAACCCAGTCCCAACATTAAATTGGTACGCTCTAAATCATTATGCAAATAATAGGGAATAAAATTGAATAAGGCAACAGCTGCCATTCCTTTTAAAATATCAAAAACCATAACCATGGTACCGTAACGGGAACCTAAAACCCTGAAAGTATTAGTAGCCCCCATGTTGCCACTGCCATAGTCACGGATATCAATACCGAAAAAACGCTTGCTTATAATCAGTGCTGTTGGGATAGAACCAATTAAATATGCAAAAACAATAAGAATAAGTTCTTTCATTCGTTTCCTAAGCTTGAGTTGAAGTACACAAAAATAACGATTATATACCTTTATCTAACGATAAATTAAAGTTATAGTTATCAGATGTGGATAAACAGATTAAATGACTGCCTGCCAGTAAGTTACATACAAACTGTTTAATTCAGTTCATTTCTGCCAACAGGCTGATCCATTCACCCTTTTGACAGGTTTTATGATGAATTATTCCGTATTCAGAAAATGATCTTAACAGTACTTCTTCATCAGATTTCAGGAACCCGCTTATCAATAGCTTGCTACCTTTTTTACCTGCAGCATTGATTGCCTGCATGTTTGACTGTATCACATTAAGATTTATATTGGCCAGGATGATATCATAAATTTTACCCGAAGCAATGGTATCTGCTTTATGAATATCTATTTTAAAACAATTATTTGTCGCTATATTTTCTCCGGCATTTTCAATACTCCAGTCATCGTTATCAATGGCATCAATAACAGAGGCACCCATTTTTTCTGCTAAGATGGCTAACAGAGCTGTACCCGTTCCAAAATCAACAACTGATTTATTTACAAAATCAATTCCTTCCATTTGCTCCATCATCATGTAGGTGGTTGCATGATGCCCCGTTCCAAAACTCATTTTTGGGGTGATGATAATTTCATATTTTACCTGTTGTATCGCATTATGAAATCCTGCCCTGATGGCAACAAAATCATTTACCATGATTGGCTCAAAGCTGCTCTCCCACTGTGCATTCCAGTTTTGCTGTGGTGTTACTGTTCTTGCATATGTAACCGGTATAACATGTAGAATATCTTCTAAAACAGCTTCAATAAAATCTTCTTCTTTGATATAGGCGAGAAGCGAATTTTCTTTTTCTTCAAAACTTTCAAATCCGGCTTCTGTCAGCAATGCAACCAGAATATCACTTTCGCCTTCTTTCATGGTCTCAAATTCAATTTGCAGATAATTCATGACCTGTTATATTAAAAAACCGTCCCACCAAAGGCGAGACGGTACTATTTAAATTAATTTAAAATTAAACTGATTATTCACCTTGCTGTGGTTTAGGCTGCATTTCCGGCTTTGGAATTAAAGCTTTGCGGCTTAGTTTAAATTTGCCTGTTTTTTGATCAACATCAAGCAATTTAACTTTAACCTTATCTCCTTCTTTAAAAATCCCATCCATTGTTTCCAAACGCTTCCAGCTTATTTCACTGATGTGTAATAGACCTTCTTTTTTAGGTAAGAACTCAACGAAGGCACCAAATTCCTTTATACTCTTCACCGTTCCCTCGTAAGTATCACCCACTACTGGTACAGCAACCAATCCGTTGATCCAGGCCAATGCTCTTTCCAGGCTTGCTTTTTCTTTTGAGAAAATGCTTACTTCACCCCTGTTGTCAACTTCTTCAATATTGATGGTAGCACCGGTTTCACGCTGAATTTCCTGTATCACTTTACCGCCTGGTCCTATCACTGCCCCTATATATTCCTTATCAATAATTATTTTAACCATCCTTGGCGCATGTGGTTTAACCTCTTCCCTTGCAGCAGGCGTACAAGCATACATGGCTTCCAGAATATGCATACGGCCTTTTTTTGCCTGTGCCAAAGCCTGGCGCATTACGTCCATACTTAAACCGTCCACTTTAATATCCATCTGCACACCGCAAATACCATCACGGGTTCCGGTAACTTTAAAATCCATATCACCTAAATGATCTTCATCGCCAAGTATATCAGTTAAGATCGCAAAATCATCCCCTTTTTTAATTAACCCCATAGCTACACCACTCACGTGCTTTGTTAAAGGTACTCCCGCATCCATTAATGCCAGCGAACCGGCACAAACTGTAGCCATAGATGATGAACCATTACTTTCCAGGATATCACTTACTACCCTTACAGTATAAGGATAATCTTTACCAGGCATCATTTTCTTTAAAGAACGCATGGCCAGGTTGCCGTGCCCTACTTCTCTGCGGCCAACACCCCTCATCATTTTAACCTCACCGGTTGAAAAAGGAGGGAAATTATAATGTAAAAAGAAGTTGGTATAATCTGATTTGTTGGCGCTTTCTACCAGTAACTCATCTAACGGAGTTCCTAAAGTAACCGTTGTAAGTGATTGGGTTTCACCTCTTGTAAATAAAGCCGAACCATGCGGTGTTGGTAAATTATCAATCTCCATTTCCAACTGGCGGATATCTTCTGTACCCCTGCCATCCAAACGCTTTCTGCTGTTAAGCACCATATCCCTTACCACATAATATTGTAATTCGCCAGTGTAATGGCCTATCAATGCCTTGTCTTCATCTGGTAATTCGGCACCTAAATATTCAACCACTTCCAGGTGTAAAGCTTTATAAGCATCACTTCTTTCGTGCTTTGCAGATGCAGAAGCAGATATAGCCAGCATTTTATCTTTTGCAAAAGTGGAAATCTTAGCGTTAAGCTCTTCATTACGGTAAGGCTTTGTATATTCTCTTTTTGTTGTGCTTCCAACCAAATCTCTTAATTCCTGTTGAGCTTTAACCTGTAATTGTATAGCAGCATGACCTGTTTCAATGGCTTTGATCAGGTCTTCTTCCTGGCACTCATTACTTTCACCTTCTACCATCATAATATTCTTATTGGTAGCGGCAATGATAAATTCAAAATCAGCTGCAGCCATTTGCGTACGGGTTGGATTAACGATCATTTCACCATTAACCCTGCCTATGCGAACTTCTGAGATAATTTCCTGAATGGGAATATCTGAAACAGCTAAAGCAGCCGAGGCAGCCAGGCAGGCCATTGAATCCGGCATTATTTCATCATCTGATGAAATAAGCGAAACCAATACCTGGACTTCACATAAATAATCTTCGGGAAATAAAGGCCTTAAAGCCCTGTCTATTAACCTGGAAGTAAGAATTTCGTAATCATTTAAACGGGCTTCTCTTTTAAAGAAAGAACCGGGGATGCGGCCTGCAGAACCAAATTTTTCCTGGTAATCAACTGATAATGGAAAAAATCCCTGTCCGGGCTTGGGTTCTTTATTTGCAACAACTGTTGCCAGTAAAATGCAATTACCCTGACGAACGGTAACGGAACCATCGGCCTGACGGGCCATTTTGCCGGTTTCAATGGTTACCATTCGGCCACCACCTATATCAAACGTAACTGATTTTGGGTTTAATAAAGACATAAATTTAATTTATGATTTGAGACCTGCCTGCCGGCAGGCAGGTTTGCGATTGTAGATTTAATTAAAAACGCAAACCCTGATGATTAAATACTGTATAAAGAATAATTCCCAACTTTAAAATTTAGTTGGGAATTAAAATATTTACATAGCTGGCATAGTTTATTTACGTAAACCTAATTTCTCAATTAAAGCCCTGTAACCGGTAAGGTCGTGCTTGCTGAGGTATGTTAGTAAACGCTTGCGTTGTCCAACCATCATCATTAAGCCTCTTTGTGTAGAGAAATCTTTTTTGTTGGTTTTCAGGTGGTTTGAAATGTGGTTAATACGCTCTGTTAATAAAGCAATCTGACCTTCAATTGAGCCTGTGTTGATTGCTTTTGCACCAAAACTTGTGAAAATGTCTGCTTTTTTTTCGTTTGATAAATACGGCATCTTTGTTTTTTTAATAACGTCTTTGTTATGTTTCTTTTTTAAATTGGTTGCAAAAGTACATAGAAATATTGATTTTTAAGGGGCAGATTAAGGATTTTTTTTGAATATTGCCGTTATATGCAGGAAATATTTGCTTTTGTTGATAACTGTACTCATTTTTCTACTTTATTAATACTTAAAAAAACCGGTTTTGAAAAGGATAGTATTTACTGTAACCAACGACCTTAACTACGATCAGCGAATGATTCGTATTTGTACATCGCTGGCTGAAGCAGGATACGATGTTATTCTTATTGGCAGAAAAACGGGAACCTCTACCCTGCTTACTCAAAAAAAATACAGGCAAAAACGCCTTTTAACTTTTTTTAATAAAGGCTTTATTTTTTATGCGGAGTTCAATATCAGGCTCTTTTTTTATTTGTTGTTTAGAAAAGCTGATATGTTCTGTTGTATTGATCTGGATACTATGTTGCCTGTTTATTTGGCCGGAAAATTAAAAAATACAAAAATGGTCTATGATGCACATGAATATTTCTCACAACAAAAAGAAATAATAACCCGGCCAACGGTGCACCTTATCTGGAAATGGATAGAAAGTACCTTTGTTCCAAAATTTAAAAACGGATATACCGTTAGTCTAAGTATAGCTGCCGAATTCAGGAAAGTATACGGAGTTGAATATGAAGTAATACAGAATGTGCCAGGATTGAAAGCTCTGGTTCCCGGTTTACAAAAAAGAGAAAAGATCATTCTTTATCAGGGGGCAGTAAATGAAGCCCGCGGTCTGGAATTTCTTATTCCGGCAATGAAAGAAATAGATGCAAAACTGCATATTTATGGTGATGGGAATTTTATAGAACAAACGAAAACCCTGATTGCTCTAAACATTTTGCAGGAAAAAGTGTTCTTAAAAGGCAAAGTATTACCGGAACAACTGGATACGATAGCACAGTTAGCTTATATGGGAATTAATTTAGTGGAGCATACAGGACTTAATCAATACTATTCTTTAGCAAATAAGTTTTTTGATTACATACAGAATGGTTTACCCCAGGTAAGCATGGCTTATCCGGAATATAAAAGGATCAATGATGAATTTGAAGTGGCTCTTTTAATTGATGACCTGCAATCTGTCAGCATCAGTAATACGATCAATAAATTACTGAATGAAGAGAATTTGTATGAACGGCTGCAAAAAAACTGTTTAGTTGCCAGGCAGGTATTCAACTGGCAGAACGAAGAAAAAAAACTAATCGCTTTTTACAATAATATAAGTTTATTTTGACCGACAAACATTTGCACATTGTAACCCATGATGTTCCATGGCCGGCCGATTATGGCGGTGTCATTGATCTGTTTTACAAACTTAAATCTTTATATAATCAAGGTATAAAAATCCACCTGCATTGCTTTACACAGGGACGCAATCCACAGAAAGAACTTGATAAATATTGCAGCAGTGTGACCTATTACCGCCGAAAAAATAATATCAGCCGCTTTTCTTTTTCACTTCCTTTCATTGTTAACAGCAGGGCAAATAATGATTTGATAACCAACCTGCAAAAAGATAATTACCCGGTTTTACTGGAAGGAATTCATTGCACTTTTTATTTAAACAACGGACAGCTTAACAACCGGAAAGTTATTGTAAGGCTGCACAATACCGAGTTTGAATATTACAGGCAACTGGCAAAACATGAAACCGGTTTATTTAAAAAGCTGTATTTTTTATATGAAAGCAGGCTTTTAAAAAAATATGAAAAAGCAATTGCCAACAAAGCTGTTTTTTTAGCTGTCAGCAGTCAGGATGTTGAGGTATATACTCAGGTTTTTTCAGCAAAAAATATTCATTACCTGCCGGTTTTTTTACCATACACTTTGTCGGCAGGTAAAGAAGGCAACGGTAATTTTTGCCTTTATCATGGCAACCTAAGCATTACTGAAAATGAAGAAGCGGCCATTTGGTTATTGAAACATGTTTTCAGCAAAATTGCAATACCTCTTGTCATTGCAGGAAAAGATCCTTCTAAAAAATTAGAGCATTTTGCCCATGAACAGCAGCATACCTGTTTAGTAACTAACCCATCTGATAAAGAATTGCAGGATATGATTTATAAAGCACATATACATGTACTGCCTTCATTAAATAAAACCGGTATCAAATTAAAGTTATTGAATGCGTTTTTTAATGGAAGGTATTGCCTGGTAAATAAAGCCGGAGTAGAAGGATCGGGGCTGGAATCATTTTGTCATTTATCTGAAAATGCCGAATCCTTTCAACAAAAAATTCAGGAATTGTATATACAACCCTTTACTGAACAGGAAATCCAGCAGCGCCAGGGTTTATTGCAAACCACTTATAATAATGAAGCAAATGCCCGGGTACTTATGACATTTCTATGGTAGCATTATCCCAAACCTTTCCAATTTCTGTTTTAATTGTTCGGGCCGGAAACTTTTTAATTACCAGATAATCATGCGTAGCCATGATGATCGTTGTGTTATAATCTTTGCAGATATGAAAAAGCAGTTGCATTATTTCATCACTCGTTTCCGGATCAAGGTTTCCGGTTGGCTCATCGGCCAATATTAATTTAGGAGAATTTAATAAGGCCCTGGCAATGTCCATACGCTGCTGCTCACCACCACTTAATTCAAAAGGCATTTTAAAGCCTTTTGTTTTTAATCCCACTTTTTCCAGTACATCAGCAATTTTCTCGTCCATTAATTTTTCATCTTTCCAGCCGGTGGCCTTTAATACAAACTTCATATTCTCATTTACATTCCTGTCTGTCAGTAATTGAAAATCCTGAAAAACCACGCCCAGATTTCGGCGCAGAAAAGGAACTGTCTTCCACGTTAATTCTTTTAAATTATGGCCCACAACCCAACCCTCGCCTTCTTTCAACTGCAAATCGCCGTACATGGTTTTTAGTAAACTACTCTTGCCGGTTCCGGTTTTACCCACCAAATAAACAAACTCACCCTTATCTACCGAAATGTTTATATCGCTTAAAATAAGACTGTTGCTCTGGTAAATATTTACATTCCTTAATTCAACTATTGATTGAGACATATGGGGTTTTGAGTTTGCGGTTTGCCCCTATCCCCAAAAGGGGAAATTGGGGAAGAAAATTTTTGGCCAGAACTTACTATTTCAGTGCTTTTATTTTAATTCCTGCAAATTTAGCTTTTACCACTTCAGTATTAACAATTAATTTCTTCACCAATTGTTAAATAATGTGAACCTGCCTGCCGGCAGGCAGGTAACTAAAATAATAGTTGTAAAATTAAATAATTAGTTTTACTTTTGTAATATTAAGCACAAAACAATACTACAATGAAAATTTTAACCAAGGCCGAAGAACAGATTATGCAGGTGATCTGGAAGCTGGATAAAGCTTTTCTAAGGGAGATCATTGACGAATTACCTGTACCCAAGCCACATAACAATACGGTAGCCACCATTATAAAAATATTGGTTGATAAAGAATTTGTTGGCATCACTGTATTCGGAAGAACACATCAATATTATCCATTAGTTAGTAAAGAGGCTTACAGCAAAACCACCATGAAGAGTTTTGTAAAAGGATACTTTGAAGGTTCTTTCAGCAATGCCGTATCCTTTATGGTAAAAGAAAACAATTTAAGTGTCGATGACCTGGAGATGTTGTTGAAACAGTTGAAGAAAAAGTAATTAACCCGTTTCTGGTTTCTCGTTATTTGTTACCCGTTAGTCGACTGAAATTTGTATAGTCTAAATAACGAGAAACCAGAAACATATAAAAAGAAGTTAACCATTTAAAATAATTTTATGCTTCCCTACTTCTGGTATATTCTAAAGGTAATTATTTGTTCCGGCATTTTATTTGGTTATTACTGGTTTTTTCTGCGCAATAAATTATTCCATCAGTATAACCGGTTTTATTTACTTGCTTCCATCTTGTTGTCGTTGTTATTACCATTACTGAAAATAAATTTTTGGCAACCTGCTACGGATACAAACCAGGCTATACGGGTATTACAGGTGGTATCTGCTGGCGATGAATACATGAATAATATTGTGTTTACAGCTAAAAGAAGTAGTTGGAATTTTGAACAATTATATCCGGTTGTTTATATACTTGTTTCGCTTATTTTCTTTTTTGTAATGATGCGTACATTATTTCTGATCCGT
>JAYTOF010000328.1:0-15120 GCA_043747955.1 Chitinophagaceae bacterium
GTTGTTTTCGTATTTGAAAAATGTAAAGATTTATGAACGGGCAGCTATTTACAATCGCATTTCCATTCTCTTTCCAGGTCTATTACTGTTACTACCACCAATCCTTCGCCTATAGGGGCAAACACAATACGAACATGCTGTTTATCATGGGTAAATCCTTCAACCGGGTAAGTTTTACCCCGCTTATCGTTTTGTATTTTGTTGTAATTTATTTTTCCGTTCTTTAAAATTTCCCGAATTTCAGATTCATCAATTTTACGGCAATCCATCCTGCATTTGGCGTGTTTACTGAATATTAGGTTATCTGTATTACGGTTAAAACCATCCACCCTATCATCCTTTTCAGCTGCAGGAATTAAAGCCGGAACAGTAATTCTATCAGAAGTTTGTTCAGTCGCAGGCAGATGGGATGTATTGCCACGCTGATTTCTCTTTATAAAAAACAGCAGTAAAGCCGCTGCAACCAATAAAATATAGGGCATGTATTTTTTTAGCATGGTGCAATTTACATTAATGACAGAAATCAATTCAAGCAAAATAAATCTGTATCAAACGGTTTATTCCGTGTAATCCGTGTTCCATACATCCATTTTCGTTAATTTTGCCCAAATGAACAAAACAGTAGCATTACATACACTGGGCTGCAAACTTAATTACTCCGAAACATCTTCCATAGGAAGGTTGCTGGAGAATGATGGCTTTGAAAAAAGAAATTTTGACGAAGTAGCGGATGTGTATGTGATCAATACCTGTTCAGTTACAGAAAATGCGGATAAGGAATGCAGGATGCTGGTGCGCCGCATTCAGCGTAAAGCTCCGCAAGCCATGATTGTAATAACGGGTTGTTATGCCCAGTTAAAGCCTGAAGAAATTGCAGCCATTCCCGGCGTTGATCTCGTATTGGGTGCTGCTGAAAAATTCAATATCGCCCAACATTTAAAAGAGATTACAAAAGGCGACAGCACAAAAATATGCAGCTGCGATATTGAAGATGTACATGAATTTATTGCATCACATTCTATTAATGAACGCACCCGGGGGTTTTTAAAAGTGCAGGATGGATGTGATTATAATTGCTCCTTTTGTACGATCCCGATGGCAAGGGGCAAAAGCCGGAGTGACAGCATCACTAATATCATAGCAAATGTAGAAGCCATTGCTGCCCGGGGTGCAAAGGAGATAGTTTTGACCGGAATTAATTTGGGTGATTTTACCTCATCCCCATCCCTTCTCCAAAAGGAGAAGGGCGAAGCGAAGACCAAAGCGAATAAACAATCGGAAGGAAATTTCTTTTCCTTAATAAAAGAATTGGATAAATCAGAGGGCATTGAGCGTTTTCGTATCTCTTCTATCGAACCTAATTTACTTACCAATGAGATCATTGAATTTGTAAGCAACAGCAAAAAGTTCATGCCGCATTTTCATATTCCGTTGCAAAGCGGCAGTAATAAAATACTGGGATCGATGAGGCGGCGTTATAAAAAGGAACTCTATGCAGAAAGAGTTGGCCTGATAAAAACCATGATGCCGCATTGCTGCATTGGCGTTGATGTAATTGTTGGCTTTCCGGGTGAAACAGATGAGGATTTTATGGAAACTTTTAATTTCCTGCATCAGATCGATATATCTTACCTGCATGTATTTACTTATTCTGAAAGAACAAATACACCGGCAGCAGATATGAAACCAGTGGTTCCTGTTCATGTAAGAAACGAAAGAAATAAAGCTATGCGAAACCTGGGTTACCAGAAAATGCAATATTTTATTAAGGCGCATATTGGTGAAACAAGAAAAGTTTTGTTTGAATCAAAAAACAAAAACGCCTGCCTGCCTGACAGTCAGGCTATGATGGAAGGCTATACCGATAATTATATTAAAATAACAACCCCCTTTAATAAAGTATGGGAAAACAAAATAATAGAATGGAAAATATAAACCTGCCTGCCGGACAGGCTGGCGATAAACAGTTAAACAAATACCAGGTTACAGTGCATTTTGATATGGATGAAGAATTTATGGGTTTTGTGCCTCCACACCGTGTTTACATAAACAGTTTGATTGAAAAGAACATACTTGATTATTATACCGTAAGTATGGAAAGCCAGAAAAGCTGGATGATATTTAATGCAGTAAATAAACTGGAAGTAGAACAATACCTCAGCAAATCTCCGCTTTACAAATACTGGACCATAGAGATAGATGAATTATTTGTGTATGATGGACAGTCATACAGGCTGCCTGCAGTACAATTGAATTAATTTTTGAAAATATTTTGTAGAAAATATTTAACCCTTATCTTTGGCATCCGAAATTAAAAAAAGGGAGTTTAGCTCAGTTGGTTTAGAGCATCTGCCTTACAAGCAGAGGGTCGGCGGTTCGACCCCGTCAACTCCCACAAAAGGTTCACAGGCTGTGAACCTTTTTCTATTTCAGGCGTTTTATTTGTTCTTTTTAGTTAAAATTCGCCCTATTTTTGTAAAACAACAATGGCAACATTTACAAATACAAAATTTCAGGAAGATACAGATACCATAACGGTAACTGATCCCTGCTGCAGTCTCATCGTTTGGAATGATGAGGTAAATACATTTGAATGGGTGATTGAAACTTTGATCGAAGTTTGCGGCCACTCAACCCAACAGGCCGAGCAATGCGCCATCATTATAGATTCAAAAGGTAAATATGCCGTCAAGCAGGGCAGCTATGATATTTTAAAACCCCAATGTGATGCCATTACTGAAAGAGGCATCAATGCAACTGTTGAAGTGATGGCAAATTAACTCCTCATGTTCCTCCTTAACAAAGAATTATTTTTTCCGCCGGTAGAACTGGCTGATGAACATGGTTTACTGGCCATTGGTGGAGATCTGAGTACAGCACGTTTATTACTTGCCTACCGCAGTGGTATATTCCCCTGGTATAATGAAGATGAACCTATTTGCTGGTGGAGCCCCGATCCGCGTTTTGTTTTACACCCCGATGAATTGAAACTGAGCAACAGTATGAAAACAGTTTTACACAATGGCAAATTCAGATTTACAGTAAACCGGGCATTTACACAAGTGATGCAAAACTGTAAAATGATCACCCGAAAAGGGCAGGAAGGAACCTGGATATCACCGGCGATGCAAAAAGCATATACCGTTTTACATGAACAGGGATTTGCTCATAGTGCCGAAACCTGGATGGATGGTAAATTAGTTGGTGGCTTATATGGTATCAGGCTGGGTAAAATCTTTTTTGGAGAAAGTATGTTCAGCCTGGAAAGTAATGCCAGTAAGTTTGCTTTTATCAATTATATTCATCAGCTTCAAAAAGAAAATATACAACTGATAGACTGCCAGATGCATACAAGTCACCTGGAGAGTTTGGGTGCAAAAATGATCCCAAGGAAATTATTCAATCAAATTCTTGCTGCAAATACAGGGCAATAAATTCCTTATTTTTGCCTATATTTTAAAAAAAGAACCATGCTATTTGAATTTACAGAAGAACAGCTTATGATAAAGCAGGCTGCAAAAGATTTTGCCGTAAATGAATGTCTCCCTGGTGTAATAGAACGCGATGAACACCAGAAATTTCCAAAAGAACAGATTATAAAATTAGCCGACCTTGGTTTTATGGGTATGATGGTAAAGCCTGAATATGGCGGCAGCGGTATGGATACCATCAGCTATGTTTTGGCTATGGAAGAGATCAGTAAAGTGGATGCCAGCGTAAGTGTTTGTGTAAGTGTAAACAACAGCCTGGTTTGTTATGGCCTGCAGGAATATGCTACTGAAGAACAAAAGCAAAAATATTTAAGGCCACTTGCCCAGGGAAAAAAAGATGGTGAATTATATATTGGCGCTTTCTTATTAAGTGAGCCTGAAGCTGGCAGTGATGCTACATCACAGCGTACCACAGCCGAAGATAAAGGTGATCATTATTTATTGAACGGAACCAAGAACTGGATCACCAATGGTAACAGTGCCAGTGTGTATTTGGTAATTGCACAAACAGATGTTAGCAAAGGAAGCCGCGGCATCAATGCTTTCATTGTTGAAAAAAGCTGGGCCGGTGTTGAAGTAGGTGCAAAAGAAAATAAGCTCGGCATCAGGGGAAGTGATACACACAGCATTTTATTTACGGATGTTAAAGTACCCAAAGAAAACAGGATTGGCGCAGATGGTTTTGGATTCACCTTTGCCATGAAAACTTTAGCCGGTGGCAGAATTGGGATAGCTGCCCAGGCCTTAGGTATTGCGAGCGGTGCGTATGAACTTGCTTTAGCCTACAGTAAACAGCGTAAGGCATTTGGAACCGAGATCATGAACCACCAGATCATTCAGTTTAAACTGGCAGATATGGCAACTAAAATTGAAGCATCCAGGTTACTTTGTTTAAAAGCCGCCTGGGAAAAAGATAATAAAATTGACTACACCTTAAGCAGCAGTATGGCAAAAGTATTTGCTAGTGAAACAGCCATGTGGACCGCAACAGAAGCAGTACAGATACACGGTGGTTATGGATTTGTAAAAGAATATCATGTAGAGCGTATGATGAGGGATGCAAAAATTACGCAGATCTATGAAGGAACCAGTGAGGTGCAAAGGATTGTGATCAGCAGGGCGATACTAAAGTAGTCAATGGTCAATAGTCTCATAGTCCATAGAAGAGTATGCAGCTATGGACTATTTTTATTTATAATACAGTTAGTTCTAATTTTAAATTATGCCATTTAATTTTGAATCACTGAATATCTGGAACAAGGCTCTTGACCTTTCTGTTGAAATAGACAATATTGCCATATTTTTTTCAAAATGGGAAATGTTTAATCTTTGTAGCCAGATAAGAAGGGCATCAGATTCAGTCGTGCAGAATATTGCAGAAGGCTGTACCGGCCAAACCAATCCAGAATTTAAAAGATTTTTAAACTATTCCATAAGATCCGGAATTGAAGTAGTTAGTTGCTTGTTTATTGCGAAAAGAAAAGGTTATTTGCAGGAAGATCCTTTTACAAAATATTACAGTGAATAAGAAGTGCTGATTAAAATGATTACCAGTTTTAGAGAAAAACTATCTTAAATTTCAATAACCCTTTAAAACAGAACGCTCCAAACTATCGACCATATAACCATCGACTATGGACTAAACTATGAGCATCAATACAAAAAAATACCAGGAAATTTTAGCTGAACTGAACAGTAACGCAACATTGGTTGCTGTTTCCAAAACAAAGCCCGTTGAAGATATACAGGCACTATATGATATGGGCCACCGGGATTTTGGTGAAAATTATGTACAGGAATTAAAAGAAAAATACGAACTGTTACCAAAAGATATCCGCTGGAATTATATAGGACATTTGCAAAGTAATAAAGTTAAATACATCGCTCCTTTTGTTCATTTAATTCACGGAGTAGATAGTGTGAACTTACTGAAAGAAATAAATAAACAGGCTTTAAAAAACAACCGTATCATTGAATGTCTTTTACAGATTCATATTGCCAAAGAAGAAACCAAGTTTGGATTGGATAGTGATGAACTGAAAATTATTTTAAACAGCAATATAGCTGAATTAAAAAATATACGCATCTGCGGACTAATGGGCATGGCTTCCTTTTCAACTAACATGGATCTTGTTAGGGCCGAATTCAAATATTTGAAAAGCATTTTCGATAAATATACTTTTTCGCACATTGCCAATTGCCAATTGTCAATTCTCTCTATGGGCATGAGTGCCGATTATAAAATTGCAATTGAAGAAGGCAGCAACATGGTAAGGATAGGTAGCCTTTTGTTTGGTGAAAGAAGCTGATCTTTTAATCAACAGCACCTAACATGTTTAAGTATTTATTTTGTGATCACATCAATGGTCAACCCGCTGTCTGGCTTCTTATATCCATCTTCATTAACACAGTATTTCAAATGAATGATGGTAAGCGCATGGGTACAGCACATCTTTGTTCCCTTGCAATAAAAAAATGCATCCATACAACCGGTCTTTGTATCATAAAAGCCAATAGCTGATACCAGGCAATAGCCACACAATCTTTCCTTAAACTCCACAACCTGAAGTTCATTTTTAGCCACCGCATTTGCAATCGCATCGGCTATGTCCCCGGCCTTTTCCAGTTTATCATATTTGTCTTTTATCCATGCCAATGCCCCTCCGGTACCGCTAACCAGCAGGTCAACATAATGTTCCATCAGAATTTTCCCGATCTCTCCCACCAATGCAACTTTACCTTCATCCAACATACTCTGTATACAGGTAAGGCAACTGCCGCAACCGTCAAGTTCAGGATATTTATTTGCCTGGTTACCGGTTACTTCTATCACCGCTTTTTTAAAAGCATCCGACATCCCATTCTTTAATCCATCTACTTTAAGCGGATGTAATGCTATACCTCCATTATCATCAGCATATACAGGTGGTTTTTCCACCCCCGTATTCACACTGTATAATACGGGTGAAGGATCGGGTAAGTCGAGGTTTACATTTACTGTAAAGGATCCCGTCTTTTTACTTTTAATATCAAATTTCCTGCGGTAAGACCCGGTACCTATACTATCAGGTGCCAGTAAAACCAAAAGATCATCGGATGGATGCATATTTACAATATCCTTAGTCATGTTTACAAGTGTAAGCCAGGCTGTATCCGGCAAATTTTGCAGGCCCGTAATTTCTATATTGATATACGTCTTTTCACCCTTTAGTAAATTAAGCTTCCCGGCTGAAACGTTCATTTCAACACCTGAAACCTGTTTTGAACATGCCGGTTTATTATGTTCCTGAACATGTAAAGTTTGAATACCTGTTCCATTCTCAGGATAAGAAACAAAACATTGTAGTGGTGATTCGGCCAGTACCTCTAACGGTTTATTGTTTAATATACATTTTGTGTTGGATGCATCACCATCAAACGGTCCTGTTATTCTAAAGGGTGCTGCAGTTAATGCATGTGTAGGAATAGTACAGCCTGCAGGTAAAGATTTTGTTTGACCGCTTTGGGGATATGTTATGTTCACCTGTCCGGCATAGGTTCCGTTATTATTGGTCAAGCCCAATGGGCGCTGCAATTGTATGCTGTTATTAATGCTGCATTGAAAACTTTTACCGGTTTCAGATACAGGATATTTTTGTCCGTTAAAATCAACTGCATACTTTTTCAATTCAGCCAGGTTCTTTTCAATTTGCTTTGCATTTTTACCGCCAGGTTCGGCAACAATTGATCCCGATATAATATCTCCCGGCCGTATATCATCCGGTAAATAGACTTTTATTAAACCGGCAGTTACATTAAAAACAGCGGTAGTTAATCCTTTTTGCGAAGAAATTGTTTGCGCAAAACCAGGGAATAAACCTGAAGCAAACAAAAATAGTAATGCCAGGTAATACTTTTTCATGATAGTCAATTTAATTATCCCGTAAAATATATGGTTTACATGCGTGAAGCCCCGTAAATAATGAAGTAAAGCCATTGCAGAAAATAAAGCCATTCGAAAAATACGGCTAATAAAAACTATTGTCAAGCTATATTTTTAAAATTGCTGGATATCTTACCTTCTTGATTTGTTAAAACCTTAACAAACATTTCAAAATGCGGCATGATATTGTACTGTTACCTTTTAATTAATTAACTTTGGTTTTCTTATATTGCAATTATGTTAACCACATTTGAAATAGAAAAGAACAGGAAGGCTTTTACTTATACGGTCATAATATGTGCAGTAATATTATTGCTGTTGCTGTTGATATCATGGAAACTGCCTGAACATCAGCCTCAGGCTCAACAGGAATTTATTGAGATCAATCTTGGAAATAATGATGAAGGGTATGGAGAAATACAGCCACTTATAAAAGGAACTAAATCCCCGGCTTCTGAATCTGCGGAACAGCAGCAATCTTCATCAGTAAAAAATCAGGATACTGAGGAATTTAAGACGGATGATAATACCGACAATGAATCGGCACCGGTAACCAAACCCATAAAAACAACTACCAGGGTAAATACAAATGCTACTGTTGTAACCCCAACTCCAAAGCCCCAGAAACCAAAAATAGCCGGCTATAGCGGTCCTAAGGATGGTAAAGGAAATGATGCAGAAGAAGATAATGGTTATAAATACCAGGGAAATAAACCGGGAGGAAAAGCTGATGCAGGTGATCCAAATGGCAAACCCGACAGTTATGGAAATACACCGGGAGGAAAAACGGCTGGTGGAGCATTAAGGGTATCAAAAGGCGACCGTACCATTGTAAACAATTATATTTTTATGGGTGAACTGCCACGTGCCACTATTAATGCCGTAATCAAAGTATCAGCATCTGGCAGAGGAACATTTGTAACTTTTGATAAAGGCTCAACCAGTGTTGATGCAAAATATGCTGTTGCCATAAGGGGCTACCTGCCCAACATAGAATTTAATAAATCTGACCATGAGTCAATTGTAACGGTACCTTTTAACTTCAGGGTACAATAATTTTTCCGGGCCTTTATTAACACCTGATCATCATTTGTACCGGTATTTTGCTTTACCTACATTTGCTTTTTCTACATCTAAAATCATACATTACTTTGTAGATGAATTACCGGCAAACTCTTGATTATCTCTATAAGCAATTACCCATGTTCAGCCGCATTGGGGCTGCGGCATATAAAGCAGATCTGCATAATACAATTGGCCTTTGTAAAGCCCTGGATGATCCGCACACTAAATTCAAAAGCATTCATATAGCCGGAACAAATGGTAAGGGAAGCACCAGTCATATGCTGGCTGCCTTATTACAACAGGCAGGATATAAAACAGGGTTATATACTTCGCCGCATTTAAAAGACTTCAGGGAGCGTATAAAGATCAACGGTGAAATGATCAGTGAAGCCTTTGTCGTGGATTTTGTTGAAAGGATCAAAACGGTTTCAGAAATTATAAGCCCTTCCTTTTTTGAAATGACCGTTGCCATGGCTTTTGATTATTTTGAAAAGCAAAAAATTGATATAGCCATTATTGAAACAGGACTGGGTGGCAGATTAGACAGTACCAATGTGATAACACCTGTTCTCTCTGTGATTACCAATATTGGTTATGACCATATGGATATATTAGGAAAAACACTGGAAGAAATTGCCGGGGAAAAAGCAGGGATCATAAAACCACAGGTGCCGGTTGTAATTGGAGAATATTTACCCGAAACAAAAAATATATTCAGCCAAAAAGCAAAGGAAGTACATGCATCCATTCATTTTTCACAGGATGAATATACCGTTTCGAATATTGCCTTTACCCTCCAATCGCTTTGTTGTGATGTTTCAAATAAAGGGAATAACATAACTGAATCTTTCCGGTTAGACCTAAATGGTTTATACCAAACAAAAAATCTATGTACTGTATTATGTGCCTTAGCGATCTTAAAGCTGCGGGGTTTTAATATAAAAAATGAAGCTGAAAAGTATGCATTGGGTAATGTAAAGAAACTAACCGGGCTCTCTGGCAGGTGGGATGTGATCAGTGAACAACCAACAATCATTCTGGATGTGGCTCACAATGAAGACGGAATAAAGCAATTGCTGCAACAGTTATCATTGATATCTGATAAATGGTCATCGGTACATTTTGTTATGGGTATGGTTAAAGATAAAGATGTAAGCAAAGTATTATCCCTTTTACCAAAAAATGCCAGGTATTATTTCAGCAATGCCCATAATGCAAGAGCACTGCCCCATGAAGTGTTAAAAGAAAAAGCTGCTGATTTTGAACTTAAGGGTGAAAGTTTTGAAGATGTAAATATGTCCATCAGGGCCGCCAAAAGAAATGCTGCCGATGATGATATTATTATTGTTTGCGGGAGTGTATTTCTGATTGCAGAAGCTGATACTTCTTTATTTCTCTGAATCTAATTTAATAAAAGCATGAAACAGGCAGGCTACATGCATGGCCTGTTTAAATTCATTGTTCAATAACATCCTGCGCACTTCATCAACCGGTACAAGTTTTAATTTAATTTCTTCATGAGCGTCTAATTGCTGTGCAGCAACTTTCTTTCCCCCGGTTGCCAGATAAAGATCCGTATAATTATTGAGTACGCCGGGGTTAGCAGCAACCCTTGCTAAAAAAATATAATCAGAAAACTCATAGCCTGTTTCTTCCAGTAATTCCCTTGCAATTGCTGTATCAGATAATTCAGCTTCATCTATAAAGCCTCCCGGAATTTCAATAATTGATTCTGCTAAAGGGTGACGGTACTGTTCTGCCAGGATCACTTCATTGTTTTCGGTAATGGCCATGGCACAAACAGAAGTAGGCATTTCTACTACAAAGTACGGATCTACGATATAACCATCAGGCATTTCACAAACATCTTTCCTGGCTGTAAAATAAATGTGATTGCTGATGTATTCAGAAGAAAGTTTTTTCCAGTTCATATGCTTTTATTTACCAGCTCCGTTAAATTTTGTTTGGGCGGTTTTTAGTTTACCTGTTATACCAATCAGACATTAGAATTATACTGTCAGCCTAAGCTTGTCGAAGGCGGTTTAACCTGCAGCAACTGTTTCGACAAGCTCAACCTGACAGCTTTTAAAAGGATATATTTAATGTCAAATTGGTATTAATCCTGATCAACTGTATTACCAGTTCATTCTTTTTCTTAAGGAAGTTATATGAGCAACATGGTGCCTGCTGTGCCAGGCATACATGCCCAATAAATACCAAATGGTCATTTCTTTTTTATGCTCCGGATGAAAAACAGTTTTATCCAGGTCGGCCAGACTCATATTTTTCAGTATCTCGTACCACCTGATATGCAAAGCATGCAGCAGTGTTAATGAGATATTTACAGGTACGTTTTTGGTGTCAATCATTTCAGCCCAGGCCCCTTCATCATATGGCTTAATTATAAGACTGTCTTCTGTTAGCCGCAGTTTAAAACGAATATATGCATTCATGTGGCTGTCGGCAACATGATGAACAACCTGCTTAACTGTCCAGCCAGCTTCCCGGTAAGCAGTATTTAATTGTGCTTCATCTAAATTGAGAATCGCATTTTCTAAAAGCTGTGGTAAAAATTTTATATCATTCAGCCACTCCCCCAAAAGTTTTTCGGAGAATGGCTGTGTAATATATTTACCTAACGGGTATCTTAAATCTTCATTCATTTTTTTAACTTGTTTTATTTTGCCACAAAAGGTCTGATATCCTCCAGCGACATTTCAAACTTTAAAGTTGAATGGGGAGGAATGGCAGCACCATTACCGGCGGAACCATAAGCCAGTTCACTGGGAACATAAACTTTCCAATGATCACCTATCCGCATTAACTGCAAGATCTCGATCCATCCTTTTATTACACCCGTAACCGGGAACACAGCAGGTTGCCCGCTCTTAAAACTATTTTCAATGTCTTCGCCATCAATCAGTGCAACTTTATAATTTACTACAACCGTATCCACAGTTTTGGGCAAAGGGGTATTGGCATCTCCGTTCTTAATGACCTCATATTGTATTCCGCTGGGAAGTGTGATCACTTCTTTACGCTTTTTATTTGTCTCTAAAAAGGCAACCCCTTTTGCAATTGCTGCCACATCTTTTTCAGCTGCAAAAATTTCTAATTGCCTTTGCATACAACTGTTAGCCAATTCTGTATTTAATACAGGCTGAGTACCCTTAAAAACAGCATCAATACCTTTTGCCATCAATGAAGAATTCAATTTATTGATGCCTTGTGCTTTCATATTGGTGGCCACATTAATACCTGCTGCGTAACTGAAACTATCCACCAGGTTTTTAAATAACGGCGTGGTAACTTTTGCATTTGTTGTTGAGGCTTTTTTTACTGCGGCCTTCTTTGTGTTCTGTGCTGAAACGGTTAATGAAACAGCTATAAAAACAATTGAACTGAATAATTCTTTCTTCATTAAGTATTTTTTTTTGTGAAAAATTGTCCCGATAGCTATCGGGATGCAAATAAACGATATTTTTACTCATCCCGCATTTCCTTGCCTGTTAAATGTATAAAAACATCTTCCAGGCTTGCAGCTTTTACCTGCTTTGGCCGTTCAAATCCAGTGCTGACAAGATCATCGATCATTTTATCCGGGCTATCAAGCGATATGATCTTTCCTTCATCCATAATGGCAATCCTGTCGCATAATTGTTCAGCTTCATCCATATAATGGGTGGTCATGATTACCGTAGTACCCTCCGAACGGATGTTCTTTATCAGCTCCCATAAATTTCTTCTGGCCTGTGGGTCGAGCCCGGTAGTTGGTTCATCTAAAAAAATGATCTTAGGCTTATTGATCAAAGTGGTAGCGATGGAAAAACGTTGTTTTTGACCGCCACTTAATTCCTTAAACTTACTTTTTGCTTTATCGGCAAGGTTTACGATCTTCAACAAAGCCAAAGGATCAACGGATTGATTATATAAACCGCCAAACAACTGAATCAATTCTTTTAAAGTAAGTCCGGGATAATAACCCGAAGTTTGCAGTTGTACACCGATTACTTTTTTTATACTGTCCGGATCTGAATCCAAACTTATTCCGTTAATAATTACATCACCACCTGTTTTTTCACGCAGGGTTTCCATAATTTCCAGTGTGGTTGATTTTCCGGCGCCATTCGGACCAAGCAATCCAAAAATCTCCCCTTCATAAACATCAAAAGAAATTCCTTTTACGGCTTTAAATGTGCCGTAATTCTTAATAAGGTTTTTAACTGATATTATTGTATTTGCCATAAGATCTTAATCAGGTATTAAAGATAATTCCATTTTTACATCTGCTGTTAATAAAGGAGTACCGCTTACTGCCACATGTTTGAACCCGTATTTTTTGTATAGTTTTAAAGCTGTCAGTAACTGGCTGTTTGAAAAAAGAATAATTTTTCGGGCTTTTACTTTTCCGGCAGTTTCAATGCAATGCGACAATAACATTTTTCCAAGCCCCTTACCTCTTGCTGCAGGGTCAACCGTCATTTTCACGAGTTCATATTCCGAATGATCAATTTTACAAAGCCCGGCTGTACCCACCACTTTATCATCATCCAGTGCTATAAAAATAAAGCCGCCTTTGTCAATAACTGTTCCCTGGGGATCATTTAAAATCTCCAGGTCATAGGGTTCTGTTAAATGGTATTTTTCCAGCCATTCCAGATTTAATCTTTTAAAATCCTGCCCGTATTTATCCTGGTATAAAACCACATGTATCATTTGTTACTAATAATATAGGTATTCAGTTCTTCCATCATCTTTTTACTGCCAATAAAAAACGGGGTTCGTTCATGTAAGGCTGATGGCTCAATATCCAGTATCCTTATCTTACCGTTGGTAGCCATACCTCCGGCAATTTCCACTATAAATGCAAAGGGATTGCATTCATAAAGCAGGCGTAATTTACCACTGGGCTTATCAGTTGTTCCGGGATACATAAAAATACCGCCTTTTATTAAATTACGGTGTACATCAGAAACCATGCTGCCAATATAACGTTGTGTATAAGGCCCCCCGGTTGTTTTATCTTTTTTCTGACAGGCAGTAATATATTTTTTAACCCCTTCGCCATATTGAAAAAAATTACCATGATTTACGGAATACATTTTGCCAACATCCGGACATTTTATATTTGGATGACTTAAACAAAACTCACCAATTGATGGATCTAAAGTAAATCCATTTACCCCCCTCCGGGTTCCATATACAAACATGGTTGATGAGCCATAAATTACATACCCTGCTGCAACCTGTTTAACACCCGCCTGTAAAAAATCTTCCCGGGTTGCTGGTTTACCCAATTCACTTACCCGGCGAAAAACACTGAAAATAGTGCCAATGGAAACATTTACATCAATATTACTGCTTCCATCCAGCGGATCAAACAGGCATACATATTTACTGTTATTGCTCACCGGATCATCAAATACAACAATATCATCCATCTCTTCACTGCCAATGCCTGCACAACTTATCCCATGTTTGAGTACGCCGATAAGCTGGCTATTGGCATACACATCCAGTTTTTTAACTTCTTCACCCTGTACATTAATACTGCCGTCATCGCCTAAAATATCAACCAGGCCTGCTTTATTCACTTCTACATTGATCCGCTTTGAGGCCAGCCCTATATCTCTTAACAGCCCGGCCAGCTCACCGGTGGCATGCGGAAAATCCCTCATCTGCTGAATGGTAAATTCATCCAGCGTCTGTATCCTGCGATTGATATTCATGTTAATTTATTTGATTCAGGCAATAATTAGTTTATTGGGTAAGATTAACGATTTTTGCAAACAATTAATCGATGCTAAAATAAACCAAATTACTCAATCAACCCAATTAACGAATGAAGGTTTTTAAGTTTGGAGGAGCCAGTATCAATTCGATAGAAAGAATACAAAATACCGGGCGGATTATAGAATCATATACAGGAGAAAAATTACTGATCATTATCTCTGCAATGGGAAAAACAACCAATGCACTCGAAAAAGTGGCAGATGCTTTTTATAATGGACGAAAAGAAGATGCCTTACAATTATTTGAGCAGGTGAAAGATGCGCATTTAAATACACTTAAATACCTCATCACTGTAAACTGGCAAGAGGCCCAAAATCAGCTAAAAGATTTTTTTACAGAAGTGGAATGGCTGTTACATGACAAACCCGTGAAGGAATACGATTATTATTACGACCAGATCGTGTGTTGTGGCGAATTATTAAGCACTTCGCTGGTGAGTAATTATTTAAACGAAGCTGGTATAAAAAATAAATGGATCGATGTAAGAGATATTGTTCGAACTGACGATAACTTCAGAGATGCATATGTTGACTGGAATTATACCCGGGATAAAGTTAAAGCGGATATAGAACCATTATTTAGGGAAGCTGATATTATTATTACACAGGGATTTATTGGCGCAACGGATGAAAATGAAAGTACCACACTGGGCAGAGAGGGCAGTGATTTCAGTGCGGCTATTTTTGCAAATATTCTGGAAGCCGAAAATCAAACCATCTGGAAAGATGTGGAAGGGGTGATGAATGCTGACCCCAAGGAATTTCCGGATGTTGAAATACTAAAAGAATTAAGTTACCGCGAAGTGGTGGAGATGGCCTATTACGGAGCTCAGGTGATACATCCTAAAAC
>JAYTOF010000329.1:0-14480 GCA_043747955.1 Chitinophagaceae bacterium
GAATTGTATATGACCTCAGCCCTAAATTAATATTACCAAAAAACGACTCAAAATTCTTACCATCAAAATTTTAAATTCGCCGACATGATATTTAACCCACTTCCCTTACAAGGTGCATTTACCATTGATGTGCAACCTAATCAGGATAACCGTGGTTTTTTTACACGCACATTTTGTGAACGGGAATTTGCTGAACATAACCTGGTTCAGCATTTTGTTCAGGCAAATCATTCAGGCACCAATGGCAAAGGAGTTATCAGGGGTATGCATTTTCAACACAGCCCGTTTTGCGAAGTAAAACTGGTTAAATGTGTACAGGGTGCTGTTTTTGATGTAATTGTAGATGTACGCAAAGGCTCCCTCACTTTTTTACAATGGTACGGTGCTGAGTTATCTGCAACAAACAAAAAGATGATGTATGTGCCTGCAGGTTTTGCACATGGGTTTCAATCACTCACAGATTATTCTGAGATAACTTATATGGTTTCGGTATTTTATAACAAAGAAAGCGAAGCCGGGGTTAAATTTAATGACCCTTCAGTAAATATCAACTGGCCACTAACGGTTTCATTAGTTTCTGATAAAGACCAGAAGATCCCTTTAGTTGATACAGATTTTAAAGCAGTAATAATTAAATAATGCAGACATCTTCTCCATTAGTTACTGTTGGGATCCCAACCTACAACAGGCCCGAAGGCCTGGAGAGAACACTTGTGAGTATTATCAATCAAACCTATAAAAATCTTGCCATCATTGTTTCGGATAACTGCTCAACGAATCCCGATGTTTTACCGGTATTAAAAAAATACGCCGCACTTGACAACAGGGTTACATTTATTGTTCAGGAAAAAAACCTGAGCCTGGTTCCTAATTTTCAGTACCTGTTAGATAATGCAGGCGGTAAATATTTCATGTGGGCAGCAGATGATGACCAATGGTCTCCCGATTTTATTGAAGTTTGTGTACAGGCAATGGAAGCAAATGATGATGTTTGCATATCGATGACAACCATGGACATATTTGATGATGCCGGCAAATTTAAATCCTGCAAACTAAATAGAAGTTTTTTACAGTCAAATCTTTTCAGCAGATGTTTCAACTTTATAAAAAGCCCCATGCAGAACAAATTTTTTCTTTGCGGCTTATACAGAACATCCAAAGTAAAAAATGTAACATTTGATAACAGCTGGGGTGGCGAACATCTTTTTTTGTATGAACTGCTCACAAAAGGTAAATTTTTGCTGATCAATGGATCACCGGCTTTTCATTATTTTTTAGGAGGAACTTCAAAAAGCAATGCTGATATCAGAAAAGCATTCAACATAAAAAACAGGTTTTATTTCCTGGATGCCTATATATTCAGATACCTTACATACCAATTCAGGTTTAAGCATCTCTCTTTTTTAAATAAGGCGGGGCTGTTTTTTTCAAATTTCGCCGCTCTTATTTTTAATGAAGATTATATTTTGTATTATACATTGATCAAAAAGCCTATAAGGTCGTTACTTAATAAATTTAAAAATAAACCCATTGTATATCGTCCATAAGATCAGGAAAGTACTGAATGCACCCCCCAAGCCTAAGGTTTCTTACAACCAGGATGGGTTAACAACAGTACATAATACAGGGTTTATGCTGGAACCTGATTTCATTAATGCTGAAATGGCCGGTGCTGCAACGGGTTCCTGGGCCAGCATTCACTGGCGTGTACATACCATTTTATGGGCAGCAAGTCATTGCAAGAATATAGAAGGGGATTTTGTTGAATGCGGAACCAATAAAGGCGGCTTTGCAAAAGCCATTTGCGAATACATCGGTTTTAAAAACATCGATAAAACCTTTTATTTACTTGATACTTTTGAAGGCCTTGATGAAACATTGTTAACCGCTGCTGAAAAAGCAGCCGGCAAAAAGGAATATTTTCAGGATGCCTACACTGATTGTTTTGAACAGGTGAAAAATACATTTTCAACAGTGCCGAATGTAAAAATTATAAAAGGATCTGTACCCGGTACCTTAACTCAGGTATACAGTGAAAAAGTTGCTTTCCTGTCTGTTGATATGAACAACCTGGTACCTGAAATAGCAGCATTGGATTATTTTTGGGATAAGTTGAGCATGGGCGGAATGATCGTATTGGATGATCATGCCTATGTAACTTATAACCTGCAGTATGATGCACATAACAAATGGGCAAAACAGAAAAACATCAAAATTCTTTCCTTACCAACCGGGCAGGGATTAATTGTAAAATAAGAAAAGGTATATAGCTATGATAGTTTTAATTACAGGTGCAAATGGGTTTATAGGCTCTCATATTGCCAACCATTTTTTATTGTCAGGTCATTCTGTAATTGCTACATCAAGACATTTACACGATTCTACAAAAAGTTTATTAACGAATACCCGACTGATTGAACTGGATGTCTTAAATACAGAACAGTTACAGAATTTATCTGTTACTGCCGATGTGGTTATTCATGTTGCTACAGCCAATGATATTATCTCAAGAAACAGTATCAAAGGAATTGAACTCTCAGCCATTGGCACTAAAAACATACTTGATTTTGCTATCAGGAACCAAATTCCAAAGTGCATTGTTTTTTCAACATTACAGGTATATGGTACTGAATTAACAGGAGACATTTATGAAACGTCGCCTTTATATTTCCAAAACGATTATGGCTTAAATCACCTCTTCGCCGAAATATATGCCGAACAGTATCACAGACAGTACAACATAAAATGTGCAATAGTTAGACCCAGCAATGTTTACGGCGATATTCTGACTGATTCCTTTAAACGGTGGAATTTAATTCCGGGATGTTTTTGCAAAGAAGCTATGGAAAACGGAACCATCACTATAAAATCATCCGGTCTGCAAATGCGGAATTTTGTACATGTTAAAAATCTTGCTTTAGCTGTTAATGCCATTTGTATGGATAATATGGATAATTTTGAGGTATACAATGCAGGTTCTGCTGTTCAAAAGACTATGTTGGAAGTGGCAAATATGGTTCGGGATGCATTTAGTGAACAATTGAATAAGCAGGTAGAGATTAAAGTAGAAGGCATTACACCTGAGGTAACCAATTTATTTAAGGTATCCATTGAGAAATTGCATAAGATCGGATTTATTGAAAATGAAAATAATAATTTAAAAACAGGCATAAAAGAAATAATTAATTATTTACAAACCATATAAGATGAACCCAGTAGAATCGTTTAAAAAAGAAAGGGCAGATGCAATGGCTCAAATGGCAGAAGACAAAGTATTAAAACAGAAATCGGTGGAGTGGATGTTACATGCTGATATGTATAAGTATACCTATAATTTTACCTGGATGGGCAGACCTATCATTAAATATCCGCAGGACATTGCCATTATGCAGGAACTGATCTGGGATGTAAAACCGGACCTGATCATTGAAACCGGTATTGCACATGGCGGCTCTATCATTTTCTCCAGTTCCATGATGGAGCTTTTGGGAAATAACGGAAAAGTAATTGCAGTTGATATCGATATCAGACAACATAACCGGGATGAAATTGAAAAACATCCGATGATTAAAAATATTACTATGCTGGAAGGCTCATCCGTTGATGAAAATATTGTAAAACAAATAGCTGATTATGCAAAAGGTTTTAAGAAAGTAATGGTAGTATTGGATTCTAATCATTCACATGAGCATGTATTCAGCGAACTGGAGCTTTATACACCTTTGGTAAGCCTTGATTCGTATATTTTATTACCCGACACTTTCGTTGAATTTTTTCCAAAAGGTTATGTAACCGACAGGCCATGGGATGTTGGTAATAACCCTTATACCGCTATGGAAGCATTTTTAAAAACAACAACTGATTTTGTAAAAGACGAAAGTATTACCAATAAACTTTTAATTACCGAAGCACTCGGCGGTGGATATTTAAAAAGAATAAAATAGACCGATCACTTTAAAAAGGACGTTTCATGCTGAAAAAAATAGAACTGCTTTTTTATTTTGTTTTTAAATCTCCTTTTTATAAAGCATGCCTGGGAAGTATTGGCAGCAGTTCTAAACTTATTAATCCAACACTATCAGGTGCAAAACGAATATTTATCGGTTCCAAAGTTTACATCAATGATAAAGGCTGGCTGGCATGCGAACCCCTTACCGGTGATACTGATGCAAAACTAATCATTGGGGATGGCACTTACATTGGCCGATTCAGCCATATTTATGCCACTTCAAAAATTGATATTGGTAAAAAAGTATTGATGGCTGATAAAGTGTATATCAGCGATAACCTGCATAGTTACGAAAACGTTGACCTGCCTGTAATTGATCAGCCTATAAAACAGACATCAAGGGTTATGATCGGTGATGGTGCCTGGCTGGGTGAAAATGTTTGTGTTATTGGCGCCAGTGTTGGAAAGAACAGTGTTGTTGGTGCCAATTCTATTGTAAATAAAAACATCCCCGATTACTGTGTTGCAATCGGATCACCTGCAATAATTATCAGGCGGTATAATTTTGAAACCAAACAATGGCAAAAAACGGATAAGGAAGGACAATTTATTTGATACAAAGTAATATGAGTAAGATTTTAATAACAGGCGGTGCCGGATTCATAGGCTCAAACCTTGCCCTGTATCTTTTAAAAAAAGGATATGAAGTAACCGTATTTGATAATTTATCAGAACAGATACATGGGGCTGATCCCGGGATGAGTTCTCCGTTATATAATTCAATAAAAGATAAAGTATATTTTATAAAAGGCACTGTTACCGAAGTTGAAGATTGGCAAAAAGCTATTGGAGAAAATGAAACGATTGTTCATTTTGCTGCAGAAACAGGCACCGGCCAGTCCATGTACCAGATCAAAAAATACAGCAATGTAAATGTTGGTGGTACAGCCATTATGCTGGACATACTGGCAAATAATAAAACCAAAGTAAAAAAGGTAATCATTGCTTCTTCAAGAGCCATCTATGGTGAAGGAAAATATATTTCTCCGGAGTTGGGGGTTGTTTACCCAGGTCACAGAAGTTCAGAAAATATGAATGCAGGAAATTTTGAAGTGACTTACCCCGGTACAAAAGAGGCATTGCAATTAGTTGCTACAGATGAAGGATCTAAAATACATCCCTCATCTGTGTACGGCATCACCAAATATAACCAGGAGCAAATGGTAATGACCGTATGTCCTTCTTTAGGTATCGCCCCGGTTGCATTCAGGTATCAGAATGTGTATGGTCCCGGGCAATCATTAAGTAATCCATATACCGGTATCCTTTCCATTTTTTCTACCTTGATAAAGAATAATAAACCCATTACTATTTTTGAAGATGGAAAAGAGAGCCGTGATTTTGTTTACATTGACGATGTGGTCAACGCAACATTTTCAGGTATTGAAAAAGAAGAAGCCAATGGAGAAGTATTTAATGTAGGAACGGGTGTGGCAATCACCGTTTCAGAAGTTGCAAGCCTATTGGTTGAACTTTATGGATCAGCAGTTCCTGTTCAGGTGACAGGCAATTACAGGTTGGGTGATATCCGGCATAATTATGCCGATATCCAAAAAATTGAAAGGTTGCTTTCTTTTAAACCGGCACATGATTTTAAAACAGGATTAAAAAAATTTACAGATTGGGTAAACAGCCAGGAAATTCAGCAAAGTAAATATGAAGACTCCATTAACGAAATGAAATCAAAAGGTTTATTGAAATAAATATTATGGCCAGGATAGGATTAGTTACAGTTCTTTTTAAAAGTGATTATGTACTGCCTGATTTTTTTAAAAGCATTGCAAAGCAAACCCACAAAGACTATATACTGTACCTTGTAGATAACTCCCCTGCCCCGTTGTCAGATAAAATTATTAAGGGCTGCCTTGCTGAAAACATAATTACACAATACAGGCATATAAAAAATACGGAGAATATTGGTGTGGCCGAAGGTAATAATATTGGCATCAGGCAGGCATTGACAGATGATTGCAGCCATATTATTTTACTGAATAACGATATTGAACTGGAGCAGGATTTTGTTTTCAGCAATATGCTGGCGCTTTGCGAAAAAGGTGAAAAAATTATTATCCCGAAAATATTTTATTACGATACACGTAAACTCTGGATGGCTGGCGGTACTATGAATAAGTGGCGGGCCCTGGGCATTCATTATGGTGATGGAAAAGCCGATGCACCCGAATATAATGTTGCCCAATACATTACCTATGCACCCACCTGTTTTATGATGATTGAAAGCAGTGTTTTTAAAAACATCGGGTTTATGGATGCAAAGTATTTTGCCTATTACGATGATACTGATTTTGTTTTCAGGGCATGTAAATACGGGTATAAAATGTATTACCAGCCGGCGCTAACTGTTTTACATAAAGTGTCCTCTTCCACAGGTTCCAATCCAACTTTTTATATTTATTATTCCAACCGCAACAAAATATATTTTATCCGCAAAAATTTAAAAGGGGTGGTTAAATATTTTGCCATTTGTTTTACCCTCCTTACCAGAATATTTTATTACCTGAGGTTTGACAGGGAAAGAAGAAGCAAACTGGTTCAGGGTTTACAGGATGGGTTCCGGATTCCGGTTTAATTTGCTTAAAAATAAATCCATCGCTTTAAGCATGTCAGCATTTAGTTTGAACTTAATATAATCGGTATAATAAGTGTTTAAATCAAATTCAGGAAATGGATTTTGCTGAATCACGGTATACAGATCATCTAACCCTGTTGCATTTGAAGCATTAAATGCTGTAATAAAATTTTCAGGTAATTTTTTATTGCTGACCCAGGCTGCAAAAACAAAAGGCAACCCGGTCAGCCCTTTCCAGGCAAGCCCTAAATCATACATGTATTTACTTTTATCCCTTTGCGTAAAGGCCCTGTCGCCAATAACCAACCCTGCAGTTTTGCCCCTAATGTTATTTTCAAAATTATGGGTACCTGTAATTAACTCCGGTGAAATTTTCCAATATTCTTTTAACAGGATCTTTAATAGTTCAACCGATGTCCTGCTTTGGTAATCCAGTAAAACAGTTTTAACCTCGTCGAGGGGAACATCACTGAATAAACTAACACTGGCCACTTCCCCATCGCACCCGATGCAGTAATCAGTAATCAGGTGATATTCTTTAAGATCAGGTATCATTACAATGGGCACCAGGCCGATATCGATCTGATCTCTTATTAAAAATGCTGCAATATTTGCAGGATAATCTATGATCAGTTCAATCTCATCTTTCATTTTGCCCTGCTCAAAGCCATAAATCAGCGGTTTTGTATTTAAATAACTAACAGCGCCTACCTTTATCTTCTGTGCCAATTAACGTATTTTTGCCGCAAATCTACAGCAACATCATGGATTTAAATCAACTTACTGCAATTTCCCCTGTTGACGGACGCTATCGCAAACAAGTAAAACATTTAAGTGAATATTTCAGTGAATATGCCCTTATAAAATACCGGGTTAGTGTAGAAGTTGAATATTTTTTGTTTTTGGCTGAAAAGAAATTTTTTAAAGTGGATGCCAAAACAAAACAGCATTTACAAAAAATGGCAGATGAATTTTCTTTGGCAGATGCTGAAGAAATAAAAAAAACTGAATCTGTTACCAATCATGATGTAAAAGCTGTTGAATATTTTATTAAAACAGCTTTAGATAAGTGCAATGCCGGACACTTGAAAGAATGGGTTCACTTTGGTTTAACCTCTCAGGATATAAATAATACTGCCATCCCCCTGCTTTGGAAGAACAGTATAGAGCTTGAATATTTACCGGCTGTGATAAACCTGCAACATGCTATTGGCAAAATGGCACTTGCCTGGAAAAATATACCTATGCTGGCACGTACACATGGCCAGCCAGCCAGTCCAACAAGATTAGGAAAGGAAATGATGGTTTTTGTTGAACGGCTTGAAAACCAGATTCAGCTATTCAGTTATATTCCTTTCACAGCAAAGTTTGGTGGAGCTACAGGTAACTTCAATGCTCATCATGTTGCTTTTCCAAAACATAACTGGGCTAAATTTGCCAATGATTTTGTAGAAAATAAACTGGGGTTACAAAGACAACAATACACCACACAGATAGAACATTATGATACACTGGCTGCACATTTTGACGCTATTAAACGCATCAATAATATCATGATTGATTTCTGCCGGGACATGTGGACCTATATCAGCATGGATTATTTTAAACAGCAGACAAAAAAGGGAGAGATAGGCAGCAGTGCCATGCCGCATAAAGTAAATCCGATTGACTTTGAAAATGCAGAAGGTAATTTAGGTATTGCAAATGCTTTGCTGGAGCATCTTTCGTCCAAACTACCTGTTTCAAGGTTGCAAAGAGACCTTACCGATTCAACCGTATTAAGAAATATTGGCGTACCAATGGCACATACTATTCTCGCCGTTAAGTCTGCAGAAAAAGGTATCAGCAAACTGGTTCTAAATGAATCAAAGTTAAAAACCGACCTGGAAAATAACTGGGCCGTGGTTGCCGAAGCCATACAAACCATTTTACGCCGGGAAAACTATCCGCAGCCTTATGAAGCATTAAAAGAGCTTACAAGGGGCAAGCATGCGATTGACAAAAATGCTATTCACCAGTTCATTGCAACCTTACAAGTTTCTGCGGCTTTGAAAAAGGAATTGAAAACCATTACCCCATTCAATTATACAGGCATTTAAAAAAAGTTGATTTTATAAATGATTATGACCAGATTTTTGTGCTGCATATTTTTCTCAATAAATATTTGTACTGCACAGGTAAACCTGAACCAGGGCTTACAAGCTTTCTACCCTTTTAATGGTAATGCCAATGATGAAAGTGGTAATAATAATCATCCCGTTTTCAATAATGCTACCAGTACTGCCGGCAGGTTTGGTAAGCCAAACAGCGCTTTTCATTTTAATGGTGTGTATCAATACATGCGTATAGCAAATAACCCATCTTTAAATTTCGGGAACCAGATCACTTTATCTGTTTGGGTTAAGCCAACAGGTTTTTATTATGGTATCTGCCATGCCAGCCAGCTGATCAGTAAAGGAGGCGGAAATTATAACCCCGGTAATTATGCCATTCGGTTTGATGATGCCTTATACTCTGCAGGCACAGGTTGCAGCGGCACTGTTTGTGATACCCTGCATCAGAATTTCAGGGGAACAGGAACGGTATTAACGCCGTACAAAGATTTTATTATTAAAGATCAGTGGTATCATGTTACTTATACCAATGATGGCAGTACAGCAAAACTTTATGTTGATTGCCAGCTAAAATATGCGGTTCCGTTTCCCGAAACTTTCACCAATACTGAAGATCTTTTTTTTGGAAAATCAGATGATACTATGTTTCCGTACTGGTTGCATGGCGACCTGGATGAGATCAGGATCTATAACAGGGCTCTTAAACCTGATGAGATTGTAGCCCTTTGCAAGGATTCGTCAGAAATTAAAAAGCCTGAGCCGCCAAAAGCAGTGCCGGTAACAGAAGCTCCATTGGAGAAAAGAAACAATGACCTGGTTAAAGAAATTATAGTTGACCAGGATTCCATTGCGGTTACTTTATATGATAATGGTCAAATTGACGGTGACAGCATTACCCTGATATTCAATGACAAAATTCTTACCACACATCAAAGGCTTACGGAAAAGCCTGTCACGTTTTTTATTAAGATAGCCGGGGGCAACAGCCGCAATGAACTTATCATGTACGCCGAAAACCTGGGCAGCATTCCGCCGAATACGGCATTGATGGTGATCTATGATGGTGCAAAAAGATACGAGCTGAATGTAAGCAGCAGTAAAACGAGTAATGGTGTGGTATCCTTTAAATTAAGGGAATAATTTTTTATTGACTTAGTTTTTCAATATCATCCAGGTCTTTGTATCGGCCTGATGCTTTTTTTGCTGTTAACAAAGCAGTAAGACCCAGATAATTGACCTTTAAACCTTCAATCTCTTTATGAACTACATGCTGAATTGCCTCATTAAATTCAAGACCTTTTAATTTAGTAATTATGTCTATTTGCAGTGGTTTCCTACCAATTGAAAAAACGTCAAAGCGCTCACTCATAAAATTTTCCATGGTCATATCAAAGATTGGCATTCCAAAAATGGCAAAGGCTTTACTTAATTTCACATGATTTTCCGGTGTCTTATTTACCCATATATCCAGGTCTTGAGTTGTACGGTAATATCCATGCAATATAACAGCATAGCCACCTACAACAATATATTCTGTACCAGAAACATTTAATGCAGAAATGAAATCACTAAAATCTGATTCGAAGATATCTGACATGATTAAAATTTTCGGGCAGAAAATATGGTCCTGTCAATTTTTAAAGAATCACCTTCTTTTATTCCATGAATTTTGCAGGTTAGATGAAAAGCCATTTTAAGACGGTTAGCAAGAGATACATCTTTATCAAAGAGGTTGTTTTTATCTGCTTCCTCAAAACTTTGCGCCTTAAGAACAGTTTTGTCCAGTTTGAAATTTTTCATTGCATAAATTTAGCAATTATTATTCTTACTTATGTATCTCACTGGTAAAATGAAATTCTATATCCGGATTGTTCTGTATCTCTGTATTTAAAAACCATTCACTCTGTGCCAGGTAAACCAAATGCCCGTCCTTATCCTGGCCGATATTAGCCTGCTTGTACCTGGTAAAATCGTCCAGTTTTTTCGGGTCCTTACCGGTTAGCCAGCATGCTTTGTAAAAGGGCAGGTTATTCATCTGCACGGATGCGCCGTATTCCTGTAACAGGCGGTATTGTATCACCTCAAACTGCAACTCGCCCACACAACCTATAATTTTTTTATTGCCGCCAAACTGTGTGAACAACTGGGCCACCCCTTCATCAGTAAGCTGTAACAATCCTTTTTCCAGTTGTTTTGTTTTCATGGGGTCTTTGTTCAGAACTTCTTTAAATAGCTCAGGCGAAAAGCTGGGAATACCGGTAAAGAAAAAATCTTCGCCTTCTGTCATCGTATCGCCTATCTTAAAATTACCCGTGTCAAATAAACCAACCACATCGCCGGGATAAGCATCTTCAATAACTTCTTTCTGACGGGCCAAAAAACTATAGGGATTATTGAATCGCAGGTCCTTATCCATACGTACATGATGATAATAGGTATTGCGTTCAAACCTGCCGCTGCATACCCTTAAAAAGGCGATCCGGTCGCGGTGCTTGGGATCAAGGTTGGCGTGTATCTTAAAAATAAAGCCACTGAATTTATCTTCTTCCGGGTTAATATCCCTTGTAGTTGTATGCCTTGGCCTGGGTGTTGGAGCAATACGGATAAAAGTATCCAGCATTTCTTTAACGCCAAAATTATTAACGGCACTTCCAAAAAATACGGGAGCTATTTTACCACTCAGGTAGTCATCCGTGTTTAATGCTCCATAAACGCCGTCAATCAATTCCACGTCTTCCCGTAATGTATGAGCATCCTTCTCCCCAATTTTCTTTATTAGTAATTCATCATCCAGGTCTTTTATTTCAACCACATCTTCATCATTTGCTTTTGTGCCGGCGGTAAACAATACCAGGCTTTTTTTATGCAGGTCATAAACTCCTTTAAAATCTTTACCACTATTTACCGGTATGGTCATGGGATGCAACCCGATCTTCAGTTCATTTTCAATTTCTTCCAAAAGATCAAAGCGGTTCTTACCATCCCTGTCCATCTTATTGATAAAAACAATTACCGGGGTATTACGCATCGCAATAACTTCCATCAACCGCCTGGTTTGTGCCTCTACCCCGTTCACACTGTCAATAACCAGCACAACACTGTCCACTGCGGTTAATGTTCTGAATGTATCTTCCGCAAAATCTTTGTGGCCCGGCGTATCAAGTAAATTAATGAGGTGCCTGTCATACTCAAATGTCATTACACTGGTTGCCACACTGATACCACGCTGGCGCTCTATCTCCATAAAATCGCTGGTAGCATGTTTTTTGATCTTGTTGCTTTTTACAGCACCGGCAGTTTGTATAGCTCCTCCAAATAACAGGAACTTTTCAGTAAGTGTGGTTTTACCGGCATCGGGGTGAGAGATGATGGCAAATGTTTTGCGTTTATTTATTTCGTTGATGTACTTCATATTTCTTTGCCACTAATTACACGAATGGCACGAATTACACTTCTTATTGGAAAAAATTGAGCCGCAAAGGTAAGGTTTGAAACACAATAAAAAGTAAACCAAATGCTGCTCATACGCTTTAATAAAAGTTCCCAATGGCAAGTCTTTGAACCAGGCGTGGCAACAATGACCCCATGAAAAACAAATGATTGTTCCCAAAAAATAACAAATTTTATTCTTCGCTACAATTATCCGGATCTCCCTTCCCCCTGGGGGAAGGACAGGATGGGGCTCCACTCATACATTTTAACGCATAAATCAATTTGCTTCACGTAATTTTGAGCCATGCGTAAATCGCTTAATATCATCCGCAACTCATTACGGTTAACTTTTCAGGAACTGAGGGTAAACAAACTGCGTACAGCACTAAGCCTTACCGGTGTTGCCTTTGGTATCTTCTGTATCATCGGTGTATTGGCAACGGTTAACAGCCTCGAACGCAATATTCAAAATGAAGTGAACAGCCTGGGCAGTAATACCATTTATATTGACAAATGGGAATATGGCGGCGGCCCCGACAAACCCTGGTGGAAGTACAGAGCCAGGCCAGTAGCTCAATATGAAGAAGCGGAAATGGTTAAGGAACGTGCCCTTTTACTGGATGATATTTCTTTTTTATTACAAACAGGCGGTAGTATTTCTTATAGGGATGATATGCTGGAGAATGTAAGTGTATATGGCATTATTGAATCACAGATGACAATTCAACCCCTGGGATTTGATCAGGGTCGATTTTTTTCTGCCAGTGAATTTGATGCCGGCAGTAATGTTTGTTTAATTGGTTTTACCAATGCCGAAGTTTTGTTTGGCAATACAGAAAGGGCTATCGGAAAACATATTGATATAAAGGGTAAAAAGGCGATCATTGTTGGTGTTATTAAAAAAGAAGGTAAGAATATGATCGGTTGGGATTATGATAACTGTATCATGCTTCCTTACAAATTCTGCAAACAGCTTTTTGATGAAAAAAACTCAAACCCCATTTTAATTGCCAAAGGAAAAGATGGGGTATCACCGGCTGCTTTAAGCGATGAATTAAAAGGTATCATGCGACAGATAAGACGGTTAAGCCCAACACAGGAAGATAATTTTTCGTTGAACAGTGTGGAAGCTTTCAGTAAAGCAATTACAGGATTTTTTGCTACAGTAAATATTGTAGGCGCTATAATCGGGGGCATCAGTTTAATTGTAGGCATGTTTGGTATCGCAAATATTATGTTTGTAACGGTAAGGGAAAGAACCAATGTTATTGGATTAAAGAAAGCACTTGGTGCTAAAAAAGGCAGTATCCTTTTTGAATTTTTAATGGAAGCTACTGTACTGTGTATATTGGGTGGAGCATTTGGTTTATTCTTTGTTTATATACTTACCCTTATTTTATCCGGACCCTTAAATTTCCCGGTTTTTATTTCTATCCCCATGCTGATAACAACCATAATTATTTGTTTGGCCGTTGGTATCCTGGCCGGTATCATACCTGCATCCCAGGCGGCAAAAATGGATCCGGTGGCGGCGATACGATCAAAATAATTATACATTATTTTTACATCCATGTTATTTTCATAACTCATAACTCTTAACTCATAACTCTTAACTCTTAACTCATCATAACGATCCTCGCCATAGAATCTTCCTGCGATGAAACTTCAGCCGCTGTTTGTGTTGATGGTAAAATTTTATCCAACAGTATCGCCAATCAGACTGTACATGAACAGTTTGGTGGTGTAGTACCTGAACTGGCAAGCAGGGCCCATATGCAGCATATAGTGCCGGTTGTAGATAGTGCTTTGAAAATTGCCGGGTGCCGGTTACAAGACTTGGATGCGATCGCATTTACACAGGCTCCGGGTTTAATAGGGTCTCTCCTGGTGGGCACGCAGTTTGCCAAATCTCTTTCACTTGCATTATATAAACCGCTCATTGCTGTTCATCACATGCAGGCGCATGTACTGGCAAATTTGATCGCGGATAAAAAACCTTCATTCCCTTTTTTATGTTTAACCGTTAGTGGCGGGCACACACAAATTGTGCGTTGTAATTCTCCACTGCATTTAAGTGTAATTGGCGAAACTATCGATGATGCAGCCGGTGAAGCTTTTGATAAAACGGCAAAAATGCTGGGCCTTCCCTATCCCGGGGGCCCTCTGGTAGATAAATATACAGCCGGCGGAAATGCAAAGCGTTTTAAATTTCCCGAACCACAGATACCCGGATTGAATTTCAGTTTTTCGGGCTTAAAGACTTCTATACTTTATTTTTTAAAAAATGCCGGTACCAGCAATTTATTTAAAGAAGAGTTTCTGGCTGATGAACCTACCC
>JAYTOF010000330.1:0-3194 GCA_043747955.1 Chitinophagaceae bacterium
GAATGTTCCAATTACTTTTTCGGGTATGTCTATCTTAATTCTTGACATTTTATTTGTTCAAAAAATTTATCAATTTCTCCATTGCTTTTTTGCGATGACTGAACTTATTTTTTCCATCCATATCCATCTCTGCAAAAGTTTTGTCGCTTCCGGTTGGTATAAAAACCGGGTCGTAACCAAAGCCATTATTTCCCTTTCTTTCATTAATAATTCTTCCATTACAAATGCCTTCAAAAAAATATTCCCTGCCATCCAGTATCAGCGATATTACTGTTCTAAATCGTGCCGATCTGTTTTCAAAAGGTTGCAGTTTGCTTAACAGCTTTTCAATATTATCATCAAAGCTTCTTGCTTCGCCGGCATATCGGGCGCTTTTTACACCAGGCTCGCCATTCAATGCCTCCACTTCCAGGCCGGTATCTTCACTAAAACAATTTTGGTTTGTTATTTCAAAAATGGTTTTCGATTTTTCCGTAGCATTGGCCTCCAGCGTATCATGAGGCTCAGGTATGTCAATATCAATACCGGCCTCTTTTAGCGTGATGATATTAAAAAGCTTGCCCAATACAGCTCTTACTTCCTGAACCTTATTTTGATTATTGGTGGCGAATATGAGATTGTTCACAAGTTGTATTTGTATTTAAATTATCAAATTGAAAAAATCTTTTTCAGGCAGGCCCACAATTTCATCTTCTCTTCTTTATTGGCCTGCATTTCACTTAACGAAACAGATGAAAGGTAAACCTGGTTATTAAATTGCTGAACCTGGTAATGCGGAAACTGCAGTGGTAATTCTATGGTGGCAGCATTCAATCCAAATAGAAATACTTTTTCAGCTTTCAGTTGTTCAGACAGTTCCGAATAAACCAGGCCGGGATAATTAGCTGTATTAACCAGCGCAATATCTGCCATACTTAATTTGCAGGCAGTTAAAATGCCCAATAAAAAATTAAGTTCGTCATCAGGCAAATAAATGGCAGCTTCGGAATCTACAAGTATGGTGATCTTCTTTTGATTATTACCCAAAAAACTAATTTCTGAAGCTGGTATATCAGATAAAACTGATTTGTGCGAATCTAAATCGTACAGGCATTTACCATACAAACCCTGTAGAATGGTATCCGGAAGCTGAATATTATCTAAACTCATAATCATGTAATTTAAACTATTGCTTTTTTCGTTTCTTTGCCGTAAAATTAAGGATTATGATAGCAGCCGAAAATATTAATATCACCAAAGTAGAACAGAGTAAACTTAACGATATTAATCTTGAAAATATTCCCTTCGGAAAATACTTTACCGACCACATGCTGGAAGTGGATTATGAAGACGGCGAATGGAAAAATGCTGAAATAAAACCTTATCAACCTTTGTTGTTAGACCCTTCATTAGCTGCCCTGCATTACGGCCAGGCAATTTTTGAAGGCATAAAAGCATATAAAAATGAAGCTGGCGAAGTTTCTATCTTCAGGCCTGCAGATAATTTCAGGCGCTTTAATATTTCTGCCGAGCGGATGCAGATGCCGCAGGTTCCCGAAGATATTTTTATGGAAGGTATGCGCATGTTGATTGAACTTGATAAGAACTGGATTCCGCAGCAGGAAGATCATTCTCTATACATACGCCCGTTCATGTTCAGCAGCGACCACATGATTGGCGTAAGGCCGAGTGAGAATTATAAATTCATGATCATACTAAGCCCTACAGGGCCTTACTACAATACGCCTATGCGTATATATGTAGAGGAGCATTACGTACGTGCTGTGCCCGGTGGTGTTGGTTATGCAAAAGCTGCCGGCAATTATGGCGGCGCTATGTATGCCACTGCGCAGGCAAAACTTAAGGGCTACGACCAGGTTTTGTGGACCGATGCTTTTGAACATAAATATGTACAGGAATGTGGCACCATGAATGTTTTCTTTATAATTGGCAATACAGCTATAACCCCTGATTTAAATGAGGGAACTATTCTGGCCGGTGTTACAAGAGACAGTACTATGGTTATGTTGAGAGATATGGGTTTTGATGTGCAGGAAAAGTCTTTGAGCATTGATGACGTAATAGATGCGTACAAAGCCGGTATTTTATACGAGGTTTTTGGTACAGGTACAGCGGCTACCATTTCTATGATAAAAGAACTGCGGTACAAGGATTTTGTTATGGAATTTGATATAGATAGCTGGAAAACAGCTCCTGAAGTAAAAAGCCGCCTAAATGCTATTCGCTATGGCCAGGCGCCAGATAATCACGGCTGGATGCACAAAATATAAGTTGTCACCCGCAATAATTCATATAAAACGACACTTTTTTGTGGAAATGTTAATAAAATTCGATTTTTTTTACTTTTAAGTTTCCAAAATCAAATCATAAATCCTACCTTTGCCGTCCGAAATTTAAAAGCACAAAATGCCTACAATACAACAATTAGTTAGAAAAGGAAGAGAAGTAATTAAAGCTAAAAGCAAATCAAGGGCTTTGGATAGTTGTCCGCAGCGCCGTGGTGTATGTACAAGGGTATATACAACCACGCCTAAAAAGCCAAACTCTGCTTTGCGTAAAGTTGCTAAAGTACGTTTAACCAATAAAATTGAGGTTATTGCCTATATTCCGGGTGAAGGACACAATTTACAGGAACATAGTATTGTATTGATACGTGGCGGAAGGGTAAAAGATTTACCAGGTGTACGTTACCATATTGTACGTGGTAGCCTTGATACTGCCGGTGTTAAAGACCGTAAACAAAGCCGCAGTAAGTACGGAACTAAAAAAGCTAAAAAATAACTCTTCGACAAGCTCAGAGTGACACACTCCGATTTAGTCAGATAAAATAAATAACAATGAGGAAAACACAACCGAAAAAGATACCATTAGCACCAGATCCTAAATTTAACGATAAACTGGTTACACGTTTTGTAACCAACCTGATGTGGGCTGGTAAAAAAAGTGGTGCGTACATTATATTTTACAATGCTTTGGATAAAGTTGCCAAGCAAACCGGTGAAGATGGATATGAAGTTTGGAAAAAGGCTTTGACCAACATCACTCCAGGTGTTGAAGTACGCAGCCGCCGTATTGGTGGTGCTACTTTTCAGATTCCTGCAGAGGTTCGTGCCGACAGGAAGGTCTCTTTAAGCATTAAATGGATGATCAAATACAGCCGTGACCGAAACGGCCGCAGCATGGCTGATAAATTA
>JAYTOF010000331.1:0-4442 GCA_043747955.1 Chitinophagaceae bacterium
GTCAGGTTTTAAAATTACTATTTCAGAAAAAAATCCAGCAACAGTTTATTCAGCTCTCCCGGTCTTTCCATATTCAGCATATGAGCTACTCCTTTCATCACCACCCTTCTGGATTGGGGAATATTTTTTTCGAGATATTGAGACGTGGCCGTGATATAGGGAAGGTCCTGATCGCCATCAATAATAAGAACGGGTACCTTTACTGAATTTATACTTTTAAAAGCCGGCGGATGGTTTTGTAACAAAGGCCAGCCTTCCATTTTATGCAGCTTCAGGTTTGCCAGTGTTACTTTGTATATAAATTGAGAAACCGGTGCTTTTAAACTATCTCCCCTGCGATACACACCCTCTGCCCAGGCTTTGGTAAATTCTCTTGCTGCCTTCACAGTATCAGCTTCTTTTAAGGCCTGATTAAACCGGGGCCACCAATCCATGCTTATGCTGTCAATCGGATGGCTTAGTTCATACCCATTAAGTCCGGCTGAAATTAAAACTGCTTTATTTACAAGTTGTGGATAGGCGATAATAAAATCCTGAGCCACCGAAGCACCCATTGAAAGCCCGGCAATTGATATTTTTTTTAAATGCAGACTGTCTAATACTATTTTAATGATATCCTGCACCAGCAGGGTTGTGTCGTTACCGGTTGTTTTACCATGATAAGGCAGGTCCATCGTAATAACATCAAAGGTTGATGACAAAGCATGTACCTGTTCTCGCCACATGGTATGATCCTGCAGGCCCGCATGTAATAACAGGATTGCATCAGTTTTTCCAACCCGCTCGTAATAAACATGCAGGTTTCCGGCCCTGATCATTCCTTTTTTTAACTCCGGTTCCCGGTTGATGCAAGCCGATGTACCTGCTAAAGCCGGCAATAAAATAAATAACAGATACTTTTTCATATCTCTAATCTAAAAAATTAAAATCATAAATTTTAATTTCAGGGTGTTTTATTTGTAATGAGATACCAGCAGGCTTATCCAAATTGTAATCACCCTACCCGAAGCATATTGCAGGTATTATCAATTAACCTTGCTTTTTAATTTAATCCTTTTAGCCATTTGGAAATAGAAGAGAATATAAATACAAAAGCGTAAAAAAAAATTACATGATCTTATTCACCCTGTCCCGTTCTTTTGCGGGATAAATCAATGTTGCTTTTCTTTTGATATAAAACTGCACCATTACGGGCAATCTACAATTAATATTTACGTGCCTGGAGTTCATCCAAAACACGCCGCAACTTTTTGGGGTTGTCAATATATTTTTCCAGGTTAAACAAGGCTACTTTTCTGAATTCAACAGGATGACTTTCGCTTTGCAGGGATATGGTTCCACCACTGATAAGGATACCTCCCTGATACCCGGCTTTTTTTACCCACTTATCAGTACCATCGTACTGTGGCTTTTGATAAATCAAAACGGTATCCCCTTCAACAATATGTTTAATTACAGAATCTCTTAACACCAACACTGATACACTCACCCATTGGTCACCATGATATGTTTTAGAAGTAGAATTAACACAGTGTGGTGTAAATAATTTACCGTTCATGACCACATTGGTACCGGGAGAACACAGGTTGTTGGTCGTTCTTTCGATTTTACCATCTCCACCCAGCAATTGAGCTTCAAGAGAAATGGGGAAATCCTGATCTAATGCCATACTTTCCGGAGATTGTCCGTGCAACATCAGGCCACTGTTGCGAAAAGCCCAATCCGGCCCGTCCTTTATCTGTTCGCCTGTAAACCGGTATTCTACAACAAGCAGGTATGCTGAAAATTTCTTCTTATAAAATATATGGCCAAACTGATCTTTAAAACCCGTATACTGATCGTAACTAACTTTCATCACCCCGTTCTCCACCCTAAAAGTATTTCCAAAATTATCATTCAGCGGATGGTCCTTTATTTTAACGGTCCATCCTTCCAGGTTTTTCTTATTAAAAAGTTGTATCCATCCTTTTTTGCCCGCTTTATGTTGTGCCATTGCCGAAGTTGTGATCAACATAAAAAAGGCTGTTACTATATTTTTCATTTTGTAAAGGTTTACAGGTTATTTCTTTGCAGGAGTTAAAATTAATATTTTATTTGTGATGGCTGGTATGTCAGAAAATAAAACAGTTGTAACAGCTAGTGTAAGATCATAACTGTTCCCTTCAATACCCGGTCGCCTGTATTTAGTTTAATAACATAAGTATAAGCGCCTGTTGGCAGCAACCTGGATTTAAATCGCCCGTCCCAGCTTTTGTTGGTTTGACTGTTTTTAAAAACCAGCTCCCCATAACGATTAAAAATAGTCAATTCAAAATTTGGGTAGGCATCCAATGCAGGAATGTTCCAGGAATCATTTTTTCCGTCATTATTTGGAGTAAATGCATTAGGGATATAGATGTCCTTATATAGTTTAACATACACGGTATCTGAACTTACACCGCAGTTATTGTTAGATTGCACCGTAAGTATATAAAAAGTATCAGCAGCAGGTTTTACGATCGGTTGTAAAAAACCGGTATTATTAATGTCTATAGGCGGCGACCAGATAAAACTCTGATAAGAACCCTGTATACTTCCGGATAAGATGACGGACCCCCCCAATATTATGTTTTTATCGGGCCCGGCATTGGCTATGGCTCTGCTGAAAATGTTAACGTTTATATACGCAGTATCACGGCAGCCTGTTGCATTGGTTACACTTACTCCATAGCGGGTATTAGCGGCAGGTGAAGCTTTGGGATTAAAAATAGTAATTGCGGATAACCCTAAGGAAGGAAACCATTCATAGGTACCACCTCCTGATGCAGATAATTGCACGCTATCTGTTATACAAATAGAAGTATTCGTAAAAGAAACAACGGCAGTTGGAGATGGTTTCATCATTACGTTGGTACCGGCCAGGGCTGTACATCCAACAGCACTACCAACCAATACCAAATAAGTTCCGACCTGAGCAGCTTGAAAATTATTAATACTTACAACAGGACCAGTGGCACTATAGCCATTGGGGCCTGTCCATGTATACTGGGTACCTCCGGTAGCAGTGAGGGTTACTATATTATTTTTACAAACAGGCCCATCATTGGAAGCCCCCGCAATGGGATTTGCATGAATGGTAACTGATACAGGTTGGGATGATATCCGGCATTGCGGAATCCCAAGATTTCCGGCTTCTGCAACACTTAACCGGTAACTGTAAATACCCAAAGTACTGGCAGGAAGGAAAACAGTGTTAAATGAAGTGTTGTTGGTACCGGGTATGTCGGCCCACGCAGCATTGTTAAAACGCTGTTGCCATTGAAACACCGGGTTATTGAATCCTGCAGAAAAGGAACAGTTAAAAGTAAAAGCCGCATTGGTGCCTTCACAAATATCAGCATTACCGGATGTTTGCCCAACGATGGAAGGGGTTAATTGGGGCCCACAGGGACGAAAAGTTATGTCATCCAGAGCAAGGTCATTGCCACATCCTCCGGGGGCATTGTTAACCATACGTATTACAATATCAGATACTGCTGCCGGGGTTGTAAAAAAAAAGCCATATTGTTTCCAGGTTGGCGAAACTGAAGGGGCAATGTTACCACTATTGTAAGTTTGTAAAACAATACCGTTTGTTGTTTCAATGGTAAAGGTTAGGTTGGGTTGATTAGAATTGCCAGCACAGGAAGCAGGTAGAAGCACATTCATGACCCATGCGGCAAACTCATAAGTACTGTTACCGCAAAGCCCCCTTGCGGTATCAATATAAAATGCACTGGGTTGAATAGAAGCATTTACCAGCATAAAATATCCATTTCCATTTCCGGTATGATCGCCGGTTAAACTATGCCAGGTATTTCCAAAACAATTGTTGGTATTATTTCTTACTGTATAAAATCCGTCGCCAGGGCAATCATTGGTAACATATTGATACCCCGTAGCAGCAGCTGCCAGTGAAGGGCCTGGATTATTACCGGTACCAAAACTGATATTGATAAACGGATCGCCCAGGCTGCCCTGGCAGAGCTGAGCTGCTGACTGAAAGCCAATAAAAGAAAGTAAAATAATAATGTAGTATTTCGTCATAGTTTGATTACAAATATCCTAAAATGGAAGCATAATCCTTCATTTATAGAAATTAGATCATGAATGGAAAGATAATACGCTGCCCATCTTTATGTAGAAGGCTGCAGACCTGGTTTAAACAACGGATTATTTCAGGTTATATTAATTCAGGTTAAGGTACATTTCTTTTTAAATTTATGGAATGCCCTTTATTGGTTTTTGTTGATACCAGGTAAGATGAACCGCCGGATACATTAAACGTTATTATTCAAATATTCCATGCATAACCGGGTAAAGAACAATGGTAAGAATAAAAAAGATCCGGCCTTCTTCCATCGCTTTATCAGCATACATTATTTTTGTACTGAGGTATTTATCATCTTTACAATTCATACAGG
>JAYTOF010000332.1:0-6206 GCA_043747955.1 Chitinophagaceae bacterium
GGGAGATAAATCAATATACCGGGATCAAAACTTATTATTATGAAGATAAACAACCTGCACCCGGAGAAAATTATTACCGCTTAAAATATATTAAACTTGATGATAAAGCTGAATATAGTTTGGGCATCATGGTTTCTGCTGCCACACCGGCTTATAACTGGGTTATGTTTCCGGTACCGGTAAGAGATCTGCTTACGCTTCATTATAAAGGAACAGCAATCATTAAAGGGGTAATTACTGTTTTAATACAAAACAGTTCGGGTAAAATAATTACAAGGGTAAGAAGTGCCTCTTTGAATAAGATTATTCAAATACCGGTAAGCAATTTGGGAAAAGGTATTTATGATTTAAGAATAATTGTGGAAGATGACATTATATGGAGCCGTAGATTTGTAAAATAAGCGGGGGCAGTTTATTATTGTAAGGCTTCTAGTATTTGTTTCTTTTTTGTATGGCCCTGGTTGAATAATACCAATTGTTTTTGATTATTGTAAAGAGCCAGTACAGGTATGGTATTGGGCCTGTAATATCCGCCAAAAAAATATTTGTAATCTTTACCCAGGTGTACAAAGGGATATTTTTCCAAATGGTTTTTATTGTAAAAGATCCTGTTTTTCCCCAGGGGTTCTATTGAAGATAAAATGATCTGGGCATTTTGAGAAACCCGGGGTATTGATAACAGCGTTTCTAATTGATGCTGACAATGATCGCACTCTGTATTAAACAGCATAATGATGGTGCTTTTTGTTTTATCCAGCATATTTTGGTTGAATTCAACAGAGTCCAGGGTATATAAAGTAAAATCAGGTAATAATTTCGTTTTAAAATAGGGAGCCGAACTGTCAGTTTGAGAAAAAGCAAATGCATTGATCAGGATGGCAGGAAAAAAAAGTAACAGACTTTTCATTATTATTAAATAATCAGTTTATAAAACTTCAGCGATCTTTTGAACCGGCACTGTTCCGTCAAACGCGGATATAAAATTTCCTTTTTTGTCATATACAAATATGGCCGGTAAAGATCGAACACGGTAAAAGGTTCCAAAAAAATATGCAGGATCCCTGCCCATGATAATATTGGGATAATCGGCAATTTTATATTCATCATAAAATTTTTTCAGATGCCGGTGTTCGAGGGGAGATACCATAATGATCTGTGCTTTTTTAAAAAGGTTGATATTCGCAGTAAGTTCTTTGGTTTCATGTTGGCAATGATCACAATCGGGGCTAAAAATAACAATGATGGTAGCTTTTCTTTTAGCCAGGTCATCTTTTGTAAATTTAGAACTGTCTGATACTTTTGTAATACTGAAAGGGGGTACTGTAGGGAAACGGAGGTATAATAATGAGGTGTCGGTTTGGGAGTAAGCTGTTTTGCATAAGCAAACACAAAGTATTAAAAAAATGAAAGGTCTCATTATATTAAATTTTGTTAAAGCTAATTTCTTTGTTTGATAACGGAACGTTAAGTATAAAATTTGAATAGCCAATACTGGATTTCGGATTTAGCTGTACTATTATTACTTTTGCAGCCTCCCAGTAAGTATTGGGATAAAAATTTGAAATTATGGCAACAACAGCAGATGTGCGTTCAGGATTAATCATTAAAGTAGATGGCAGCCTGTATACTGTTATAGAATTTGGGCAAAATAAAACAGCCCGTGCCGCCGCTAAAGTTTGGGCAAAGCTGAAAGGTGTTGATAACAACCGGAGCATTGAAATAACCTGGAACAGTGGTGAAACAATCTTCCCGGTAAGGGTTGAAAAGAAACCATACCAGTATTTATATAAGGATGATACCGGTTACAGCTTTATGGATACTGAAACTTTTGAACAGATTACCGTGGCAGAGGCAATGATTGATGCGCCCAGATTTTTAAAGGATGGCCAGGAAGTATCTGTTTTAATTAATGGTGAAACCGACCTTCCAATGGGTGTTGAACTACCCGATAAGATCGTTCTATTGGTAACATACAGCGAACCGGGTATGCGGGGAGATACCGCAACCCGTACCTTAAAGCCTGCCACCGTTGAAACCGGGGCAACTGTGAATGTACCTTTATTTGTTAATGAAGGTGAAATGATCAGGGTAAATGCCAAGACCGGCGAATACGTAGAAAGGGTTAAAGGTTAAAGAATAAATACTTTTTTGAAATGGGTAATTATGGAAATAGCTACCCATTTTTTATTTTTTAAAATTTGCCATTTTTGCCTTATTTCGGGCAATTTTCATTCATTTTTAGGGTAAAAATGCCAAATAATCCAATATTTTTAATATTTTGATTGCAGTTATGATTTATCTTACCCTATCTTAGCAGCCGGTTTCTATACCAATTAACTACTTAAACAATCTACATGGACATCAAGCAAATCCAGGAGTTAGTAAAGCTCATTAATAAAACCAATATTGGCGAAATAACAATTGAAGAAGAAGGGGTAAAAATTACGGTAAAACAGAAAAAAGATCCTGTTCAACATATCATAGCCGGTAATGCTGTTCCTGCTTATGCAGCACCATCACCGGCAGCAGTTGCTGCAGCCCCGGTTGCTGCAAAACCAGTTGCGGAACCCAAAGCGGATAATTTAATTACTATTAAAAGTCCGATGATCGGTACTTTTTACCGTCAGGCAGGACCCGGGAAACCCATTTTAGCCAGTGTTGGTGATGAGGTTACACCGGGTAAAGTGGTTTGCATTATTGAAGCGATGAAACTTTTTAATGAAATAGAAAGTGAACTAAAAGGTAAAATAGTAAAAGTATTGGTTGAAGATGCAAGCCCGGTTGAGTATGATCAGCCTTTATTCCTTGTTGATCCTTCTTAAAAAAAATAACTTATTATTAAAGCTGTAGTGATATAATCTTTACCAGTTTTTTTAATTTTCAATTTTTCATTTTTTAATTCAATTAGTGTGTTTAAAAAGATATTAATAGCCAACCGTGGAGAAATTGCACTTCGTATCATTCGCACCTGCAGGGAGATGGGTATTAAAACCGTTGCGGTATATTCAACAGCTGATAAAGATAGTCTTCATGTAAAATTTGCTGATGAGGCAGTTTGTATTGGTAAACCTGCCAGTACTGACAGTTACCTGAATATGGCTCATATTATGGCAGCAGCTGAAATTACCAATGCAGATGCAATTCATCCGGGTTATGGTTTTTTAGCCGAGAATGCCAAGTTTGCAAAAATTTGTGCTGATCATAATATTAAATTCATTGGCCCCACTCCGGATATGATCAATTCGATGGGGGATAAGATCACTGCAAAAAACACCATGATAAAAGCCGGAGTACCTGTTGTACCTGGTTTGGATGGACTTTTGGAAAGTGTAGACCATGCAAAATCTTCTGCAAAAGAAGTTGGTTACCCGGTTATTTTAAAAGCAACTGCAGGAGGTGGTGGTAAGGGAATGCGGGTAGTTTGGAATGAATCGGAAATTGAAAAAGCTTTTGAAAATGCTAAAATTGAGGCAGCAGCTTCTTTTAAAAATGATGGCATTTATATGGAAAAATTTGTGGAAGAGCCACGCCATATAGAAATACAGATAGCAGGCGATCAATATGGAAATATTTGCCACCTGAGCGAAAGGGATTGTTCTATACAGCGCCGTCATCAAAAGCTGGTTGAAGAATCACCGTCGCCTTTTATGACAGATGATCTGAGGAAAAGAATGGGAGATGCAGCCATTAAAGCTGCACAAGCCATAAATTATGAAAGTGTGGGCACCGTTGAATTTTTGGTGGATAAACACCGTAATTTTTATTTTATGGAGATGAACACCCGTATACAGGTGGAGCATTGTGTAACCGAAGAAGTGATAAATTTTGATTTGATAAAAGAGCAGATTAAAATAGCAAACGGCGAAAAAATTGTTGGAAAAGCATATTTTCCTCAAATGCATGCTATTGAGTGCCGTATCAATGCAGAAGATCCCTATAATGATTTTCGTCCATCACCCGGAAAAATTACGGTATTGCACCAGCCCGGGGGACATGGTGTGCGGGTAGACAGCCATGTGTATGCCGGTTATGTTATTCCTCCATATTATGACAGTATGATCGCAAAATTAATTTCAATTGCCCAAACACGTGAAGAAGCTATAAATACGATGAGCAGGGCATTGAGCGAATATATTATTGAAGGGGTTAAAACTACAATTCCTTTTCATCAGCAATTAATGAGAGATGAAAATTTTATAAGTGGAAACTTTACCACTAAATTCCTGGAAGGATTTACCCTTCAGCCAAAAGGATCATAAAACCGGGTACCAGAATCTTAAAAGCCTTTTTTTTATTAATCATTTATCTTTTATAACGGAAAGGAAGTTAGATCATAATTCAACTTTTGGTTACAAAAATTATATACTCCTGTTACTATCAAAATTCTCAAGCTCTTTAGAAACTGCATTTAAAAATGTGGAACCCAAAGCGCCATCAATGATACGGTGATCGTAACTTAAAGAGATATACATCATATGACGGATGGCAATACTGTCGCCCTGTGGTGTTTCAATAACCATCGGCCTTTTCTTAATGGCACCAACTGCCATGATAGCAACCTGGGGCTGGTTAATAATAGGCGTACCCATTATACTTCCAAATGTCCCCACATTGGTTAAAGTGAATGTACCACCGGTTGTATCATCGGGTTTTAATTTGCCCGAACGTGCTGCATTTGCCAATTCATTAACCTGTTTGGTGAGGCCAACTAAATTCAACCTGTCGGCATTTTTAATAACCGGCACAATTAAATTGCCATTGGGTAAAGCTGCAGCCATACCAATGTTGAGGTCTTTCTTTATAATTATTTTATCGCCATCAACACTGCTGCTGAGCCACGGGTATTTTTTTATACACTTAACAATGGCTTCAATAAAAAGAGGTGTATAGGTAATTTTTTCACCTTCTCTTTTTTCAAATTCTTTCTTTATTTTTTCTCTCCACAAAACTAAATTGGTAACATCACATTCTGCAAAACTGGTAACATGGGCAGAGGTATGTTTACTATCTACCATATGCTTTGCAATCAGTTTACGCATACGGTCCATTTCAATAACTTCTACATTGCCGGTAAAGACAGTTGGCGGTTGGTATGAGGGTTGTTCATTGTTAATTGTTTGTTGCCCGGGTGCTGCTACAACAACAGTTTGTGATTGTTGGCTTGAGGCCTGGGGCTGCCTGCCTGTACCTTTGTTTCCCACGTATGCTAAAATATCTTTCTTGCTAACCCTTCCATCCTGTCCGGTGCCGGGAATATTTTCCAGCTCAGACATACTGATACCTTCCTGTTGAGCAATGTTTAATACGAGGGGTGAATAAAATCTTATTTTATTATCTGACGACTGACCACTGACCACCGACGACGAAGAGCCGGCTGATCTTTGTTGTCTGTTGTCCTTGGGTTGATGAGGAATTTCTTCTACCAGTTTTGCATCTTCGTATTCATGTGGTTTTGGAGCAGGAGTTGGTTGAATGCCGGAAACCGCTGCATTGGCACCCACCCTTATTTTAGCGATGACAGTACCGATCGGAACCACTTCATTTTCTTTGAATAAAATTTCTTCAAGTACACCTTCAGCTGTTGAAGGAACTTCACTATCCACTTTATCGGTGGCAATGTCTAAAACGGTCTCATCCTGTTTAATAGCATCACCCGGTTTTTTGTGCCATTTTAATATGGTGGCTTCCATGATGCTTTCTCCCAGCTTTGGCATTACTAAATCAACTAAACTCATAAGTAGTGAATATTTTAAAATTGAACCTGCCAGACGTTAGGCAGGTATTTAATATTTTGTTACCGGCGTTATACCTATGTTATACTTCGTTGCGTCGTACTCTTGCACAAAAAAAGGCAGTAAAAAGGCAGGCAACTCATTTAAAGTGCCAAAGGTAATTATTTCCAGTTTAAACTTCTATTTCTCTGGCTAAGCTTCGGCCAGTATAAATTTACGCAGCAAATTCAAGGCATTGATGGCGGTTAACTGTATATTCCGCATTCTGTCGAAACGAAAATATAATTTTTGAGCCTGTAACTTCTCTATATTGCCTATTGCTACCCAAACCGTACCTACAGGTTTATCAGTCATACCGCCATCAGGCCCCATTATACCTGAAACCGCAATCACATAATCAGATTTAATATGGAGTAATGCGCCTTTAGCCATTTGTAAGACGATCTCTTCACTCACGGCTCCTTTTGATTGCAG
>JAYTOF010000333.1:0-2099 GCA_043747955.1 Chitinophagaceae bacterium
TAACATTCGCCAGATAAGCCAGCATGCACACAGCGAAATTGTAGGTATGTTGCTAAAGCAGGTTTTTGGATTAACCAATATTAATGTACAAAAATTTGCAAACCTAACCATTACCAAAAGCGAATTTACCATACTGTTTAATGAAGCCCTGGATGAATATAATGAAATGATTGCCTCAGCAACCTATTAATTTAGTGATGAAAAATTCTACTGCATGTAATACTGTTTTTACCAATTTTAACTAACAACTGTTAGTTTTTTGTATTAATTTTACTGACTAAAGTTTTTATTATGTCTATACAACACCTTGAGAAAATTTTCCAGAATAAAATTGATAATGAAATAAAGATTGAGCCGAAGGATTGGATGCCGGAAGCTTACCGCAAAACAAATATCCGCCAGATAAGCCAGCATGCACACAGCGAAATTGTGGGTATGCTGCCCGAAGGCAACTGGATAAGCAGGGCACCATCTTTAAAACGCAAAGCTATTCTTATTGCCAAAGTACAGGACGAGGCCGGGCATGGTTTATACCTGTATTCATCTGCCGAAACCCTTGGCAGCAGCCGTGATGAAATGATTGCCGACCTGCACATTGGTAAAGCAAAATATTCTTCCATCTTTAATTACCCAACATTAACCTGGGCCGATATGGGTGCAGTGGGCTGGCTGGTTGATGGTGCTGCCATTTTAAACCAGGTAATGCTATGCCGCACCAGTTACGGGCCTTATGCAAGGGCCATGGTACGCATTTGTAAAGAAGAAAGTTTTCACCAGCGCCAGGGCTTTGAAAGCCTGCTGGTTTTAAGCAGGGGAACCGATGAGCAAAAAGCTATGTGCCAGGATGCCATTAACCGCTGGTGGTGGCCAAGCCTGATGATGTTTGGGCCAAAAGACAGTGAAAGCACTAACAGCGACCAAAGCATGAAGTGGAAAATAAAAAGAAAAACCAATGATGAGCTTCGCCAGCAGTTTATTGATATGGCCGCAGCGCAGGTAAAAGTTTTAGGTATGACGTTGCCCGACGATAAACTACAATGGAACGAAGGCAGAAAGCATTACGATTTTGGCGAAATAAACTGGGATGAATTCTGGAATGTAGTAAAAGGAAACGGCCCCTGCAATAAACAACGCCTGGCTGCAAGAAACAAAGCACACGATGAAGGAGCCTGGGTGAGAGACGCAGCCATAGCTTATGCAGAAAAAAAGAACAGCTTAAAAACACAGGCAGCATAATGATTAAAATAATTTTTTTTATACTGGTTAGTATGGCTGTTATAAGCTGTAACAATAACCCAAAAGATGTTGTTACTGATAATAGAATAGCTTTAAGAACAGATACGATAAATATTGTTAAGCTTACTGACACACTGGTAATTTACGAAAGCACCTGTCGTGGTTGTGCGTATGAAAGATCTACCAACTTTGCAATAAGCGACAGTATGAATATTATCAGGCTGACGGATATAATTACCACAGATAACAGCCCTGCTGATATGGATGGAGGAAGTATTAATAAAGATTTGGTACTGGTGCCCGTAAAGCCAGGAACCACCATTATGAAATTATTTAAATTCTGGACTGAGGAAAAAGCAGCAGCCGATTCAGCAAGATTTGATTCTTATAAAATAGAAGTAAAGCAATAAACTTTAATTCGCTTAATAAACTGATTTATGAACAACTTTTTTTTAAGAAAATTTTATTACGGCGATATTCCTGAAGACAGTGCAGGAGGTACAGAATTGAAAGACTCCAAAAATCCCCCCTTGGGGGGTGGGGGGGCTTGGCCTCTCTGGGAAGTCTTCGTTCGCAGCAAACAGGGCCTCGATCATAAACACGTTGGCAGCCTGCATGCAACCGACGCTGCCATGGCTATCGAAAACGCCCGGGATGTTTATACCCGGCGGCAGGAAGGTGTAAGCATTTGGGTTGTGGAAAGTAAATTTATCACCGCCTCAAATCCTGATGAAGCAGGAGAACTGTACGAACCGGCTATTGACAAAGTTTATCGCCACCCCACTTTTTATGAATTACCTGATGAAGTGGGACACATGTGATCGCTGATTAAAAGATTAAAAAATGATTTCGCAGATGAAGAA
>JAYTOF010000334.1:0-3489 GCA_043747955.1 Chitinophagaceae bacterium
TGCCCACCAAATGCGTTAACATAGCGGCAGCGCTTGTAGAAGCCACACTATGACCACTGGTATACTCCGGGAATGCCGGTGTTTGCAAGAGTGGTTTCCAGTCTTTATCAATATATTTATTTATATAGGTTTCGGGCCTGAGCAACGAGTAGGTATATTTCGTACTCCAGCAACTGATAAACGCATCGGCGATGGCAATAGCTACTTTAGAGAGTACAGATGCTTTTTTCAGTTCATCATAATTTTCTTTTTCGGTTACAGATGCCGTAATATGTATCCAATGACCACCCGGAGATATTTTCTGCTGAAAATACATAACATGCCCCTGTGTTACTGAAACATTCGGGTTACAATCCCAGAACTTTGCTATATCAATATGCTGTTTGCTGTTAACGGCCTTGTACACTTCCATTGCTTCTTTATAAAATTGCGACCCTGAGACTGTATCAAATTTTGTGGGGGAAGGCGATACGAATTGCGTTGCTGAATCAAGCACAAAGGTTCGTACCGTATTCCAGTTTGGTTCCACCGCATCTATATAATCTGGCGGAGTGGGTTGCCAACGGCCGGGCTGTTTATTAACAATATAACCCGGCCTGGACGTTCTTTGCAGGTAGCCATCTTTTGCGGCCCAATCGGTAATATGATTACCAACCTGTCTGCCAAAAGCTACTGATTTATCAACAAGATCATTATCATTTACTATTGTCTTCAATTGGCCCAGGTATTCATTCTCCATATCCACCACAGCCTCTTTATTAAATACCAGTTTTTGCGCCGCTGTACTAAAGGCAATGATACCAGCTATTGAATAAAAACATTTATTGGCACTGCTTACCTGCGGTACTTCTGTAAGATCGTGCAAAATACCCGCATAGGTTTTGTAGCCTGTATCCGCACCACGCATAGCTTCATACGCCGCAATATTACAATACGCATATATGCGGCTGCATACAGGTGGAGTAAAAATATCAGTAATAATTACCCGCGTCAGTTTCCGGTTCCACTGCGTTAATTGATTTTTACAAAATGCCGCCAATCTTACTTCATCCGTTTTTTGTTTGCAGCCAAACAAAACAATAATCAGTATGCAAGATATATAAGGTATTTTTTTCATCTTACTAATAGATTTCTCTTTTATTGCCGGTATTATCAAATATCTGAATGCTTTTTATATGCTTGCCCGCAACCATTATTCTTGATGAGTTAGACAAATAGGTATTACCAAAATAAAATTCCTGCTTATAGGAGGTTGCATCCTTTTTTGTTATTATAGCATATGCATCTGTTGAATTCACTTTCACTTTTTTTCCTGCTACTGCATTTACCGCGAAGGTTTTTACCACCCCCGCATTGTTTCCATTTACAATTATCGTTTTGCCATTTTCTAATACTACCTGTGCCATCCCTTTAGCATCTCCATCTGCAAAAAAACCAGACATGGTACCCGGCACTGGTTTGAAATCTCCCTTCCCATTACCGGATAATAATAATCCGGTAAATGCATCATACCAACCAGTAGATGCTTCTGTGGAATAGGAATTTCCTGTTAACAGTATATCCAGGTGTCCATCATTGTTATAGTCGCCGCTCAACATACCAAATAACGGGGCCATTTGCGCGAGGGCCGGAAGTATCTTTCTTTCAAAGATTCCGTTGCCTTTATTTTCAAGATAACTACTTTCGAAACATTGGCTTTTCAGAACGTATGCATCGGCTAATTCTTCTTCGGTAAAAGAAGTAGCAAAGCTTGCTTTTGCATAGGATTCATATGTTTGAAAACGTCCGCGAAAGGCATTCATTTGTTTAATCATCTCATCGCGGGTAGGATAAATATAATTCTCCCCCTGAACATAGTAACACATTACCGGGTCTATTCGACCATTTTTATCAAAGTCCTTGGCATATATACAAAGCGGATGCACTGCACTTGCTTTATGCCGGCTATTCAATCCTAAATTACCTGCTATATAATCTATATCCCCATCCGCATCAAAATCGCCGGCAGCAATACTGTTCCACCAGCCTTGTGAATGATCAATTGTAGTTCGTGAGTTGATTGCAAGTTTTCCATTTTCATTTTTTATAAATGTAATGGGCATAAATTCTCCCACCAGCATTAAGTCAATCCAGCCATCATTATCATAATCTGTCCAAAGTGCAGAAGTAACCATTCCTATTTTCCCTCGCTGGGGTAATTCGGTTGCAGAAACGTCTGAAAATTTTCCAGTATCATTCTTTAATAAATAACTTTTCGCTGCCAACGGGTAACTGCCCGGCACCACTCTTCCACCAATAAATAAATCCAAATCACCATCTTTATCATAATCGCAGGCCACAACACAGGAGCCACTGGCTTTTGTTTCGGGCAATGCTTCTGGCTTATATGTAAAATTTCCTTTGCCATTATTAAAATACAACCTGTCCTGCTGCATTACAGTGCCTTCTGTATTTTCTGAACCACCGCTCACTACATACAAATCAAGGTCGTTATCATTATCTGCATCAAATAGCAATACGCCCATATCTTCATACAAAGTATCTTTCTTCAACTTTTTTTCAGAAAAATTTCCATTACTGTTTTGAATAAAAAAACTCCCGTTATTTCCTGATGCAGCGCCGATATAAAAATCCTCTCTGCCATCACCGTTTATATCGCCTGTTGCTATGCCCGGTCCGTTCTTAGAGTGCATGTGTGGCAACAGCGGCTGTATTTTAAAATCAACAAATTCATTTTCAATATGATGATAGTTTAATCCATTGTTCCCGGTGATGTTTGTAAACAAGAAAGAAGAATTATTTTTCATAACAGCATCGTCAATCCTTGTTGTAGCTGCATATGCAATATTTATAACCTGGTTTGCTTTTACTGTAATTTCTTTTTGCTGTTCCCCGCCGGGCCAAATAATTTTTATACTGTCGGCCACAGTATTTTTTCCAATACCAAAATGCAATACGGGCTCCATAGATGATTCATATCCACGATAGGGATTTAATTCCTGCATTTGCATCTGTCCTTTTGTAAATACATATACTTTGGAGCCAATTGCATCTTTATTCGGCTGCTTGCCCTTTAATTTTATTGAGAGATAATTATTCTTCAATAACTCATTTGCATTGTTCTTAAATATTTTTGCTTTGCCGTTAAACTGATTAATGATTAACTCAAGGTCGCCGTCATTATCCAAATCAGCATAACAGGCACCATTGGAAAAACCGGGTTCATTAAATCCCCAATCAGTGGAGCGTTTGGTAAATGTGAGGTCATTGTTATTTTCAAATAAATAATCCTGCAAAGGAATATTTGCCAATGCTTTTACAGCCTTTAATTTTTCCGCCCTCTTTGCAGATTGACTACCCATCGGGTTATTGAGCTTTGCCTGGTAATGAATATAATCCAGATCGCCGAGGTCACGGTAAAATCCATTTGTAACCATTAAATCTTTATCGCCATCATTATCATAATCTGCAAATAAAGATGCCCAGCTC
>JAYTOF010000335.1:0-7935 GCA_043747955.1 Chitinophagaceae bacterium
AAGATTAACCCATACAGGGATACCGGCAGTATCGCCGATCTTCATTATTTTTTCCTGAACATATTCTCCGATCAGATCTATCTGAATCAAAATTGTTATTCCAATAAAAATGAGGAAGCAAATGAAATCAAAAGTGCGTTCAATAATTATGGTACCAACTAATTTTCCAACATTTAATTTTTCGTACCGGGCCAGGAATGTACATCTTAAAATTTCTCCAAGCCGGGGCACAGCTGAATTAGCCAGGTAGCCGATCATTACTCCAGAAAAAACATTTTTCAGTGATGGTTTATAACCCAGGGGTTCCATCAGGTATTTCCACCTGATAGAACGGATAAGATGGCTGAGCAGGGACATACAAACTATTGGAATGATTAACCAGTAATTGGTATGATTGAATGCATTGGCGAATTCCAGTTTTTCATTTTCTGTCATATCTTTTAACTGCCACCAAACCAAAAAAATGCCTGCCCCTAAAAAAATAATGTATTGTAATATTGAAATGAAGCGTTTAAACATATTCAGTTACAAATTACGAAGGGAAAAATTGTTGTAATAAAAAAGTTTTGAAAATTCAGTTAGGCATGAATCCAATAATTATAAAAGGATATTGTCAATTAAACGAACATCATGTAAAAATGCTGCAGCTAATGCAACAAGGGCAGGTTTACCATCATAGTCATTTACTGGCTCCAGGGTATCAGCATTGGCAAGCTCTACATAATCTACTGTAAAGCCTTCGGCTATTAAATTTTTAAGTGCCATTTCTTTTAAGGTTATTAAATTACCCGGTTTCAGCTGTTTTTTTATAAAGGATAAGGTTTCATATATTTTTAAAGCTTTTTTTCTATCACTTTCTGTAAGCCTTATATTTCTGCTGCTCATAGCCAGTCCATCGGGTTCTCGCAGGGTGGGGCAAATAGTAATACTGATTTTTAAATGAATAAGCTCAACCAGTTTTTTAATGACCATACATTGCTGGTAATCTTTTTGTCCGATATATAACCTGCTGGCAGGTATTATATTTAATAAACGGTGAACAACCTGGCATACTCCCTGGAAATGCCCGGGCCTGTATTTCCCTTCTAATACCGTTTCTAAATAACCAAGATCATAGGGTGTTGTGTTTTTTGTGCCTTCGGGATATATTTCAGTGATTGATGGAAGAAATAAAATATCACATCCCGCTTTTTCCAATTCATCAATATCTTTCTCCAGGGTAGAAGGATACTTGTTAAAATCATTCGCATCGTTAAACTGGGTAGGATTTATAAAAATGCTGCAAACAACAATAGGGTCATTTTTTTTAGCGTTTTTCAGTAAAGAAATATGGCCCGGATGCAGCGCCCCCATTGTTGGAATAAAGCCAATACTTTTACCCTGTTTTTTAGCTTTCTGCAGGTAATCATGTATATCACCTGCTTTCTTAAATAAAATCATATTAACAGTAATTAGGCTTCAAATGCCTGTGTATTCTGAATTTCCCAAAAAAATAGCTTAGTTTTGCACTCCGTTTAAAAATTATTATAGCAACAAACTAAGCGTAAATGTCTACAAAGAAAAGAATTTTATTCATTGCCAACGAAATGTCTCCATATCTGGATTTGACAGATTTTGCAGAAATTGTGAACAAACTGGCAGTAAAATCGAATGACAGCGGGATGGAAGTTAGGTGCATCATGCCTCGTTTTGGTGTAATTAATGAAAGAAGACACCGTTTACATGAAGTTGTTCGTTTATCCGGAATTAATGTTTCAATTGATAATGATGATTATCCACTGGTAATAAAAGTTGCTTCTTTACCCAATGCGAGGCTGCAGATATATTTTTTAGATAATGATGATTATTTTAAACGTAAGTCAATCTTTCATGATGAAAAAGAAAGATGGTTTGAAGATAACGGGTTGAGAACTGTTTTGTTTTGTAAAGGCGCTCTGGAAACCGTTAAAAAATTTGGCTGGCCTCCTGATATCATTCATTGCAGCGGCTGGATGACGGGTTTGATACCAATGTTTATTAAAAATGCCTACAAAAAAGAACCTGTTTTCAGTAATAGTAAAATAATCTATACAATAGGCCAAACTACCTTTAAAGAGAAACTGGGAGCAGATTTTTTAAAGATGGCGGCTATAAACGATTATATCACTAAAAAAGAGCTGGAGCCATTTAAGGATAACAACAACCTGGCTATGTTCCGGGGTGGCGCCACATTTGCAGATGCAATTACATTTGGTGCGGAAAAGGTAGATAAAAAACTGATTGATGAATTTGCAAAAGTGAAAGGTAAAAAAATATTAAAATATGATGCAACATCTGATTTAACAGACTATTTGCAATTGTATGCCGATCTTGCAAAGTAGAAAAACTAACAGCATTTCAAAAAATTATTATTGTGCAAAAACGTATTCTATCCACAGCTGTATTTACTGCTGCATTATTTTTATTATTAAACTGGGGTTGTACCAAACTGGATACAACTACAATTGGCAGTGACGAGTTACCTGCTGTTGATAATGTTCACACGTTTGATACCCTTATTAATATCATTACCTCACAGGGCATATTTACTGATACCACATTAATTGAAAGAACACAGGACCATGCATTGGGGGTAATTAATAACGATCCCTTATTTGGTAAAACAACGGCAAATATTTATATGCAGCTAAAGCCAACCTTTTATCGCTATTACCTGGGTAATGCAAATGATACGCTGAATGGTTTTGGTGCCGGTCTTGATTCTGTAGTGTTGTGTTTAAAATACAAATCTTTTTGGGGCGATAGCAGTGTTCCACTTCATCTTGAAGTAAGGGAGGTTAATGACGCTAAATTCCGGGATTCTGTTTACATAGCTAAAACGGTGAATTATCAGCCCAATACCTACAGTACCTCCATTGGAAGTACTGATGTTGACATCCGCCGTTTAGGAGATACGGTACACTATTCCAATGGCAGAAATTTCAGTATTAACCAGATACGGATCAAACTTTCAGCAGTATTCGCTGCCCAGTTATATAGCAGGGATTCATTTCCAGGTCATGCTTTTAATACCGATTCATTTTTCAGGGTAGCCTATAATGGCCTTGCAGTTATAGCTAACGGAGTTGGAAATGCATTAGTGTATACTAACCTTGCCGATACATCTACAAAACTGGAAATTCATTACCGCCGCCGAAACCTGGGAAAAGTAGACAGTGTTTACAGTTCATTTATACTAAATCCTTCAGGCATACCCTCCGAAAGAAATGAACCATCCAATACCACAAATAATATAATAAGAAACCGGGCAGGTTATCCTGTTTCTTCTCCCGCGCCTGATGAGCTTTATTTACAAACTACACCTGGTTCATATGTCAATCTTAATATTCCGGGGTTATCAACTTTATCAAACCGAATCGTGCACAGAGCCGAGTTGATCATACAACAAATACCCAATAACAGCTTTCTTGATGAAGCATTATCAGCACCAGCTTATCTTTATGTTGACCTGAAAGATACCGGAACCGTTGATAACTGGAAACCGCTTTATTTTGATCTTAATCCAAGAGATTTCTATAACCCGGATTCAAAGACTGGATTTGGATATTTACCACGTGAGATTGATTTCCTGTCTTTCGGTGGATTTAGAAGAGCCGGAACTGATGTATTTGGTGCACCCAATAAATTTTATAATATTAATATAAGCAGGTACGTTCAGCATATAATAACCCACCGTTACTATAATTATATTATGCGGTTATATGCACCCTATGAAATTTATTATCCGCAATTGGGGATCAGTACAAATGTAGCCAGGCCCATCCTTTATGGAAATAACCTGGCTGCTGGCCGTGTAAAAATCGGAGGCGGCAGTAATGTTAATTATAAACTGAAATTAAGGATTGTTTATTCAGTACTTTAACGATATATCTTAATCAGATCAACAAAGCCTCAGAAAATTTATTGAGGCTTTGTTGTTTTACTGCTACAATCTTATCTTTGCAATCTTAAAAAATATATATGCCATATTTATTTACATCCGAATCAGTAAGTGAAGGACATCCTGATAAAGTTGCTGACCAGATCAGCGATGCATTAATTGATAACTTTTTAGCTTTTGATCCCCAAAGTAAAGTTGCCTGCGAAACACTGGTAACTACGGGGCAGGTTATTTTGGCTGGTGAAGTTAAAAGCAAGGCCTACCTGGATGTACAGGAAATTGCCCGTGGGGTTATCCGTAAGATCGGGTACACCGTAAGTGATTATATGTTTGAAGCGAACTCTTGTGGTATCCTGTCTGCCATTCATGAGCAATCAGCTGATATAAACCAGGGGGTAGACCGTAAGAAAAAAGAAGAGCAGGGTGCCGGCGACCAGGGGATGATGTTTGGTTATGCAACCAATGAAACTGACAACTATATGCCATTGGCGTTAGACCTAGCACATTATATATTAATTGAAATGGCAGCCATACGCAGGGAAAATAAGCAGATTAAGTATTTGCGGCCTGATGCAAAAAGTCAGGTTACTTTAGAGTACGATGATAATAATCAGCCGGTAAGAATAGAAGCAATTGTTGTTTCAACCCAGCATGATGATTTTGCAGTTGATGAAAAGATGCTGGCAAAAATTAAAAAAGACATCATCAATATTGTTATTCCGAGGGTTAAAGCAAAATATCCCAAATACAATCATCTTTTCAACAACAAAATAAAATACCATATTAACCCAACCGGTAAATTTGTTATTGGTGGGCCACATGGCGATACTGGCTTAACGGGCCGTAAAATTATTGTGGATACTTATGGTGGTAAAGGTGCTCATGGAGGTGGTGCTTTCAGCGGTAAAGACCCCAGTAAGGTTGACCGAAGTGCTGCTTATGCAACACGCCATATTGCCAAGAATTTAGTAGCCGCCGGTTTATGTGATGAAGTTTTGGTACAGGTATCATATGCCATTGGTGTTGCACAGCCAACCAGTATCAATGTGGTTACTTATGGAACATCAAAAATTAAAATGAAAGATGGTGATATTGCCAAAAAAGTAATGGCAATGCCCTGTTTTGATATGCGTCCTTACTTTATTGAGCAACGCTTGAAACTGCGTAACCCAATGTACAGCGAAACGGCTGCATACGGGCACATGGGACGAACCAATAAGATAGTTGAAAAGACCTTCACTTCACCTGATGGCAAGACCATCAAAAAGAAAGTAGAATTGTTTACCTGGGAGAAATTAGATGCGGTAAAGGAAGTTAAAAAAGTATTTGGATTGAAATAGGTCCCCTCTAAATCTCCCTCCAAAGGGGAGACTTGTGAAAACCATCCCGCTACAGGCGGGATGGTTTTTTAATTGGTTCATTTAAGATTAATTTTTAATTGTGAAAAATTTCCGTCAGCAACAACATCGGCCTAAAAAAAATACATTGGTAATTGGACGCAGGGCCGTTACCGAGGCCATGCAAACCGGTAAACAACTGGAACGAATTTACCTGCAGACCACTGTGCATGGCGAAGCCATTGATGAAATAAAAAAATGGGCAGAAAAAACACAAACACCCATTAATAAAGTACCTGTTGAAAAATTGAACAACTTCAATGTAAGCAACCACGAAGGTTGTGTGGCGCAGATCGCCAAGGTACAGTACCAGGATCTTCAGGATGTGATCTCTTTTGTGGTGGAAAAAGGTGAAGTGCCTTTGTTCCTTATTCTTGATGGTGTTACAGATATTAGGAACATTGGCGGTATTGCCCGAAGCGCTTTTTGTTTTGGTGTTCATGCCATCATCATACCCGATAAAGGTGTTGGCGCATTAAATGAAGATGCTGTACTCACTTCGGCCGGTGCATTGGAAGAGATCGCTGTATGCAGGGTAAATAGTTTAATGAAAACGGTTGATGACCTGCACCTGAATGGCATTAAAGTTTATGCCAGCGAAATGAAGGTGGCTAAAAAAGTTTTTGAATTGAATATGAAAGAACCCTGCGCCATTGTAATGGGAGGGGAGGAAAAAGGTATTTATCCTGCACTATTAAAAATATGTGACGACAAGTTCCAAATACCAATGACCGGCGATTTTGATTCATTGAATGTTTCAGTGGCTACAGGGATTATTTTGTATGAAGTGATGAAGCAAAGGCAATTATAATTTTAATTTTACGGCTACTCTTTTCTTATAATTTGCATGTTGGGTTTTAACAAAACCTGCCTTGTTATGGTTTGTAATAAAATGTTTTTATCCTTTCCGTAATTTCTTTTTGCCGGTGAGGAATGGTATCTAACATATGATCCCACCAGGTTACGGTAACACCAAAGCATTTATCCGGGTGTTTGCAATGGTGATGAATATGAAATTGGTGTACTTCAGGGAAGAACCTGGCCGACATCTTCCGGTGAAGAAACCAATGCATTAACGTATAAATCACAAAACCTGTGTACAACCCCGTAAGTAGTAATATCCAGTTTTTATAAAGTATACAGAGGATAATGAGTGCTATATTTCCTAGAAAGAGAATACCTCTTTGCACACCGGTGATCCTGATATCAGTAGGATGGTGATGGTGTAAAATATGCCTTTTGTATCCAACAATTTTTGAAGGGTCGCCGCTGCCATGCATCCTGAAACGGTGGTTGTAATATTCAATGAACGTCCAGGTAAGCCAACCTGAGAACAACAACAGAAAATAGGCGATATTGGGTTCTGTACTTTTTATACGGTAAGCTATTAGGATCAATGGTATAACAAGCATCAGGAACAGTAACGAAGCCTTGCCTGTTTCTGAAAGAAAGAATGATGATTTGAATATTATGAATATCTTTTTCATGATGTTATCTTTTTAAAAATGGTTAACTATTTTTTTACAAAACGAACCCTGTAAGCAAAAGAAATTTTAAAATAAAAATTGTCATTTACATTGCCTTCATATTTTGAAACGCCTTTTACGCCGGTCCTGATCTTTCTGAATAAAGAATGGCCTGCTTCCATATTTAAAACAAAACTTCTATTCAGGTAAGTATCAAGATACAGGCCCAGCTGGTTTTCATCGATCCGCCAATACTCATTTGTTTTTACATAGGAGTTGGTAAACGTTCTGAAATTGGCACCATAGTAAAAACGGTCATTTATTTTATGCTCATAGGTAAGATTGGCAGGCAATATACCAAACAGTATGTTCCGGTCATTTATTTTCCAGTCTATACCTGCCAGGGGTATAACAAACAGGCCAAATAATTCATTGTTGATATACATACCCAGTTTCCAGGTGAGATGCTCATTTCGCACATTGCGTATAATGAAGGCCCCGCCAACCTGGACTTTTGTTTTTTTATTGATGCTGCTATCATTCATTCTTACAATGCCTGTAAGTACAATACCCCATTTGGTATACGGAATTGTTTTGTTAATTGAAACAGGAAGCGCTGCACTGTAATAGTTTTGCCGGTTATCGTTTTTGATCTTTGATGACCAGGTTTCGAAAAAAGGGCTGAAGATGAGGGCATCTTTCTTATTTTTAAACTGCACCGGAAGATTTGTTCCTAAACTGAAATACTGTATTTGTACATCATTTTTATTTTGATGTATAAAACCGGTGTTCGGACTGTTTGTATATTTCAGGTTAATAATATCCAGGTAGGGTTGTGCCTTTGTACCAGCAGACATCAATAATAAAACTATTGTAACAAATGCATGGAAGAAAAATGTATTTACTTCAGTTATATGAACAATTGCAGTAGCTGCTTTATTTTTTCTCATCGGTTTGATTTTATAGTTATACTAATTAGATATTAAATCTATACTTTTAAAACTTGTCAGGTTGAGCTTGTCTAAACCGTGATATTAATTAACCCGCCTTCGACAAGCTCAGGCTGACATTATAATTTTAATGTATAGTCGGTATTAAACCTTATGCTATAAGTGAATTCTGTTTTTCTGTAAACAAAATAGTTTTTTGTTTG
>JAYTOF010000336.1:0-2508 GCA_043747955.1 Chitinophagaceae bacterium
CTGGTGCTGATGGCTCTTTTAATACCGAAACCTATCTTATGGCACCTGATATGATTCAGGGAAGAAATAAACCAAAAAAATCTGCTTTAAAAGACGTTAACGGCAAACCCCGTTCATCTGTACGTATGGATGACGGAATACTGAATATGGGTTACAGGCTGCCGACTGAAGCTGAATGGGAATATGCAGCTTATGGCATGTTATCTCAAAACCCCAGCCCCCGTAAATCTGAAAAAAAATCGGGTGAGGAATTGTTTTCAAACCAACAGATATATTCCTGGAGTAATAACCCAAATGGTTTACGTGATAACCGCCGTGGAAGCTGGCAGGGTAAATTTTTGGCCAACTTTAAAAGAGGTGGTGGTGATAATATGGGTATTGCCGGTGGGTTAAATGACCGTGCAGCTATACCCGGACCAATTAAAGCTTTTTATCCTAATGCATTTGGCTTATACAATATGAGTGGCAATGTAAGTGAGTGGGTAGGTGATGTGTACAGGCCTATGACATCTACAGATGCTGAAGATTTTAATTACTTCCGGGGTAATAAATTTCAAAAATATTACAAAAATTCAGGTGGTGAATATGAAAGAGATAGTATGGGACGCCTGAAAAAAGTTGATATCTCTGATGAAGAAGATAAGAACCGTGCAAATTATCAGAAAAATGACGTGATTAACTATCTTGATGGAGATTCATCAAGTGGTGTTTTTTACGGATACGGTGTTACCTCTTTAATAAATGATTCATCAAGAGTAATTAAAGGTGGAAGCTGGAATGACAGACCATATTGGTTATCGCCAGGCACCCGCAGATTTATGCAGGAGACCCAATCGGCCAGTACTGTTGGTTTCCGTTGTGCTCAAACTTATCTTGGACCACCAGAAGGGCCAGGATTTAAAGATGGTAATATTTTTGGCAAGCGTAAACAAAATTCACGCAAGAAAAAAAAGAAATAGATTTTCTGAAATAATATAAAAAAACCTCCCGATAAATTACCGGGAGGTTTTTTTATGCACAGATATAAACGTTCTCCATTAATTTTGACTCATGCAAATACCTGAATTATATAAATTGTACCTGCGCTACCCCACTGTTGAAACTGATACAAGAAAAGTAAAACAGGATGACTTGTTTTTTGCATTAAAAGGTCCAAACTTCAATGGCAATCAATTTGCACATGAAGCATTGGACAAAGGCGCTGCTTACGCTGTTGTAGATGAAGATTCCAATAATCTAGATAACAGAATTATAAGAGTAAACAATGTTTTAAAGACTTTACAGGATCTGGCACATCATCACCGAAGGCAGTTTATTTTATCAACTGCCGGAAATCAAATACCATTTATTGCTGTAACCGGCAGTAATGGCAAAACCACTTCCAAAGAATTAATTCATGCCGTTTTATCAACTGTTTATAAAACATATACTACCGAAGGCAATCTCAATAATCATATCGGAATTCCTTTAACCATTTTAAAAATAAAGGCCGATGCTGAAATTGCCATCATTGAAATGGGCGCCAATCATCAAAAAGAAATTGAAACCTATTGCACATACACTATGCCCACTCATGGAGTTATTACAAACTGCGGCAAAGCCCATTTAGAGGGCTTTGGTGGCGAAGAAGGTGTTCGTAAGGGTAAAGGTGAATTATTTAATTATTTAAAGAATACCATGGTACAGCCTTTGTAATGTGGGATTACGATTACCTGAAGGAAATGAGCAAAGGAATTCCAAATATTATTACTTACGGTACGCAAAGTGCCGATATTACCGGTATTGCAAAAAACAGTTTGGAGTTACTGGAAGTTTCAATAAACTCCGGAGCCAATATCAATACTATTAAATCAAATTTAGTGGGCGAGTATAACCTGCCCAATATTTTACTGGCAGTAGCCATTGGCAAATATTTTAAAGTGCCCGATGATAAAATAAAATCGGCATTAGAAAATTATATCCCGTCAAACAGCCGGTCGCAGTTAATAGAAAAAGATGGTAATAAAATTATTTTAGATGCTTATAATGCAAATCCAACCAGCATGAAAGCGGCAATAGAAAATTTTGCAAAGATGGAAGGGATTGATAAAGTACTTATTTTGGGTGGCATGATGGAATTAGGTTCTGAAAGTCTTTATGAGCATCAAAATTTAATTAACCTGATAAATAAATACAAATGGAAAGATGTGGTTTTGGTTGGCGGTGATTTTAATAAAGTATCGCATTCCTTCTCCTTTTTTGAAAACTCATTACAAACTGCAGCATGGTACAAAAACAAAAATTTTGTTCATAGCCAGATTTTGATAAAAGGCTCACGCAGTACAGCTATGGAAAAAGTATTGGAATAAACACTTTCTTTAAAAGCAAAACCTTCCGTCGCTAAACCTGCCTGACGGCAGACAGGGCTATGGAGGGTGAAGCGGAGACTGAGGGATTCGAACCCTCGGTAGAGTTACCCCTACACACGCTTTCCAAGCGTGCTCCTTCAGCCACTCGGACAAGTCTCCA
>JAYTOF010000337.1:0-3651 GCA_043747955.1 Chitinophagaceae bacterium
CTGGGGCGGAGGCAGTAGTGAATATCATGTAGAGGACCTGAATAAACTGATCAAAGCCGTTGATTATATTTCGATGCACACCTATCCCATGCACGATACGCATTATAACCCTGCATTTTGGGGCATTTTGGAAAGTGAAAAAAACTTATCCGAAAAAGAGAAAATAGATGCCGCTATGATCAGGGCAAGAGATTATGCGATTGCACAATATAAATCTGTTTCAGATTATATGAAATCGTTGGGCATACAAAAACCAATACATATTGGTGAAACCGGTTGGGCTACTGCAGCCAGCGAATTGTATGGCAATGCCGGTTCAAAAGCAACCGATGAATACAAATCGGCAACATATTATAAACTGATGAATGCATGGGCTGATAAAGAAAAAATCTCTCTTTTTTATTTTGAGGCTTTTGATGAGCAATGGAAAGACAACAAAAATGCATTGGGCTCCGAAAATCATTTTGGCCTTATCAATTTAAACGGCCAGGCCAAGTATGCCATTTGGGAAATGGTTGACAAGGGAGCTTTTAAAGGCTTAACCCGCAATGGCAGCCCCATTTCAAAAACATACAATGGAAGGGAAGATAGTTTATGGCTGGATGTTAAGACGCCTGCTTTGTTGATTAAAAAGTAATAAGTTTTAAGTAGTAAGAAATAATAAATAAGAAATGGGAAAATTTAAACTTTTGGTAATACCGTTTATTATGGCTTTTTCATTTATCAATACTGAAGTAACAAAAGATTTGAATGTTGAAGTCTATGAAACTTCTGCCAATGGTAATTCCTTAAAAAGAATTACTGCATTTTCTGTCGCAGAAAGCCTGGTAACAGTTACCATCAATCCTGCAGAAAAATTTCAAACCATTACAGGCTTTGGAGGTGCTTTTACCGAATCTTCGGCGCACCTGCTTTACCGCTTAAGCCCGGCAAACCGTAAAAAGATTATGGATGCTTATTTTAGTGAAGCCGGTGCCAATTACTCCTTAACCCGAACGCATATTAATTCCTGCGATTTTTCTTTAAAACAATATGCCTATGCCATGGTTGATGGCGATAAAAAACTGGAAAGCTTTTCAATAGAGGAAGATAAAAAGAACAACCTGATACCCATGATACTGGAAGCCAAATCCATTTCTAAGGATGGGTTTAAAATTATTGCATCACCCTGGACAGCTCCACCCTGGATGAAAGACAACAAAAAATGGGTTGGCGGAAAACTGTTACCGGAATATAATGATACCTGGGCCTTATACTTTTCAAAATATATTGATGCTTACAAAAAAGAAGGTATAAATATCTGGGGGTTAACCGTAGAGAATGAGCCTCATGGCAACGGGAATAACTGGGAGAGTATGCTTTTTTCACCTGAAGAAATGACGGCATTTGTACAAAACCATATGGGCCCCTTATTAGCAGCCAATGGTAAAGGCCATGTAAAAATACTGGGGTACGACCAAAACAGGGCAGGCATACAAGAATGGGTTGATGCCATGTATAAAAATGAGCAAACATCCAGATATTTTGCCGGCACTGCCATTCACTGGTACGAAAGCACCTATGAAGTATTTCCGGAAGCATTACAATATGCTCATAAAAAAGCACCCGGTAAATACCTGATTCAAACAGAAGCCTGTGTAGATTCGGAGATACCGCATTGGAACGATGATGAATGGTATTGGAAAAAAGAAGCTACCGACTGGGGCTGGGATTGGGCAAGTGAAAAAGATAAATACCTGCATCCGAAATATGCACCGGTAAACCGGTATGCAGCAGATATCATTGGCTGTTTGAACAATTGGGTAGATGGCTGGGTTGACTGGAATATGGTTCTTGATAAACAGGGTGGGCCCAACTGGTTTAAAAACTGGTGTGTTGCACCGGTTATTGTTGATCCGGAAAAAGATGAAGTTTATTTTACGCCCCTGTATTATACCATGGCGCATTTCAGCAAATTCATCAGGCCGGGGGCAGTAAAAATCGGTTGTACCATTAATCATAAAGAGCTGCTGGCTACTGCTGTAAAAAATCCGGATGGAAGTATTGCGGTAGTAGTTTTTAATCCAACATCAGAAAAACATAGTCTGGAAATAAAACTAAACAATAAAATAAAAACAATTTCAATCAATGCAAAAGCATTGCAAACAATCATTATTAAATCTCATTAAACAATTGTAAAACACAAATCTTTAAAAATATGTCAAATAACAATTCAAACACCAAAGAGATTGTTCCGATGGGGCAAAAAATTGCATTTGGTTTAGGTATGTTAGCCAACCAGATGTTTCCGGCAGCCCTGGGAATTTTTATGGTAGTATTGGTAGAGGATTTAAAATTTCCTGCATGGATGTGGGGTGTTTTGTTTTTTGCACCAAGAATAGTAGATGCATTTTTTGACCCGATTATGGGTTTTGTTACCGATAATACCCGTTCAAAATGGGGAAGAAGGAGGCAATATGTATTTATTGGTTCTCTTATTATGGGTATTTCATTTATAATAATGTGGCAATTGTATAGGGACAATGGGGTTCAATACAATTTTATTTTTTTTCTTATCTGGTCGTTTATTTTTTATCTGGGTCTTTCAGTTTTTAGCGTTCCTTATGTGGCTATGGGATATGAAATGAGTGATGATTTCCATGAACGGACAAATATTATGGCCATTTCACAATGGATCGGGCAGTGGGCCTGGGTGATTGCACCCTGGTTTTGGGTAGTGATGTATGACCCGAAATGGTTTCCCAATGCAGATACAGCAACAAGAACACTGGCAGTTTGGGTGGGTATTTCATGTATGATACTGGCGATGATGCCTGCCATCTTTATTAAAAGCAAGTCAACAAAATTTGATGCCAACCTCAAGCCATTAACTTATAAAACAATCGGGGGAAGTTTAAAGGAAATTTTAATTAGTTTCAAAGAAGCTTTCGTTAATAAACCATTCAGAAAACTTTGTATTGCCACTTTCCTGATTTTTAATGCCTTTAATACTGTTGCCGGGTTTACTTTTTTTATAGTTGTTTACTATCTGTTTAATGGCAATACTGCAGAAGCAGGTATATGGCCTACACTTTTTGGAAGTGTTGGTGCACTGGCTACTACATTTATGGTAATTCCTACTGTTGCCTGGATTGCTAAAAAAACAGAAAAGAAGAAAGCTTTTTTAATATGCCAGGGCATATCTATTTTCGGATACATCTTGCTTTGGTTTCTCTTTGTTCCGGGCAAACCCTATATGTTTTTATTTGCCTTGCCTTTCTTTTCCTTTGGTATCGGAAGTTTATTTACCATGATGATGTCAATGACGGCTGATGTTTGCGATATGGATGAATTGGAATCCGGAAAACGAAGAGAAGGAATTTTTGGAGCTATCTACTGGTGGATGGTAAAATTTGGTTTTGCTATTGCAGGTTTATTAACAGGAGTTATTATGTCTTCTGTAGGTTTTGACACAAGTGCTGCTACGCAGACCGAAGGGGCTGTAACAGGGTTAAGACTGTTTTTCTCCGGCATACCAATTTTAGGAACTTTGATAGCCATGTGGGTAATGAGGAATTATGACTTAACTGAAGAGAAAGCAAGAGGAATAAAAAAAGAATTGGAGGACAGAAAAGTTGCTAATCAATAAAAAAAAATAATAATAACAATGTC
>JAYTOF010000338.1:0-23841 GCA_043747955.1 Chitinophagaceae bacterium
ATAATTTTAAGGGTGCCGGGTATATAAGTAAAATTGGAATTTATGGTATCATTATACCTGACCCTGGTTATGGTTGCAGGGTTTCCAACTGCAATTGCAGCTCTTATCTCAAGGATGTCACCGGGTTCAAATGTACCTCCCGTAATATTTTTTGTTACATTGATGTAACTTTTTCCCGTTTGTACCTGCTGTGCAAATACCTGCTGGTTATTAGCCAGACTTAGTATAACGAGGATACTGATAAATAAAATTTTTGGTAAATGTGTTTTCATAGGAAACCAGTTTTGAAGCTAATTGGTGAATATGGATATTAAATATGTTCATATTAAAAATTACGGTATTAAAAATGTATATGTTAAACAACAGCTTTAGGGGTTAATACTGCATTGATTCCGGGTAAGTACCTGTGTATATTTTTAACTTCAGAAACATTAATGAAATTCTAAAGCCGCGTAAGCTGTATTCATGGGTTTGTTAGTAATACAACGGTTTATGTGTTTTGTTATTTTGCTAAAATTGTATTTTATTTTAAAATGAATTGAAATACTCAGGATCAGCTTTTATAAAATGCTTTTATACAGAAAACTACTTGTTTTGTTGATAAAAGATAGTATAATTTAAATTTGATTATAGTAGTTTTACTGGTAGTAATTACAGAAGCGGGTTCTGTTTCCTGCAATTTTACTTGTTGAACCTGAGGGTATAATATTCCCTGTTAACTTTACGTTTTTATAAAAACGGGTATCATATTTGCTTTCATATTCGAGTGACTATTTTAAAACGTTTCAGAAAAAAGCCTGGTATGAAAAAATCGTTTGCAAGTCTATTTACATTTTTGTGTATTTTCTTCTTTTTAATAAGTAGTAAAAATGTAAACGCTCAGTTCGAATCTTTCAATAAAAGAACAATAGCTTCCGGATTTAATAAAGCCTGGGAAGTTCTTTATGGGCCTAATGATTCATTATGGGTTACCGAAAACAGCGCTTATAAAATACAGAGGGTTAATATTGGTAACGGTGTAAAATCTGAATTGGTTGATTTGCGTGCAACTGATGGTACAATAAATTTTACAACCAGCGGAACCCAGCCACAGGGCGGATTGATGGGATTGGCAATTCATCCTAATTTATATTCTGCCGATCCTGCAGTACGGGCTGCCAAACCCTGGGTATATGCCGCATATGTTTATAACAGGGGCAGTTGCCCGGGTTCAAATACCAGTTGCATCTTCACCACAAAAATTGTTCGTTTTGAATATATTGGAAATGCATTGGTAAATCCGGTCATTATTTTGAATACAATTCCGGGCAGCAGTGATCATAATTCGGGGAGACTGGTAATAGGTCCGGTTATTGAACCTGGTGCAGATGCCTCACATACTCAATACCGGCTGTACTATACGGTTGGTGATATGGGTGCAGGGCAGTTTCTAAATTCTACCCGTACCGAAAATGCACAGAATATAAACGTGATGGAAGGTAAATCTTTACGGATAAATACAGAACCTGATGGTGATGCCGGGGCAGATCAATGGGTACCCAATGACAATCCATTTTATAATGCATCTTCAATAACTCCGCAAGACTATGTTTATACTTTAGGACACCGTAACCCACAGGGCCTGACCTGGGGAAATGTAAATGGTTCAAATATTCTGTACAGTTCAGAACATATGGACAGAACAGATGACGAAATTAATATGCTTCTGCCCGGTAAAAATTACGGTTGGGATAAAGTGTCGGGATATTGTGATGGAAATGTAAACGGGTATCAACTCGGGCAAACGACTAATGTTAATGAACAGGCTTTCTGTAATGCTAATCCAACTACAAATAAAGAACCCATTTTTACATTGTTTACAACACCTGCTTCGGGAATGGCAGCCCTGATGGCTGAAGGAAATAATGCCAATTGGCCAACTATAGCCTGCTCCAGTATTGATTTTTATGGACAAAATGTGATCCCGGGCTGGCCGAGATCATTATTAGTTACCCCATTAAAAAGGAATTTGGTATACCGGCTAAAATTAAATGCCAACGGGGATGCTATAACAGGTGATACCATTTCTTATTTCAGGGGAGATGGCAGCCGGATCAGAAGGATAAGGGTAGCACCCGATGGTTTAAGATTTTATATAGCCCGTGATGCAGGTACAATTATGGAATACACGTATACAGGAGCCGTATTGGCACTTAATTATGATTCCACAACAAATCATAGCATAGTTAAAAACCTGGTAAGGATATTTCCTAATCCTGCTGTTAATATTTTAAATATTGAAACTAAAAAAGAAATGCGTAAACCTTTACGGGTACAATTGTATGATATGACCGGAAAGATCGTTCGGGAAAAAATAGCCTATACCAATAAATTTTCATTAGATATTTTATCATTGCCCTCCGGTATTTATACATTTAAACTGTACAATACTTATGATGTTGAAATGCAGATCGAAAAAATAATTAAACTATAAATAACTGGCTCTGATAAAATGGCTGTTCTGAAAAGACAGCCATTTTATATTATGCAGGATTCTGGCCTCTTTCATATTTTTTTTTATCCTCCCCGGTCTTTAAAAAAGAGAATTTAAAAATTACCTGGTCCCTGTATGGGTTAAATTTTACCTACCATATTTGCCGGTATTACCCATGCGTCAAATTCTTTTTCAGTTACATAGCCCAGTTTTACAGCCATTTGTTTTAAAGTAGTTCCTTCTTTATGTGCCTTTTGTGCTATTTCTGCAGATTTATAATAACCAATTTTTGTATTTAAGGCAGTAACCAGCATCAGGGAATTATCCAGGTGCTTTTTAATATTTTCTTTTATAGGTTCAATCCCAACTGCACATCTGTCATTAAAGGATACGCAACCATCACCGATCAGCCTGGCACTGTGCAGAAAATTATAGATCATCACCGGTTTAAAAACATTCAGTTCAAAATGGCCATTGCTCCCGCCAATACCGATGGTTACATCATTTCCCATCACTTGTGCAGCAATCATGGTTAATGCCTCGCATTGCGTAGGATTTACTTTACCCGGCATGATGGAAGAGCCCGGTTCATTATCCGGAATAAAAATTTCTCCAATTCCACTTCTGGGTCCGGATGATAACATGCGGATATCATTTGCAATCTTCATCAGGCTTACTGCCACCACTTTTAACGCTGCATGTGCTTCCACAATCGCATCATGTGCAGCCAGTGCTTCAAACTTATTTTCAGCAGTTTTAAAAGGCAGTTTGGTTAGTTTGGCAATATGTTTGGCAACCTGCACATCATATCCGGGCGGCGTATTGATTCCTGTACCAACAGCAGTACCACCCAATGCCAGTTCGCTTAAATGGTCCAATGTGTTTTTAATGGCTTTCAATCCATGATCCAATTGTGAAACATAACCACTGAATACCTGTCCTACTGTTAACGGTGTAGCATCCATAAAATGTGTGCGCCCGATCTTCACCACTTTCTTATATGTTTTTGCTTTTTTATCTAAAGTGTTACGCAGTTTGGTAATACCTGGTATAGTTGTTTCCATCAAAATTTTATAGGCCGCAATATGCATAGCAGTCGGAAAAGTGTCGTTACTGCTCTGCGATTTATTAACATCATCATTGGGGTGCAGGTATTTTTCTTTATCAGTAAGTTTACCGCCCTGTAAAACATGTGCACGATAAGCGATCACTTCATTTACATTCATATTGCTCTGGGTACCGCTTCCGGTTTGCCAAACTACTAAAGGAAAATAATCAACCAGTTTATCATCCAGGATCTCTTTACATACTTTACCGATCAGGTCAGCTTTTTTCTTTGTTAAAACACCCGCCTCATTATTGGTTATTGCAGCAGCATGTTTTAAATAAGCAAACGCCCTGATGATCTCTTTGGGCATTTTGTTTATATCCCGGGCAATTTTAAAATTATCAATGCTGCGCTGGGTTTGTGCACCGTAATAAGCATCAGCAGGCACTTTTACTTCACCCATGGTATCTTTTTCAATCCTGTATTCCATATTATTATATTTGTTTCTTTTAAATTTTCCTCACAAAGGTACGGTGCAGGGATAAAATAGTAATGCATCGGTTTTCTTTTTATATTGCAGTAAGACTGATCAAATAAACGAAAGGAATACCGTTTTTTCTCTTTTTATTCCAATAGGTTTAATGGTACGATGGAAATTTGGTTATAAACAACCGGAATTTTTTTTGTTAAAATAATAATTTAAATCATGCGGCTATTCCCTGTTCTACTTGCTTTTACTTTTCCATTATTTGCATATACACAAACCTACCAACCCAGCTGGGAATCGCTTGATAAACGCCCTACCCCGCAATGGTTTAAAGATTCTAAATTCGGGATATTCATTCACTGGGGTGTTTATGCTGTTCCGGGCTGGAGTACCAAGGGCAATTATGCTGAATGGTATCAGCAGGGTTTACAAACAAAAGATACGGCCCGGCAAAAATTTCATAAAGCAAAATTCGGTGACCGTACCTATTATGATCTGGCAAATGATTTTAAAGCAGAATTATTTAACCCGGATGAATGGGCAAAACTCTTTGAAAAATCCGGTGCAAAATATATTGTACTTACTTCCAAACATCATGACGGATTTACATTATGGCCCAATAAAGAAACCAATAAAACATGGGGCTTTCCCTGGAATTCGATGGAGGTTGGCCCTAAAAGAGACCTGCTCGGTGATTTATTTACAGCCGTCAGAAAAACTTCTGTTCATGCAGGTATGTATTATTCTTTGTACGAATGGTTCAATCCTTTGTGGAAAAGTAATCCTGAAAAATATGCTGCCGAACATGTTTGGCCGCAGATGAAGGAACTGATCAATAATTATGAACCTGATGTTTTTTGGACGGATGGCGACTGGGATGCTCCTGCTGAAACATGGAAGAGCCGGGAGTTTTTAACCTGGCTGTATAATGAAAGCCCGGTGAAAGATAAAATTGTTGTAAATGACCGCTGGGGCGGTGGGGTACGGTTTAATCATGCTGGTATTTACACACCTGAATATCAGCCTGACCTTGATTTTGCAGATCATGACTGGGAAGAAAGCCGGGGTATGGGCTATAGCTACGGGTATAACAGGCAGGAAGATGCCTGGGATTATAATTCCACCCAATCACTCGTAATTGCATTAATTGATAAAGTAAGCAGGGGCGGTAATTTTTTACTGGATATCGGGCCTGATGAACACGGAAAAATTCCACCCATCATGCAGGAACGGTTACTGGAGATCGGAGACTGGTTAAACAGTAACGGGGAAGCGATCTATAATACCGCACGCTGGCAAACTGCTTTTCAATGGAGTGAGGGCCGCAGGGATTTCATCTATAAAAAAGAACAGGATGCAGATGATTGGAAAACCGGCGGGGATCTAATGTTGAAATTAACTGTTGATCCTGATCCGGGTTATGCAGTTAAAGAAGTTTTTTATACGTATAATAAAAACAACAATTCCTTATTTGCCATCTTCCCCAAATATCCGGATAATAAAAAGATCGTTCTGAAAGACATGATTTTACAGGCGGGTACAAATATCAGTTTCCTGTCAATAAAAGAAAAATTAGTATGGCAGCAAAAAGGTAAGGACGTTGAAATCAGTTTACCTGAATACAATCCCAATAAAATAAAAGCGCCTTATGCCTATACCATAAAAATTGAGCATTATGGAAGGTTTGTTTCAAAACCTAAAATTAATATCGATTATAAACCGGGCTCATTGAAGCCGGAAATAAGTATGGAATCAGAAACAGGTACTACATTGTTTTATACAACTGACGGTACTGAACCCGGCAGAAATTCAGTAAAATACAAAGGGCCGTTTGTTCTGGAAAGATCTGCTGTAATAAAAATGATTGCAATTGAAACCGCCGGATTTGTAAGCACACCAGATAATATCAGCGGACTTATTAACAGCAGTGTGGTTTCTTCAGATATAAAAATATATAAATGGATGAAAGCAGTAGTTGTTTCCGGTATTAAACCGGGTATACAGTATAAATATTTTGAGCCATCGGGTGCTGTTGATTTGAGTTCAGTCAACTCAACAGAAAAATTATCGGGGGTCACCAATATAATATCGGTTGCTAAAAAACAAAGACAGGATAAATTTGCATTTGAATTTAATGGATTTATTAAAATAAACAATGATGCTGTTCATACTTTCTTTACAGATTCTGATGACGGCAGTAAACTTTTTATTGATGGGGAAGAGATAGTTAACAATGACGGTGATCATGGTAATGTTGAAAAATCGGGTAAAGCGGCACTGAAAAAAGGTTTTCATAAAATTAAAGTTGTATACTTTGACAGCGGTGGAGGAAATGCATTAAAAGTTTCAGTGCAGGCAGAAGGCGGTAAAAAAACAGAACTTCCGGCATCAGATCTATTTCATTAATAAATTCATTTTAATATTGAAAAAATATTTTTTTATTTTATCCCTGTTGGCTACAGGTTCATTACAGGCCCAAAAAATTGAGAACATCATCATCATTACAACAGACGGCCTACGCTGGCAGGATCTTTTTAAAGGCATGGACCCGGCACTTGCCAATAACCCGAAATTTAACCAGGATGACAGCAGTTACCTGTATACTGCTTATTGGGCTGCAACTGAAGCTGAAAGAAGAAAAAAGCTGATGCCTTTTTTCTGGAGTACCGTTCAGGAAAAAGGGCAGATTTACGGTAACAGGGATCTTGGAAATAAAATAAACAACGCAAACCCTTACCGGTTCAGTTATCCCGGCTATAGCGAAATGATGACAGGCTATGCAGATACGGCTATAAATTCGAATGATTTTCCACCCAATCCTCATGTTACCGTTCTTGAATTTTTAAATCAGCAGCAAAAACTTAAAGGCAGCGTAGCTGCCTTTGGGGCCTGGTATGCTTTTGACAGAATATTGAATGAGGATCGGAGTGGTATTCCTGTTGTCAATGCTTTTCAACCAACCGGTGGCAGTAACCCTACAGCCAATGAAAAATTAATTAATGCCATGCGGAAAGATTCACAGCGTCCCTGGGGTGAAGAAGAATGTTTTGATGTATTTACGCATTATGCCGCATTGGAACATCTGAAAATTAAAAAACCAAAAGTATTATACATTGCCTATGGCGAAACAGATGAATGGGCGCATAGCGGTAAATACCGTTTTTACCTGGATGCCGCAAAACAGGTGGATACCTGGATAAAACAGATCTGGGATTTTGTGCAGTCTCACCCGCAGTATAAAAATAAAACAGCGATAGTTATTACAACTGACCATGGAAGAGGAGACACAAACAAAGAAGAATGGACAAGTCATGGTTCCGGTATCAAAGGCGCTGATGAGATCTGGCTGGCAGTAATGGGACCTGAAATTATTAATTTGGGGGAAGTGAAATCCAGCATGCAGTTATACCAGGATCAGCTGGCACAAACAATTGCTCATTTAATGCATTACACTTTTAAAGCCGGTCATCCCGTTTCGCCTGTAATAAAATCGGTTTTAAGTAAATGAAAAAAATAATATTTTCTTTTTTATCTTATTATTTAAGATGGAATTTTTTAGGTAAAGCATAACATTTGTTCGCGAACAGTATAGTTTTACCAGGTCAGTAATTGAATAAAACGAACAGGAATAAACTTATCTTTAAGCAGATAATTGTTATATGAATTTTCTTTTTTCAAAAAAAGGGTTACTGGTTGCGATACTCATTTCGTTGGTAGCTGCTGCCGCTTATTTTGCTTTCCCCAAACCGAAAATAGATTATAGCACACAGGTAAAACCGATCTTTAATAAGAAATGTATCGCCTGCCATGGAGGTGTAAAACAAAAGGCAGGATTCAGCTTGTTATTTCGTGAAGAAGCACTGGGTAATACAGAATCAGGAAGGCCTGCCATTATACCAGGCAAACCGGATGAAAGTGAATTGATCCGCCGGATTACTGAAACAGATCCGGAAGAAAGAATGCCTTACAGGCACGAACCTCTCTCCAAAAGCGAAATAAAAATTTTAAGACAATGGATTAAGGAAGGAGCTCAATGGGGAGTGCATTGGGCCTATATCCCAGTTAAGCAGGAAGAGGTTCCTGAATATAAAAACGGCCGGATAAAAAATGATATCGACCAGTTCATCTATCAAAAATTGAAAAAAGAGGGCCTGGATCTTTCGGAAGAAGCCGATAAAGCGACCCTCCTCAGAAGAGTTAGTCTTGACCTGATCGGTTTACCTCCTGAAAATAATATTGTAAATAAATATTTGAATGTTAATACGGATAAAGCTTATGAACAATTGGTAGATTCTTTACTGGCTTCTCCTGACTATGCAGAAAAATGGACATCACTCTGGCTCGATCTTGCCCGATTTGCTGATACAAGAGGATATGAAGCAGATCGTCGCCGTTCCATCTGGAAGTACCGCGATTGGGTGATCAATGCTTTTAATGAAGATATGCCTTATGATAAATTTTTAACGGAGCAAATTGCAGGTGACTTACTGCCCGACCCTGATGATGCAACCTTTATAGCCACCGCATTTCACCGCAATACCATGACCAATGATGAAGGTGGTACTGAAAATGAAGAATACAGAACGGCAGCAGTGATTGACAGGGTGAATACTACCTGGAGCGTATTAATGGGCACTACTTTCAATTGTGTTCAATGCCACAGCCATCCTTACGATCCTTTTAAGCACAATGAGTATTATAAGTTTTTAGCTTTTTTTAATAATACAAGAGACGAAGATACACAGGCAGAGTACCCGTTATTGCGTCAGTATAAAAGTGAGGACAGTATTAAGTTAATGCAATTAACCGGGTGGTTCAGGCAAAATGTATCGGAACAAAAAAGTAAGGAGTATTACAGGTTTCTGAAAACATGGCAGCCGACAATCAATTCTTTATTGTGTGATCAGTTTGTAAATGCCGCATTGATCAGCAGTTGGTATGCAGGATTGAGAAACAAGGGCACCTGCAGGTTAAAAGATGTGGTGTTGGATAAAAAGGATCAGATCTTGTACAGGTATAAGTCCAATTACAATGGGGGTAAGTGGTTTATTTACCTGGACAGCCTGAACGGAAAATTATTAAAAGAAGTACCGCTTGCCAATACAAAGGAAGAATGGAAAGTTGCCGTTACTGATATTTCACCTGTTTTAGGAAAACGTAATTTATATTTTAAGTATTTCAGTCCGCAAATAAAAACAGCAGATGAACGGGGAGTTTTATTTGAATGGTTTCAGTTTGGCGAAAAATTTCCGGGAAAAGGAAAACCTGGATTTGATACGGCATATAAACATTTTTTTGACTTAATGCATGCCGCTGTGGAAACAACACCGGTAATGGAAGAGAATAACCGGGAACAGTTTCGGAAATCAAATGTTTTTGAAAGAGGAAGCTGGCTTCAGAAAGGTGAAGAAGTGTTACCTGGGGTTCCGCATATTTTAAATGCAATGCCGGTTGATGCTCCAAAAAACAGGCTCGGACTAGCTATGTGGCTGGCAGATAAAAAAAATCCTTTAGTAGCCAGGACCCTGGTAAACCGTTTATGGGAACAATTATTTGGTTATGGATTGGTTGAATCTTTAGAAGACTTTGGTACACAGGGAATTTCACCAACACATAAAGAGTTGCTCGATCACCTGTCCTGGAAATTTATGAATGATTATAACTGGAGTATCAAAAAGTTGTTGAAAGAAATAGTAATGTCCGCAACTTACCGGCAGGATTCTAAAACCAATGAAAAATTACAACAGAAAGATCCTTATAATAAATTTTATGCACGGGGACCCAGGATAAGATTGACTTCAGAACAATTAAGAGACCAGGCCTTGGCAGTGAGTAATTTATTAAACAAAAAAAGGTATGGTAAAAGTGTAATGCCTTTTCAACCTGATGGAATATGGCGTTCCCCCTACAATGACGATAGCTGGATAATGAGTAAGGATGGCGATCAGCATAGAAGGGCCTTATATACTTATCTGAAAAGAACTGCACCATATCCCGCTATGATAACATTTGACGGTGCTGCGAGGGAAGTATGTGTTACCCGGAGAATACGAACCAACACACCATTACAGGCTTTAAATACATTAAATGATTCTTCATTTTTAATGATGGCAAGAAGTTTTGCCGGGTGCATGCAGGATAAAGGAGGAAACGACAGTAAAAATCAGATTAAGAAAGGATATGAACTGATGTTCTACAAACCTGTTACAGCTGCAAGGTTACAGGCATTGGTTGAACTTTATGAGGCATCTGTTGATAAATTTAAAAAAAATGAGGATGCCGCCTGCCTGATGATGGGGGCGCCGGGTAAAAATACAAATCCTCAAAATGCGGCATTGGTAGTAGTGGCAAATGCCCTGTTTAATTTAGATGAATGGGTGAATAAGAATTAATGAGAAGGATTTTAAAAACAGACCGTTTCAATATAGAAAATTCTGAAGAGGCTATATAAAAATCAGGTATGACACAAAAGGAATTAAATGACCGCCGGTTGTTAAAAGAAGCCGAACAAAGGGTGATGCATCATTATACCCGCAGGCATTTTTTAAAAGAAAGTGCCATGGGGTTAGGTGCATTGGCATTGGGTTCAGTATTAGGAAGCTGCAATAGCCCGGTACCGGTATCTAATAATTTATTTGATGCAGCTAATCCGCTGGCGCCAAAAATTCCCATGTTTCCGGGAAAAGCAAAATCCGTAATTTATATACACATGGCGGGTGCACCATCACAGCTGGAATTATTCAGTTACAAACCCGAACTTGCTAAAATGGATGGACAGGATTGTCCGCCATCATTGTTGGAAGGGAAAAAATTTGCGTTCATTAGGGGCGTGCCAAAAATGCTGGGGCCACAGGCTTCTTTTAAACAGTATGGGCAAAGTGGAATGTGGTTATCTGAATACCTGCCACATTTATCTTCGGTGGTTGATGATATCGCTTTATTAAATGCAGTAACTACCGACCAGTTTAACCATGCCCCTGCACAATTATTAATGCATACCGGTTCGGCAAGATTAGGAAGACCAAGTATTGGTTCGTGGGTGACATATGGATTAGGCACTGAAAATAAAAATTTACCCGGTTTTGTGGTGCTCACCTCCGGTGGTAATAATCCCGATGCAGGTAAAAGTGTATGGGGTAGCGGGTTTTTACCCAGTGTTTACCAGGGTGTTCAATGCCGGAGCGAAGGTGACCCGGTATTGTTTATTAAAGATCCCGATGGGATGAGCCGCGATATCCGTAAAGCATCCATTGATGCCATCAATAAAGTAAACCAGGAACAATATGAAGAGTATAAGGATCCCGAAATCCTTTCCCGCATAGCACAATATGAGATGGCCTATAAAATGCAGATATCAGTGCCTGAAGTAATGAATATAAATGATGAACCTGCATACATTCATGAAATGTATGGGACAGAACCGGGCATAGCAAGTTTTGCCAATAATGTTTTGTTAGCCCGAAAATTAGTGGAGAAAGGTGTGCGGTTTGTACAGCTGTTCGACTGGGGCTGGGATACACATGGTGATTCTGCCGGTAATGCAGTGGATATTGGATTGGTAAATAAATGCCGCAAAGTTGACCGGCCGGTAACCGCATTATTGCTCGATCTGAAACAAAGAGGCATGCTGGATGAAACATTGCTGGTTTGGGGAGCAGAGTTTGGCAGAACACCCATGCAGGAAAACCGCGAAGGAAAACAAATGCCTTTCAAAGGAAGGGATCATCATGCCGAAGCTTTTAGTATGTGGATGGCCGGGGGAGGAATAAAAGGTGGTACTGTTCATGGCGTAACCGATGAAATTGGATACAGTATTGTAAATGGAAAAGTGGAAGCTTTCGATATACAGGCAACTATTTTAAATCAGCTGGGATTTGATCATGAAAAATTTACTTATGAATCTCAGGGGCGCCCTTTCCGGCTTACAGATGTGGGGGGTAATGTGATATCGGAAATATTGCAGTAGTATTTATTTATAAAAAATTTTATAATGGAACAGAACAGGAGGGCTTTTATAAAAAATACAGCGGCTGGTTCTGCTGCTGTATTATTAGCTTCATTAGAAACATTTTCATTGCCGGCAGCACCTGCCTTCACAAAAAATAAAGATTATTCTTTAAAAATAATGGCTACCAACTGGGGCTTTAACGGATCGATGGATGCCTTTTGCAGTAAAGTAAAAAAAGAGGGGTATGATGGAATAGAGCTTTGGTGGCCCACTGATAATAAAAAAGTTCAGGATGAAATATTTAATGCCATCAAAGATCATGATCTGGAAATTGGTTTTCTCTGCGGTGGCTGGCAAAACAATGCAGCTGAGCATTTGGAATATTTCAAAAAAATGATTGATGCTGCAGCAACACAAAAAATTCAACCACCGCTTTATATCAATAATCATTCAGGCAGGGATTATTTCAGTTTTGAAGAAAACAGAAAATTTATTGAACATACACAGGCATTGGCAAAAGAGACAGGGATTGTAATCTGTCACGAAACACACCGGGGCAGAATGTTATTTGCCGCACATATCACAAAACAGTTTATTGAAAAAGATCCGGCACTGCGGTTAACAATGGATATTTCGCATTGGTGTACTGTGCACGAAAGCTTATTGGGTAATCAGAAAGAAACAGTAGAGCTGCATTGGAAAGAACAGATCATATTCACGCACGTATTGGCCATGCAGAAGGGCCACAGGTTAATGATCCCCGTGCCCCGGAATGGGAAAAGACAGTGCAACAGCATTTTGAATGGTGGGATAAAGTAGTGGAAAGAAAAAAGAAGAAAGGGGAAAGGATGACTTTTTTAACAGAGTTTGGCCCTCCGGATTATATGCCCACCCTGCCTTACACCAAACAACCGGTATCCGATCAATGGAACATCAATGTTCACATGATGCAATTACTTCGTAAACGATATCAATAAACTATAGATGTTTTTATTATTCATGGAATTTATCGGGCGCTTTCATCCTGTACTGGTTCATGTACCTATTGGTATTTTATTGCTTGCCGGGTTATTTCAGATTTTGATAAAAAAAGAAAAATATACGGATCTTCAACCTGCGATCGGCATTAGTTTATTTTGGGGTATGCTGGGTGCGGTTGCTTCCTGCATCAGTGGTTTTTTGTTATCCAGGAATGGGGAGTACGATATAGCTTTGATCAACACCCATCAATGGTTTGGTATTGCAGTGGCTGTTGTATCGGCAATTGCCTGGTTATTGAATAAGAAAAAAAATTCAGCAGCAAAATGGGTAATAGCACTGATGCTGTTGCTTGTAATTATTACCGGGCATTTAGGAGGTTCCATTACACATGGTTCAGATTATCTTACCAAAGCCTTTACATCTGGTAATAATAGTGCGGACATCATCAGAAAACCGATACCCAATATTCAGGAAGCGGTTTTGTATAATGATTTGGTAAAGCCCCTTCTTGAATCAAGGTGTTACAGCTGTCATGGACCGAATAAACAAAAAGGGAAGTTGCGTCTTGATGAACCGGCTTTTATTTTGAAAGGGGGAAAAGATGGTAAAATAATTATACCCGGTAGTGTTGAGGAGAGCCATATGATTGAAAGAATTTCACTTTCTGTTCTTGCAAAAGATCATATGCCCCCCAAAGAAAAACCCCAACTCACAAAACAGGATATTGAATTGCTGCAATGGTGGGTTAGCCATGGAGCAGATTTTCACAAGCGTGTAAAAGATCTGCCGCAAACTGAAAAAATAATACCGGTTTTGATGGCATTGCAATCGGGAACAATAAAAAATGAAAATAAGATTTCAGATATTCCTGCTGCGCCCGTGGAGAAAGCAGCTGAAAGCATTATTCAAAAACTGAAGGAAAGGGGAGTGGCTGTTATTCCTGTGGCACAAAACAGTAATTATTTGTCGGCCAATTTTATAGCCGTAGATTCCATCAATGAAAATGATCTTAAGCTACTCGGGGCAATTAAAAAACAACTCATATGGCTGAAGCTTAGCGATTCTAAAATTACAGATGCTGATATTCCGGCTATTGCAAAATTATCTGCATTAACAAAATTATACCTGGAAAAGACGGCAGTAACCGACAGGGAGATCGGACAATTAAAATCACTTTCACAATTGCAGTATTTAAATATAACCGGTACCAATATTTCTATTAAAGGCATTGAGCAGCTGAAAGATCTAAAACAGTTTCAGCAATTGTTTATTTTTAATACCGCTATTACTGGCAGGGAATGGGAAAAGCTAAAAGCCATTTTTCCAATAACAAATATTGATACGGGCGGGTATAAACTGATTTTTTTAACAGGCGACACAACAGAGCTTACAGCACCCATTTTTAATAAGAAATAAATTTATTATGAGATTATATTTAATAGCAGTACCTATTCTATTCTCATTTTCACTTTATGCACAACCCGGGCCGGCTCATCATTTAAAATTTGATTCACTTACAAAACGCTGGGATGAGGGTATCCCATTAGGTAATGGCTGGTTGGGCGCATTGATTTGGCAGAAAGGCGATAAACTGCGATTGTCATTAGACAGGGTTGATCTTTGGGATGACAGGCCCATGCCGGATATTGATCAGTTAAAATTTAGCTGGGTGGTTGAAAAAGTAAAGCTGAACCAGTATGACTCTGTACAAAAGATTGGGGATGAGCCTTATGAAAAATATGCAGCGCCAACAAAAATACCCGGTGCGGCCATTGAGTTTAATTTAAATAAATTGGGTAAGGTTGTTTCAAATGTGCTGGATATTAAAACCGGGTTAAGTGTGATCAAATTTGATAATGGGATTGTCTTTAATAATTATATACATGCTGTAAACCAGGTTGGTTATTTTGGGTTTGAGCATATCAATATAGAAATGATACCGGAACTGATGATCCCCAATTATAATTCAGGTAAAACCGGAACCATCGGAAGCAGTGTAGAAGGACATGGATTGGAAAGGTTGGGATATAAAAAAGGAGCGATCAGGAAATCTGCAGGCGTCATTCGCTATCATCAACCCACCTGGAATAATAATTATTACGAGGTTTTGATCCGCTGGCAAAAGTCACCCGGAAATAAAATAATTGGCCAATGGACCATAACTAATAATAAACCTGCTGTTCTGCCCGAACTAAATGCAAATGTAAAAGAATCAACTGACTGGCCCTCACACATTGCATGGTGGAATGATTACTGGAGCCGCTCGTCTGTATCATTGCCGGATAAATTACTGGAGCGTCAATATTACCTGGATATGTATAAGTTTGGCTGTGTGGCCAGAACCAATACACCGCCTATTTCATTGCAGGCCATCTGGACCGCAGATAATGGTAACCTGCCACCCTGGAAAGGAGATCTGCATCATGACCTGAATACCCAACTCAGTTACTGGCCAGGCTATACTGCAAATCATCTTGACTTAACAGCATCTTTTACCCATTGGTTATGGAAAGTTAAAGAAGAAAATAAACGCTGGACAAAACAATACTTTGGTGTTGATGGCCTGAATGTACCGGGCGTTACCACCATTAGTGGCAAGCCGATGGGTGGATGGATCCAGTATTCGATGGGCCCTACAACGGCAGCGTGGCTGGCTCAGCATTTTTACTGGCAGTGGAAATACAGTATGGATAAAAAATTTTTAAAAGAAAAATGCCGGCCCTATTTTGCTGATGTGGAAAATTATTTCCTTAAGATCAGGAAGCTGGATCCTGCAACGCATAAATATTTTATTCCGCTAAGTTCAAGCCCGGAGTATCATGATAACAGTATCAATGCGTGGTTTACAAATTACAGTAATTATGATCTTGCCCTTATTCAGTTTTTGTATAAAAAATATAATGAGGTTTTATACCGGGCATCCGGCAGAAATCCGCGTGAGATTATCCAGGATGCAGCTATGTTTCCTGATTTTAATGTAAACGAAACGGGACTTACCATTGCCCCTGAACAAAACCTTGATGAGTCACATCGACACCATGCACATTTAATGGCTGTTCACCCATTGGGAATTATAAATGTTGAAGACCCTCAGGAAAAAGATATGATTGACAGATCACTTCGCTGGTTGGAAAAAAAAGGAACAAGGCAATGGACAGGTTACTCATTCAGCTGGGCAGCCTGTATTTATGCCAGGGCTCAGCATGCTGATAGTGCTGTAAGTATGTTACAAAAATTTGCTGCTAATTTTTGTTCTGTAAACAGTTTCCATTTAAATGGTGATCAGAAAGGAGGGCAGTATTCAAACTTTACATACAGGCCTTTTACCCTGGAAGGGAATTTTGCTTTTGCACAGGGCGTTCATGAATTATTATTACAGAGTCATAAAGGTTATATTGAAATATTCCCGGCTGCGCCGTTACACTGGAAAGATGTTTCTTTTAATACCTTACGGACAGAAGGGGCATTTTTAATTTCATCAGCAAAAGAAAACGGCGTTGTAACCGGGGTTACAATACAAAGTACCGCAGGCGGGTTGTTAAGAATAAAACTTCCTTTTAAAACATTTATTGAAAAAGGTATTAAACGAAGTAATATTGAAATTGAAGCTGATCATATTATTTCAATGAAAACTTTTCCGGGACAGGAGATCATTTTTAAAAACGGATACGAATAAATAAATAATCATGAAAAGAAAAGAATTTATATGCATAGCGGCACCTGCTTTTCTTTTACTGGCAACCGGTAAAATTGTAAAAGCGGATAATTTTTTACTTGATGAAGAAAATAAAAAAGTAAAGTTGCGTTTTGCAGTAGCTTCCGATGGCCACTATGGGCAGCCGGATACGGGGTTTGAAAATTATTTTGCTACTCTTGTTGATCGTATCAATACTACCCATGCCGCCAGCCCGTTAAGCTTTTGTGTAATAAACGGTGATATTATTCATGATGATAAACGTTTTTTCCCTGCGGCAAAAAAAGCCCTCGATAACCTGGCTATGAAATATTATGTGAGCCAGGGGAATCATGATCATGCATCTGCTGAAGAATGGCAGGCCATCTGGAATATGCCCGTAAATTATGATTTCAACATTGGCAAAAACTCATTTTTAATTGGTACTACTTCAAATGAACGGGGTACCTATCTTTGTCCGGATGTGCCTTGGTTTACCGAAAAACTGGAAGCGCATAAAAACCAAAAGAATATTTTTATTTTCATACATATCAATCCGGGTAAACAAACCAAACATGCGGTTGATTGTCCGGCGTTATTTGATTTATTTGCAAAGCATAAAAATATCCGGGCCGTTTTTAACGGGCATGATCATGATGAGGAAGGAATAAAATTAAAAAATAATATCCCTTTTATTTTTGATGCACATTTTGGCGGTAACTGGGGCACTGCGTATCGTGGCTTTCGGGTAGTGGAGGTATTACATGACAATTCAGTGCTCACTTATATTATGAACCCAATGGAAAAGATCAACGAAGCCAACCTGGCTTTAAACATTCTGTAAGCAGTAAATTAATTAAAGCTGAAAAATTGGGTTACTGTTTTTTTAGTAAGATAGCTAAGTATAAAAACTTTTTAAATCAGTAGTAATACTATTGCTGCTGATAACGAATCAGACTACATTTACCATTTACTGATTGTTTTTAAAATTCCGATATCATGAATATATCAGAAACATTTTTTCTTTTAATTGATCCCTGTATTTAAATTAGTTTTAAGAACTAATCGCTTTTTATTTTTTTGGCAGTTTTGAAAACAATAAATAACTTAACACAAATTAAATTTAAAAAACATGAAAAAAGTTTTACTACTGGCACTGGTGTCAGCATTGATTACTACTTTAGGTTTTTCACAAACAGACAAATTCTGGTCTGTGAACAAGGATAACCTCAGTTCTATTATAACAGACAAAGCTGTTGCAAGACTGTCTTATCCTGCAGCTTTCAAATTATTTAATTTACATGTTGAACCTTTAAGACAGGAATTATTTTCTATTGTTGACAAAGGTTCTTCAAATCATTCTACGGTTATTTCCATTCCCAATGCTGCTGGTAATTTTGAACAGTTTGAGGTTTATGAAGCGTCAAATTTTGAACCGGATCTGCAGGCAAAATTTCCTGAGATCAGGGCTTATTCGGGCAAAGGCATTACAGATAAGTATGCTACTTTAAAATTGAGCATTTCTCCGCAGGGAATACAAACCATGGTCTTCAGAACCGATAAACAAAATGAATTTATTGAACCCTATTCCAAGGACCATACTATTTATGCAGTATACAGTTCTCATAGAGAAAAAGGAAAATTGCCCTGGACCTGTACAACAGATGAAAAGCAAATGGCTGCTGTTATTAATTCAAAAATTATAAATACGGATTTATCCGGAAGTTCAACTGGACAATTAAAGACCATGCGCCTGGCTCAGTCCTGTAACGGAGAATATGCTAACTTTTTTGGAGCAACCAGTTCGGCCCAGGTAGCTTTGGTATTAGCTGCTTATAACGCCACGCTTACCCGATGTAACGGATGTTATGAAAAAGACCTGGCACTACACCTTAATCTTATTGCAAACACAACATCAGTTATTTATTATAATCCGGCAACAGATCCTTATTCAACTACTTTAAGTCAATGGAACGCACAATTGCAATCAACTTTAACTTCAGTTATTGGCGAAGCAAATTATGACATAGGCCATATGTTCGGTGCTTCAGGTGGTGGTGGAAACGCAGGTTGTATTGGTTGCGTATGTGTGAATGGTTCAAAGGGAAGCGGTATCACTTCGCCGGCAGATGGAATTCCACAGGGAGATAATTTTGATATAGATTATGTAGCGCATGAAGTAGGGCATCAATTGGGAGGCAATCACACTTTCTCCATGTCGCTTGAAGGAACAGGTGTAAATAAAGAAGTTGGTTCGGGCATTACCATTATGGGTTATGCAGGAATTACATCCCAGGATGTAGCACCACATTCTATTGATATCTTTCATGAGGCTACCATTGCGCAAATACAGGCTAATCTGGCAACTAAAACCTGTCCTGTAAGTGTTGCTATGACAGCTAACCATGCCCCTGTTGTTGCGGCAGTCAGCAATTATACAATACCAATCAGTACGCCGTTTGCACTCACAGGTTCTGCAACAGATCCTGAGAACGATCCATTAACTTATTGTTGGGAACAAAATGATAATTCAACAGTATCCGGAACAAACAGTGTTGCATCGCCAACTAAGGCAAGTGGCCCTAACTGGTTATCATTTCCGGCAACAGTATCCGGAACAAGAACATTTCCAAAATTATCAACAATACTTTCGGGTTTAAATGTAACCCCGCCATTGCCTGGTGGTGATGCCGGTGCAAACATAGAAGCGTTAAGTTCAGTTTCAAGAACATTAAACTTCAGAATAACTGTAAGAGATAATAATCCTTATGTTGCCGGTTCAAAAATTGGTCAAACTGCTTTTACAGATGCAGTAGTTACCGTTACTAATACTTCTGGTCCATTTGCAGTTACTGCACCAAATACAGCGGTAACATGGGCTGCAGGAAGTGCTGCTACAGTTACCTGGAGTGTAAATGGCACTAACACCGGATCTGTAAATTGTGCTGCTGTAAATATTTTATTATCTACTGATGGAGGTTTAACATTTCCGACTGTTTTAGCTGCAGCAACCGCTAATGATGGTACACAGTCTGTTACTGTTCCTTCAACACCGGGTACAACCAACCGTATAAAAGTTGAAGCGGTGGGTAATATTTTCTTTGATATTTCTAATACTAATTTTACAATTGGTGCAGCGGCACTTTGCGGTGATGCCACTGGCTTAACAGCTTCAGCTATTACGCAAACCAGCGCAACAGTAAGCTGGACAGCAGTTAGCGGCGCTACAAGTTATGATGTGGATTATAAAACCAATGCTGCATCAATCTGGACAAATGCTGCAACTGCAACAACGGCCACATCAGTAAATTTAGCTGGCTTAACAGCAGGTACATTATACGACTGGAGGGTTAGAGCAACATGCCCTGCCGGTATTGGCAATTATGTTCAGGCTCAATTTACTACAGCAACTCCACCGGTAACCTGCCCGGGTATTTATGATGTAAGTACAAATGGTACTACAGGTGGTGCTGCAACCATTCCTTTAAATACCGACATTAAAGGATTGGTAAATCCTTCGGGCGATAATGACTATTATAAATTTATTATCAGCACTGGAGGTACGGTTACTTTATCATTAACAACGTTGCCTAAAAACTATCAGTTGGCTTTATTAAACAGCAGTGGTACTACCTTGCAGTCATCAACCAATAGCGGAACAACAAACGAAACAATAAACAGTACAGTTGCTGCTGGTACCTATTATGCGAGGGTTTATCCAAGAAACAATAATGCTTTCAATGCAACCAGCTGTTATACTTTAAGGGTACAAACCGGAACTGCCGGCAGGGGTGATGCCGGAGAAATTGTACAATTATCAGGCAATAAGATTTTGGTATTCCCGAATCCTGCCGGTTATGTTATCAATCTTGGGTTTACTGCAGCAGCCAGTGGTAATGCAGCAATTACGGTTATCAACCAGACCGGAACAATAGTTTTAAGCAAAACAGTTGCCGTAAATGAAGGCGAAAATACCAGGCAACTGGATATAAGCTCTCTGGCCAACGGTATGTATTTTATTAAAATACAAAATGGTGCTGATGTGCAAATGGTAAAGATCGTGGTAAAAAAATAATACCCTTTATCGGATAATTCACAGGAGGATGCAATATGCAGCCTCTTTTTTTGTAATTTCCGGTATGAAAAGAATAATACTGTTTTTTATTTTTATTGGGATCACTAAAATTCAGGCACAACATAATTTGCCTAAACCCACAGCTCAGCAACTTGCCTGGCATGATATGGAATTTTATCTTTTCATGCACTTTGGCCCTAACACATTTACGGACCTGGAATGGGGACATGGTAATGAAAAGGAAGAAGTATTTAACCCGGTGAATTTAGATTGTGATCAATGGTGCCGTATAGCGCAGCAGGCAGGAGCAAAAGGAATCATCATCACAGCAAAGCATCATGATGGGTTTTGTTTATGGCCCAGCAGGTATTCAAAACATACAGTAAAGGAAAGTAAATGGAAAAATGGTAAAGGAGATGTATTGAAAGATTTATCTGCAGCCTGTAAAAAGTATGGATTAAAATTTGGTGTTTATATATCTCCCTGGGACCGGAACCACCCTGATTATGGAACAGAAAAATACAATGAGGTATTTGTAAATATGATGGAGGAACTGTTTACCAATTACGGCCCTGTTTGGGAACTTTGGTGGGATGGTGCCAATGGCGAAGGGCCAAACGGAAAGAAACAGGTATATGACTGGCACCGTTTCAGGGAAACTGTAAAAAAACTTTCCCCCCATACGGTTGTGTTCAGCGATGTGGGGCCACATATTCGCTGGGTAGGCAATGAAAATGGAATTGCAGGAGAGACCAACTGGAATTACCTGGATACGGCCGGGTTTACGGCAGGGGCCGCAGCGCCTACTACAGAAATTTTAAATACCGGAAATATAAATGGCAAAGCATGGATACCGGCAGAGTGTGACGTAAGCATCAGGCCGGGCTGGTTTTATCACAAGGCTGAAGATGATAAAGTAAAAAATCCTGAACAATTATTCAACCTGTATTTAAAAAGTGTAGGTCGTGGTACAAATTTATTGTTGAATGTACCGCCGGATGGGCGAGGGCTGATCCATGAAAATGATTCAGCTGCTTTGGTGGGTTTTAAAAAATTAAAAGACGCGAATTTCAAAAATAAATTTCCATTTGATGTGATTTCTTTTACAAGCAATAGAAGGTTCAGGTATAGTAAGAAACTTTATGATGCCAACGATAAAACATTTGTGAGAATTAAAGGGCATGATGAAAACAGGATAAAACTATATTGCAAAACAGGAGCTTTAATAAATTGCATTATTTTGAAAGAATTTATAAAGAAGGGCCAGAAGATCTTCAAAGCAAAAATTGAATATTCAGGATGGGAGGATAGTGGTACTTTCAGCGAAGTAAGATCTGTAAGTACAATTGGCAGAGAACGTGTGATAACATTTCCTGCAATTAATGCAAAGTATATATTTATTACTATTACAGACTCAAAGGGAACTCCAATGATCAGTGAGGTTGCGGCTTACTTAATTGATGAAAAACTTATAGAAAAATAGATAAGAAGTATTTACCTGCCTTTAAAATTTGCTTTTCTCTTTTCTAAAAATGCAGCGGTACCTTCTTTCCTGTCTTCTGTAACAAAACAATCACCAAAAGCTTCTATTTCTTTGTCGTAGCCGTTTTTGCCGTTGGTGTATGAGCTGTCGCTTACAACGGCCACATTCACACATTCAATGATCTTACCTATAGCAAACGGCGCTTTTGACTGAATGATGGTTACAATATCTTTTGTTCTTTCCAATAAACTTTCGGCTGTTGTTACATGATTTACCAGGCCCAGTTGCAACGCTTCCTGGGCATCTATTACATGAGCGGTCATTTGCAGCTCCATACTTTTTCCTTTACCCACTAACTGGGTTAACCGTTGTGTGCCGCCATATCCCGGTATCAAACCCAGGTTAACTTCGGGTTGGCCGAATTTTGCATTTTCGCTGCAAAGCCTGAAATGACAGGCCATGGCCAACTCGCAACCACCACCTAAAGCAAACCCATTTACTGCAGCTATAATAGGTTTTTTATTGTTCTCAATTTTAAAAAATACATCCTGGCCTCTTTTGGCAAGCGCCATGGCTTCTTCTTTATTCAATCCCCCAAACTCAGTAATATCTGCCCCTGCAACAAAAGCCTTGGGCCCGGCGCCGGTGATGATGGCTGATTTTATTTCCGGATTACTGCTGATCTCATCAACTGCTTTATTCAGATCTGTAAATACTGCTGCGTTAAGTGCATTTAATTTATCGGGCCGGTTTATCGTGATTATTAAAATGCCATTTTCTATTGAAGTCAGTAATGTCTGGTACATAATTGCTGGTTTGAAGGGCAAATTTAGGTCTTCATAACTTCTTTAAAAATTGTAATTTTAAAACTGCAGTATGAAAAAATATTTTTTAATCCTGGTAATTTATTTTCAGGCAATGCCGGGCTGGTCACAGCAGCTTAAGGCGCTTGTATTTGACTACACCCATCCGTTTACAGTAAAGGAATTGAAATTACCGAACGGATCAATTCCAATATCGCTTCCTCTTTTTTCTGTTGAGATGAACCGGCAACTGATGAATGATAACGAATCAGCATTTACTCAACTGTTGTCGGATAAAAGGCTGCACCTGCTTATTGTACCTGATGCGGCTTTTGTATATGGATATAAAGCATCTATTATTTTTTCCAATAATGGTACTTCCCCGGTTTCTGTTTCCAACATCATTCCTTTCGGGGCTGCCGGCAATCATTATTATATTTCAGGAAAACCTTTTGCAGATACCAGCCGCTCTTTTCTTTACCAGCCGGGAAAAGAACCTGTTGGTGTAGTTGTACCGCATAATAACAACGATCTGAATTTTACGGCAATTGAATTAGCGGGGAATAAAACAGTTTTTGCTTTGATCCGCAGATCAGATGACAGCATTCAGAATTACCTCCTCAACCGCAGCCCTTATATCTTACAGCCCGGAATGAAAATCAGTTTTGACCTTTATGCAGATATAACCGATGGTAACTGGCATGCTGCATTAAATAAATGTTTCCGGGAGAAAATGCTCTATGAGGCTGATGATTTTAATAACAGTTTGTACCAGCGAAAAGACCTGGACTATATCCGTCATTCATTTACCATGCACCTGATGATGGCCTGGGAAAAGAATTATTATAGTGAAAAAGACACTGCCTATAA
>JAYTOF010000339.1:0-3972 GCA_043747955.1 Chitinophagaceae bacterium
GGCGTTATGTTTCATATGATAGGTGCCTTATCACAATATGGTAAAATGGGAATTGTTTGTATTGGCTCATCCCCTGAAGAAGCCTACTCGTTTTATAAAAAAACAATTGAAGTACTGGATGCTGAAACTGCCATACATTAAAAACAGGGAACGCATTACGGGTTTTTTAAAATTTATCTTGTTAATACTACTGTCCCCTGCATTTCCACCTCTTTCCCGTTTGTATCAATACCTTTTAAAGTCCATACATAGGCCCCTGCTGATGCCGGTTTACCTTTTATAGTGCCATCCCATCCTTTTAACCATTCGCTGGTTTGAAACTGCAGTTTTCCATACCTGTCAAATACCCTGAAGTAAACGGTATGTTTTATACCTACAGGGATAGGACGGAAGATATCATTAAGTCCATCACCGTTTGGAGAAAATATATTAGGCACATAATAATTGGGCCCTTCATATACTTTTATAAAAACAGCATCAGTACCGGTACAGCCTACTGAGTCGGTGACCAGCAAACTGAAATAAGTATCATTGTAAAGTGTAGCCCTGGGGTTTTGAATAAAAGGGTTATTCAACGGGCCTGCAGGGCTCCATAAATAATTACTCCCGCCACTGCCCATTACCTGATGAGCCCTGCCCAGTATAGCATTGGTATCATTACCGGCAAATGCTTTTACCGGTGATTGCATGGTTACCCAGATACTGTCGCTTACTGAAAAATTACATCCATAATTATCGGTAACGATCAGGGTAAACAGCTGGGTAGTATCCGGCCTTGCAACAGCATTGGCTGCATTTGGCGGCAGCACATTTACTGAAGGGATCCAGGAATAATTTACGGTTCCTGATAAATTGGTTGCACTGCCATTCAGTAAAGCAGGGGTTTTATAACAAATCGCAGTATCCTTGCCTGCATAGGCAACAGGCTTATGCAAAACATGTATGGTGATCGTATCTTTTCGCTGGCACACTCCCCATTTGGCAGTTACAATGTATTGCATGGTATCCGTGGGTGATGCAATGGGATTTTTTATGCTGTCATAATTTAATCCGGCAGCAGGTGTCCATTTAAACCAATCTGTAAGTGCATTGGTTTGTGGCGTCAGGGTTAAAGAACTTCCAACACATATGATTACATCCGGTCCCAGGCTCAGGTACATGGTATCTATTAATAAAAGAATAGCCGACTGATCATTAAGACAGCCATTGGCATCTTTTACTTTTATATTGTTATAATTACCAGGCGCTAAATTTAAAAACTGGTTTGATGCCTGGTAAATTACACCATTATCTATTGAATAAAGGTAAGGAGCTACGCCACCTGCTGCGGTAATGGTAATACTTCCTGTATTGGCAGCACAGTTTGAATTAGACGAAAAGATTAACGCAGTAAAGGGTAACGGTTGGGTAACTATAACAGTTGCCGAACTGCCGCACAAAGAACCGATCAACCTGGCTAAAACAATATAGGTTCCGGCCGGCACATTAAATAGGGTAGATGTTTGCCAGGTTGCACCCCCATTAATAGAGTATTCAATATTTGCAGCAACCGGTGAATTGATAATGAAGTTCCCATTGTCACCATTGCAAAGAACATTGGTTACTGTTGCAGATACCGGGCTAAGTGTTTTATAAACAATGATCGTATCAGATCCTTCAGTTTCAATTGCCGGATCATCACATTGTTGGTAAAATGCCCTTACCACATAACTCATGCTGTCCTCCGTTTGGCAAATATTGGGAAACAAGGCTTCAAGTTCACCATTGCCCAACGGGGTAGTGGTGCCGTTAGAAACCAGGGTCCCGTTTTTATATAATTCTACCCTGTTTAATAAAGAAGTAACACCACTAGGGACAAAACGCCAGCCTTCATCTGTAGCGCTCCAATTAGAATTATTTCTTCCCGGAACTGCTGTTGCCTGGTTTTGATCCCAGTTCTGGATGCCTAAAATAGCCCTGCCGTTATTTGAACTTGCCCCACAGGCAAAAGGTTTGTCTTTAAGAAAAATGTCAATAATACCGGTACCCTCATATAAAACAATTTGTTGGGTAACTATTGCAGATCCGCAGGCATAGTAAGGAATTTTATAAAAATTTAAAATAAATTTTCTGCAGGGTGCGGTACCAACTATGATATATTCCATTTTTTTGTCGGGCTGCTGTGGAGTTGAAGCAGAAGGATCAATGTCATGCAAAGGCCCCATTATCGTTGCTCTTGGGTAAGTAACACTTGGTATAAGGTCACCGGCAGGTATGTTCCAGTCATTAAATCCACCTGCATTGGTTATATCAAAAGTAACAATACCATTTGTACCAACGGTACAGCTGGTAAAATTTTGCCCATAGAAACAAAAAGTAAAAGGTAAAATAATAGCAGGTGAAAATTGATCATCCTGGTATGATGGATCAACTAATATGCCCCCGGGATTTGTAAAAGGGAATGGCTGATAGGGAATAGAAACCACCTGGTAATCATCTGTCGTTCTTACATCAGGTATCCTGGCTTTTAAATTAAGGCAGGCTTGTAAACAGGAAATAGTAGTGTCGTTTCCGGCAGATACATTAAAGCAGGATTGAGCCTGAAGTTTAATTGTAAATAAGGTAAACAGGATTATTATACTGCTTTGTAAAATTATCTTCATTACATAAGTATAGTTGGTAAAAGGTTAGTGAAGGTAACAAAAATCCCACTAAATAGGAAGCTGTTTCAAAACTTACAGCATATTAAAAGTAAAAATGGTATTAAATAAAAAAGCAATTTTAATGCTTCCACCTTACAAAGGCTTCCATAGCAGCATATTGTGTTAAGCCAAGCTGAGCATATAATTGAGCCGTATTGGAATTTCTTTCTTCGGCACGTTGCCAAAACTCACGGTCATCACTTCCCTGGAAGGGTACACTGTCTTTTTGAGACTGGTGTATAAAAATTCCATGGCGTTTTTTGATCACCTGGTCCGGGCTCATGGGCACCGCCATTTCAATTTCTGTAATATCCCATTCCTGCCAGGCACCTTTGTACAACCAGATCCAGCAATCGTTCACCCATAAGGCCCCGCTTTTTTTAATTTGCCGTATGGCCTCCAGTACCACATCAAAACAAACCTTATGTGTACCATGCGGATCGGCAAAATCGCCGGCGCAATAAATCTGTTGTGGCTTTAATTTATTTAAAAGTTCAATGGTTAGTTGTACATCAGCCATACCCATCGGATTTTTTTCAATCGTACCGGTTTCATAAAAAGGCAGGTTCATAAAATGATACTGATCATCCTGTAACCCAACATATTTGCAGGTGGCTTTGGCTTCACATCTTCGTATCAATCCTTTTATGGCACGAATGGGGTCCGTATCTTTTTCACTCGACTTTTTTATTTTTAAAAAATCAGTGGCTTCTTTCAATATTTTTTTACTCTTGGTTTCATCTATATCAAACATGCTTTCAAAACCAACAGCAAAGTCGATAAAACGCGTAACAAATTCATCAGTTACGGCTATATTGCCACTGGTTTGATAAGCTACATGTACTTCATGCCCCTGGTCGTGCAGCCGCATAAAAGTACCGCCCATGCTGATGATGTCATCATCGGGGTGGGGGGAGAAGATGACCGCTTTTTTGGGAAATGGTTCATGCCGTTCAGGATGTGAAGTACGTTTATCAGTTGGTTTGCCTCCCGGCCATCCCGTTATGCTGTCTCTTAATAAATAAAATACCTGCAGGTTAATTTCATAGGCATCACCTTTTTCAACCAGCAGGTCACTAAGGCCATTGTCATTATAATCAATATTCGTTAAACTCAATACCGGCTTACGCAATTTTAAAGCCAGGTTTACAACGGCACGTTTCATCATAGTATCAGACCATTCACATTCACCGGTTAACCAGGGACTTTTAAAACGGGTTAATTCAGCCGCACAGGTTTCGTCAATAACAAAAATACAATCATCATGATTTTGTAAAAGAGAAGCCGGGAT
>JAYTOF010000340.1:0-1554 GCA_043747955.1 Chitinophagaceae bacterium
GCTACCATTGGAGATTATACTTCATTCCAGGGAAATATTCTGGCCTTAACATCAATCACCATGAATTCACACGCAACAGCAGTTGGACGTATGCTTGCAAGGAATGGAGCAGTAGTTATGACCAGTACTAATATTATCATTAAGCCTTAAAACAAAAATTAATTATGAAATTCAAAAATAACTTTACAAATGTACCACGCAAAGCGGGGAGCATTAAAAGCCTGCTGATAAAAACACTTATTGTAAGTGCTTTTATTAGCACAGGTATGCAAACAAAAGCACAAACACAACAATACTCAAAACCATCCTGGTATTTTGGTGTGGTTGGTGCTGCCAATGTTAATTTTTTTGATGGAAGCACCAGGCAACTGAATGCTGAATTCACTTCGCCTGCAACCTTTCATAAAGGAAGAGGTGTTGGTATGTATGCAGGCGGACTTATTCAATACCGTCCCGCCAAATCAGTTTTGGGTTTTATGCTGCAGGGAGGATATGACAGCCGCAGGGGAAAATTTAAACAGCAAACAACACCTTGTAACTGCCCGGCAGATCTGTCAACAAATCTCAGCTATGTTACTTTAGAGCCAAGTTTATTACTGGCTCCATTCAAAAATGGTTTTTATATTTATGCAGGCCCACGCATGGCCTTCACAACCGAAAAATCATTCACCTACAAACAGGGTGTTAACCCTGCTTTTCCTAACCAGGCTTCAAATTCTGATGTGAAAGGTGAGATAAACAATACACAAATTACCCGTATCTCCGGACAGGTAGGAATGGGGTATGATTTCATGATGGGCTCATCAACCAGCAAATCTAAATTTGTTGTTTCTCCTTTCGTTTCTTACCATCCTTATTTTGGTCAAAACCCACGTACTGTTGAAACCTGGAATTTAACCACAGTGAGAGCAGGTATTGCTTTAAAAGTTGGTACAGGCCGTAAATTGCCAGCACCACCGCCACCGCCAATACCTGTTGTTGTTGTGTTAGATAGAGATGGAGATGGTGTTAATGATATTGTTGACAGATGCCCGGACATAGCCGGACTTCCATCATTACAGGGTTGCCCCGATAGGGATGGAGATGGCATTGCAGACATAGATGATAAATGCCCCGAAATATTTGGCGTAGCCCGTTACCAGGGATGCCCGATACCGGATACAGATGGCGATGGTATCAATGATGAACTGGATAAATGTCCAACTGTTCCTGGAATAGCCCGTTACCAGGGTTGCCCGATTCCGGATACAGATGGCGATGGTGTAAATGATGAAGAAGATAAATGTAAATTCGATAAAGGACCAGCTTCTAATTTTGGTTGCCCTGTTATCAGCGAAGCAATCATCAAGCGTGTTAATGTAGCTGCCCAGAACATTTTCTTCCAGACAGCTAAATCAACTTTGTTACCTAAATCATTTCCAAAATTAAATGATGTAGTTACTATTTTAAAAGATAATCCTTCTTTTAAAGTACAGATTGATGGACATACTGATTTTGTTGGCAATGATGCATACAATCAAACTTTATCTGAACAAAGAGCCGCATCTGTAAAAG
>JAYTOF010000341.1:0-5069 GCA_043747955.1 Chitinophagaceae bacterium
CTGGATCATTTGTTATTGCTGCAAAACAAATTTCAACATTGCAGGATCGCATTGGTAACAAACAACAGGGCATGTACTTTGAATAATGAGCAGGGAAGATCAGCCCTGTTAAAAAAAGGTTTACCTATCTGCAAACTATTTTCACCCGAGCATGGAATAATGGCCCTGGGTGAAGACGGTACTCCTCAAAATAACTGTATTGATAAACTTACAAAGCTGCCCGTTATCAGCCTGTATGGAAATAAATTTATGCCATCGGCTGAAGAGCTTGAAGATATTGACCTGGTTCTTTTTGACATCCCTGATATTGGCTGCAGGTTTTATACTTATTTATGGACCATGACCTATGTGATGGAAGCCTGTGCTTTACACAATAAGCCGCTGGTTGTTTTAGACAGGCCAAATCCGATCGGCGGAAATATGAAAAAAGCAGAAGGCCCGTTACTTGATGAAAGCAAATGCGCCTCCTTTGCCGGAAGGTGGAGTATCCCGGTAAGGCATTGCTGTACCCTTGGAGAATTAGCCAAATATTTTTCAGCAACACGTAAAATAGATATTGATTTATATGTAGTTCAGCTTATTGATTGGAGCAGGGACCAACCTGTATTTAATAATATAAACAGTTTTAAACCAACTTCACCGGCCATATCAAATATTGAAACAGCGATCTGTTATCCCGGTACCGGATTACTGGAAGGCATTCATATAAATGAGGGTAGGGGTAGCAAAAATCCTTTCACTATTTTTGGGGCACCCTGGATCAATAATTATTTATTGCACGAAAACCTGAATAAACTAAAATTACCCGGCGTACAATTTTCTGAAATTGAATATTCGCCCTCCGGCAGTTTGTATGCTGGTGAACCCTGTTTTGGATTGTCACTTGCAGTTATTGACGAAGATGAATTCCTGCCGGTACATACGGGCCTGTCAATAATTCAACAATTACTGGTAACATTTCCGGAATATTGCAAGGAGAGATTATATAAAACTGCTGCCAATCCGTCGGGTGAAAAACACCTTGATAAATTAACCGGAATAGAAAACAGTTTTATTAATCTTAACAAGGGAGCTGTTATATCAACCAAACCGGTTACTGAATGGTTTAATAAAATTGATCCATACTTACTTTATCATTAAACAAGTACTAAAAAAAATATTATAAAATTACCCCTAACCGGAAACCCTTACACCACTAAAGAAATATTTACATACCTATAATTTATTAAATCACTGCCGAAGGTTTATGTAATTTGTAACGTCTAATTAAAAACTGGTATGCCTTTGACAGAACAGGAATTGCTTTTTGGTCTCCAAAATGGAGAGGAACCTGCATTTAAGGAATTGGTAAACCGGTTTCAGGATAAGGTGTTCAATACAGCGCTTGGTTTATTACAGCAACATACCGAAGCCGAAGATATTGCCCAGGAAGTTTTTATCCAGGTTTACCGTTCCATCCATCAATTCAAAGGCGATTCCCGCTTATCAACCTGGATATACCGTATTACCGTAACCAAATCACTCGACTATCTGCGCAGCAAAAAAAGAAAAAAAAGGTTTGGATTTTTAAGCAGCCTTTTGGGTGATAACAACTTACCGGTATTTGAACCCGAAGATTTTAATCACCCCGGCGTATTGCAGGAAAACAAAGAAGATGCTGCCATTCTTTTTAAAATGATTGACCAGTTACCGTATAACCAGCGCACTGCTTTTGTTTTAAATAAAGTAGAAGAACTGAGTTACCGGGAAATAGCAGCCATTTTAAACACATCTGAAGCGGCTGTGGACTCCTTATTACAAAGGGCCAAACAGAATCTCCGTAAAAAATTAAATGAAGTGCCGCCATAACGAAGGTTTTTAAAAAAAACGGCATCTAAACTAATAACAGGTAAATTTTAACAATGGAAAATAATAAAAGAACTGAAAAAATACTGGAGAGCCTGGTTGGCTTGCAAAAGGCTGGCGCACCGGATTTTTTCTATACCCGGTTACTGGGAAAAATGCAAAATGAAATGGAAGCCGGTAAAAAAACTTCCTTTCTGCTTCGCCCTGTATTTATTACATCGGTACTATCAATTATTTTTATCATTAATATTTTCTCATTAACACAATTAAATAATCAACCATCAACAAAAGCGGCAGTACAATCAAACACAGCTGCAGATATTGAATCTTTTGCAAACGCGTATGACTTGAATACTGAATCTGTTTACGAATAAAATTTACGGCATGAACAACTTTACAAATAACCGCTGGCTTTCCGTTATCACATTACTGTTACTTACTGCCAATATAGTAACATTGACTTTATTGTGGACAAATAAGAGCAGCAGAAGGGGAGATATGAAACCTCCGCCTTTACAAGGGCAGGCATTTGAGTTTCTAAGTACTGAATTAAAATTAGATCCGGCGCAGCAGGATGCCTATAAAAAACTGAGGGAAGAACACAGGGCCGGCCAAAGAGCTTACCAGGACAGTATTGGTATTGCTAAGGATAATTTCTTTGCATTATTACAACAGGTAAATGTTTCTGATTCAACCCTGCAGGTATACAGCAGTAAAGTTGGTGACTTAGAACAGCAGCGTGATATACTCACAATTAAACATTTTCAAAAGCTGAGGGCACTATGCAATAAAGAGCAGCAAAATAAGTTTGACAGTATCATTCAGGAAGTACTTAAACGAATGGGGGCGGCTAAAAGACCACCAGGACCAGCACCGGGTTTGGAAAACGGAGACAGAAGACCACGGCTGCCTCACCAGTAAGTAAGTGTTAAACAATTAAACGATTACTAATAATTATTGCCTGAACCGTAACTTAAACTTAATAAACCAATATTTAATTTATTTAACTAAAAACTAATAAAAATTAATATGACAAAATTGCAAATTACCATTGGTTCCGTTTTTATTTTACTTATTGTTTTAGTAAGTTGTTCAAAAAGTGATACTACAGCAGCCGCTGTTGTTGAACCGTATACTGCAATAAAAGCAACATTTGGAACAAAAATTGACCCTGCAAATCTGGCTAATTACGCCAATCAAACCAAACCTGTTTATATTGGTAATAAAGACAATACAGGTGGTAATACCATTACCAATGCAAAAGCTACTTTAGGCAGGGTTTTGTTTTACGATAAAAATTTAAGCATTGATAATTCCATTTCATGCGGCAGTTGCCATAAACAACAATTTGCATTCAGCGATACAGCTGTTGCCAGTAAAGGTGTTGCCGGAGGATTAACGGCCAGGCATTCCATGCGCCTAATAAACAGCCGTTATGCTGTTGAAACAAAATTCTTTTGGGATGAAAGAGCTGCTACACTTGAAATACAAACTACCAAACCAATACAGGACCATGCTGAAATGGGTTTTAGCGGACTTAACGGCAGACCGGGGCTTTCTAATTTATTAGCTAAGTTACAGGCCATTAGTTATTACAATGAACTTTTTAAATTTGTTTATGGCGATATAACTGTCACTGAAGTCAGAATGCAGGAATGCCTGGCGCAGTTTGTAAGAAGCATTCAATCCTTCGATTCGAAATTTGATGCAGGCAGGTCCCAGGTGGCCAACGACGGACAACCGTTCCCTAATTTTACTGCAGTTGAAAATAACGGGAAGCAGCTTTTTCTAACCCCACCTGTATTTGATCCTTCCGGAAACAGAATCAGTGGTGGAGCAGGTTGTAACGGATGCCACAATGCGCCGGAATTTGATATTGACCCTAATACCAGGAATAATGGAATTATCGGGATCATTGCTGCAACCGGTATTGATATAACGGTAACGAGGGCCCCAAGTTTAAGAGATGTAACAAACGGACTTGGTATTGAAAACGGCGCATTAATGCACACAGCCAATTTACTTACTTTACAAAATGCAGTAGGGCATTATAATACCATAAATATTGCACCGGGCAATTCAAACCTCGACCCAAGATTAAGACCTAATGGACAGGGGCAAAAATTAAATTTTACAGGTGCTGAAATGGCTGGCATAGTTGCATTCTTAAAAACTTTATCGGGTACCAATGTTTATACAGATGTACAATGGGGCAACCCTTTTAATTAATTTAAAATAAATTATATCAAAGGCGTTTAAATAACGTTCATCCAATAAAAATAATAAAACAGCAGATTCATCAAAAGATTCAGCTTACTTTTGGGCGCTGCAAAAAGAAGTATACGGTGTGGAATTTTTTTATGCATTGATTGGTATTGCAGTGCTTACCGTGCAGCACGAAGAATGAAGAGCAGTCCCGATACTGGTTTGAAGTATACATGATTTATGTGTGTAGTTACAGATAAATAAGTTGATTGATAAAAAAATTGGCTGTCTCAAAAGGTCGAGACAGCCAATTTTTTGCAACTAATTTTTAAATGTCCAACATTTAATATAAAGCAATTTTGCTTTTTTATTGAACTATTATTTTTTCAGTTTTAATTCCATCCGCTGTAATAATTTTTATCAAATAAAGACCGGAGGACAACTTACCTGTTTCAATTTGATTAAAGCTACCTACCAATGCTTCCCAGGTTTGTATTACTTGCCCGGCTTGATTATAAAGCACCCCCGTATATTTTTTCCCGGTATTGGCAGTACCCGTTAATATGGTTACGGGCTGGCCAGCGGTTAAAATGGTTGGCCTGATTGTGATAGCAAAATCATTTCCAAAGTTTACCAATACTATCTGGCTGTAAGTAATCCGTCCATCATTATCAATAATTTTTAAACGGTAATACCCTTTGGCTATATAAAATTTTGCATTAACATCAACAAAAGAATAGCTTCCTGATGAACTATTATTGACTGGCACAGTTCCAACGGTGGTAAAAGAAACCGGGTTAACAGGTGACCTTTCAATTTCAAACCGGTTTATATTTATCTGATTTGCTGAAACCCAAAACAGGTTAGTATTATTGGCATTTATAGTTGAAGTAAACGAAACAATATCAAGTGGTAACACACCTAATGGAAATATTAGGATGTACAATGTAGCGTTGGCACATACTGAAGGTGTTCCATTATCACAAGTTTGATAAGTAAAATTAACTGGACCGGTATAA
>JAYTOF010000342.1:0-3759 GCA_043747955.1 Chitinophagaceae bacterium
AAGGTTTTACAAAAATGTTTTGCAGATGATTTTAATTCGGATGAATGGCAAAGCAGGTTAAAGGAAATGATGCCTACATTTGATAAACCGTGGGATGAATATGATTTGCTTTGCCAGGAGATAAGGGAGTGGAGCCATGATATACTGAAACTGGGTGATGCTTAAATTTTTAACCACGCATAATAATATGCAACAATCCTTTTCATTTAAGGCTGCAATGTGGAAGCGACTCAAAAAAAACTGGGGCGCTTTGTTTGGATTGATCATCATCGTACTGGCTGTGTTTATTTCTATATTCGGTTATCTTATTGCGCCGGATAATTCGCCCAATGCCGATCTGCAAACCGTGGAGATACAGGCCAAAAAACTGGGGTACCGCCAGGAGTTTTTAAAAATTTTCAACAAAGAAATTCCGGATGGCAACTGGCTTGATCATTTTATCAATGGCAAAAAAAATAATTACCGGTTAATCCCCATAAAAGGTTACCAGATTAAGGGTGACAGTCTTTTGGTAAATAAATTTATTGACGATGATACAACCGTTGTTCAATATTATTCCATCAACCAGTTAACCAACAACAATCCTGCTGACATTCAAGAAAATATCATCACTAAAAAATACCGGTTGGGCACTGATAAATTCGGCAGGGATATTTTAAGCCGCCTCATCATTGGCACAAGAGTTAGTTTGGCTGTTGGTTTAATTGCTGTACTCATTTCATTAACGCTTGGTATTATTTTAGGTGCTATGGCCGGTTATTACCGTGGCTGGGTTGATGAAGTAATTATGTGGCTGGTAAATGTTACTTGGAGCATTCCAACTCTGTTATTGGTTTTTGCCATCACTATGGCCATGGGAAAAGGTTTCTGGCAGATATTTATTGCTGTTGGGCTAACCATGTGGGTGAGTGTGGCACGTTTAATACGTGGACAGGTAATGGCCATTAAAGAAATGGAATATGTACAGGCTGCTCGTGCTTTGGGTTTAAAAGACAGCCGCATTATTCTACGGCATATTTTACCAAACATACTGGGCCCGGTAATGGTTATTGCAGCAAGTAATTTTGCAACGGCCATTATTGTAGAAGCCGGTTTAAGTTTTTTAGGCATCGGTATTCAGCCACCGCAACCAAGCTGGGGCTTAATGATAAAAGAGAACTATAATTTCATCATCACCCATAATCCTTTGCTGGCTTTAATTCCGGGGTTCGCTATTATGTTATTGGTATTGGCGTTTAATTTATTGGGCAATGGATTAAGGGATGCGGTGGATGTAAAAAGCCCCTCCTAACCTCCCCAAAAGGGAGGAACAATTATGTTATATTAAAAAAAATTATGAAAATAACAGCAACATTTATTGACGAGATCAGTCACGACATACCGCACCAGAATTGGGGCAGGCATGAATGGGATGCCGACTTCAGTCATATGAAAATGGTGGGTATTGATACCGTGATCCTGATCAGAAGCGGTTACCGCCGCTGGCTCACTTATCCCAGTGAATTATTAATGAAAGCAGAAGGTTGTTATAAACCACCGGTTGACCTGGTTCAGCTGTTTCTTGATCTGGCAGATAAACACAACATGAATTTTTATTTTGGATTGTACGACACCGGTAAGTACTGGGTGAAGGGTGAATTTCAAAAAGAGGTGGATCTTAACCGAAAAGTAATTGACGAGGTTTGGAAAAAATATGGTCATCACAAAAGTTTTAAAGGCTGGTACCTTACTCAGGAAGTAAGCCGCAGGGTAAAAGGCGTTATTGACCTGTATGCTCAGCTGGGCAGGCATTGTAAAGAAGTATCGGGCAACCTGCCTACATTTATTTCACCGTGGATAGATGGCAGTAAAGCAGTGAGTGCCGCTGCTGATAAAATAAGTAAAGAAGAAGCCGTTTCCATAAAACAACATGAGGAAGAATGGAGTGAGATCTTTGATGGTATTAAAGGTGCAGTTGATGCAGTTGCCTTCCAGGACGGACATATTGAATACCACGAACTGCCAGCGTTTTTTGAAGTGAATAAAAGAATGGCCGATAAATATGGTTTACAATGCTGGACCAATGCCGAAACATTTGACCGGGATATGCCCATCAAATTCTTACCCATTAAATTTGAAAAGCTGCGGTTAAAATTAGAAGCCGCCCGAAAAGCCGGTTATGATAAAGCCATCACGTTTGAATTTTCACATTTCATGAGCCCGCAGTCTGCTTACATTTCTGCAGCGCATTTGTATGAAAGGTATAAGGAGTATATTAAAATTTTACCCCGGTAAACGGTTATTTCAATTTTCCTTTAAAATCCAGTTCCAAAATAAACGGATCAATTGCCAAATGGCTCATCATCATGGCAATATGTTTTCTTTTTATTGGGGCATCATTTCCGGGATAAGGTTCCGGAATAAATTCTTTCCAAACACCAACCTGTTCATTTGCAATGATGGGTGGCCATTTATGTGCAATATTTTTTTTGAGCCTGATGGCATGTAATAATTTAACCAGCATATCCCATGCTTCTTTTACCTGAACGGGCCTGCCAATGATCGTATCTGTTACCGGTAAACAAGGGTAAAAATCGTTTATCGCATCAACAAACATGTAGTAGGCAACCGTACTATCAGGATAAAAATAAGTTTTATTGGCCCAGCCTTCGGCTTTACCCGTTCCTTTTAAAATACCGGTAGCGCCTGCTTTTTGTATCACTTGCCAGTAAGGATCATCCGGCTTTACATCCACATAAGGCATCAGGTAACATTTTGCCTGCAATAAAATTTGCTGTACTTCTCTAATGCCTGCATTACGTGGTTGCACATTATTCTTTATACAAACAGCCGCCAGCGCACCTGCTGCCTGGCCGGTTAATAATACAACGGGTTGTAACCTGGTGGTTCCATTTACAATATTACTTACGCTGATATTTTTTTCAGCAGCAATAAGTCCATCTGCTTTTTCAGGAATTAAACAACCCAATGGAATGGTATAAGAATTTACATGGGTGAATTTTATTTTTGGAGCCAGTTCGTTTTTATGGTGATGATGATCAACCGGGTAATCACCCACTGAGATACCCGTGCGGTAAATTGCATCATGCTTTTCAAAAGGATTGACCAGGTAATTATTGTTTAAACGAACCAAACCTTTTAGCCTTCTGCCTTCCCGGTTATAGGGTATCATGGCCAGTTTATCTGCTGTTGGAAATTCGTCATCTGCCAGTCCCAGGTTTTTATACCCCAGTTCTTTTTGTATATAATAAATGAACTGCATTGTATGGTTTTTTGCCGATGCATATTTTTTAATTCTTTCTTCCGGTTTTTCTTCAATCACGTTCAGGTAATAGTCATTGCCACTTGCGGGCCAGTTCAGCATGTATTTATTGTTTTTGATCTTTCCGTAGTTCAGCATTTTTTGTGCCGTCCAGGGAGATGCAACTGAATCACTGTTGAATACCGACGTACAACTTTTGAAAAATTTTACAGAATCATATCCATCCGGGCGTGGAATAGTTTTGTCGCTGCCTTTACCATAATCCTTTAAAATGGCCGCCCAGGTGAGGTCCTGTATAATATTGTTTTTGCCGGGTGCAAAAGATTCTTTTGAATAAGCTGCATCTTCCATCCCCAGGTCATAGGCAGTACCACTCATTGCAATAACATCACCCTGCTCGGTAGCATCAATGCAGATCTTACTTTTTATAATGATCGTTTTATTATCTGTGTTTAAAAAAACAGCACCCGTAATTTTTTTATTTTCTTTTAATACAC
>JAYTOF010000343.1:0-2578 GCA_043747955.1 Chitinophagaceae bacterium
TTTTTAATACAGATTCTTTGCTGATCATTATTGAGCTAATTTTTCCAACACATTTTTCCTTTCATTCATAATAGAAACAGCACGCTCAATTACAGATAACTTAACAGGAGAGCCACTGTTAAGGCATTGCAGATGATTTAATATTTCATCAATTTCCGTTTCGTTTTTTAAAGCGGCCAGTTTTTCAAAGGCCAATGCTTTTTTTTCTAAAATACTCATAGTTGAAATTTATATACAAAATTACAAATCCTAATCCATTTATGCTATGTAGATTTGTACCAAATGAATGCTTTAACATGAACAAACTCGAAAACTATATAACCGGCAACTGGATAACAGGAGATGGCGAAGGCCAACAATTATACAACGCTGTAACAGGCGATGCTGTTGCAACCGCAACCACAAAAGGCCTTGACTTTAAATCAATTCTAGAATACGGAAGAGCTGTTGGCAATCCTGCTTTGCGGAAAATGACTTTTCACGAAAGGGGAAATATGCTGAAGGCCCTGGCGCTGCATTTACGAAACCACCTGGATAAATTTTACGCCATTAGTTATAAAACCGGCGCAACCAAAGCAGATAGCTGGGTAGATATTGAAGGTGGTATCGGCAATCTTTTTGCAAACGCATCGCTGCGCCGCAAACTATCTAACGAAACTTTTGTGGTTGATGGTGATAGTCACAACCTAAGCCCCAACAATACTTTCATGGGTACGCATATACTTGTACCTAAGGAAGGAATTGCTGTACACATCAACGCATTTAATTTTCCGGTGTGGGGCATGCTGGAAAAAATTGCAGTTAATCTTTTGGCAGGAATGCCATGCGTTGTTAAACCGGCAACTGTTACCAGTTATTTAACCGAGGCTGTTGTAAAAGAAATTATTGCATCAAAAATTTTACCTGATGGAGCCCTGCAATTGATATGCGGCAGTGCAGGCGATATACTGGATCATGTTACATCGCAGGATGTGGTAACTTTTACCGGTTCTGCATCAACAGGACTGATGTTAAAATCAAACCCAAATATTTTAAGAGAGAATGTGCCTTTTAATATGGAAGCAGACTCTTTAAATTGTATTGTATTAGGCGAAGATGTAACACCCGATAAACCCGAATGGAATATTTTTATTAAAGAAATCAGAAAAGAGATGACCTTAAAAGCCGGTCAACGTTGCACCGGCATCCGCAGAATATTTGTACCAGAAAATAAAATGGAAGCTGTTTGGAAAGATATCAGCACTTCACTTTCGCAAACAACCATCGGCAACCCTTTGAATGAAAAAGTAAGGATGGGTTCACTGGCCGGACAAACACAACGCAATGAAGTTAAAGAACAGATTCAAAAACTGCTGGCATCTTCTCAAATTGTTTATGGCAGTTTAGATAGCGTAGAAGTGATTGATGCAGATGCAAACAAAGGGGCATTCATGAGTCCGGTGTTGCTGATGAATGAATTCCCACTAACTGAAGTTAGTGGTTACACAACAAATCCTTCCCATGAAGTAGAAGCTTTTGGTCCGGTTAGTACCATCATGCCGTATAAAAAAACGGATGATGCCATTGAGCTAAGTAAACTGGGTAAAGGAAGTTTATGCTCAACCATTGTTACTGCCGGTCATAAAATTGCACAGCAATATGTGGTAGGTGCAGCTTCGCATCATGGACGTATTTTGGTGTTGAATAATGAATGTGCCAAAGAAAGTACAGGTCATGGTTCACCATTACCATTGCTGGTACATGGCGGCCCGGGCCGTGCCGGCGGCGGCGAAGAAATGGGCGGACTGCGTGGTGTAAAGCATTACCTGCAACGCACCGCCATACAGGGCTCGCCAACAACCATTACGGCAATTACCAATATTTACCAGCAATATGCTGCCGGAAAAGATCCCGGCAAACATCCTTTTACCAAATATTTTGAAGAGCTGCAGGTTGGTGATCAGATCATTACTGAAAAAAGAACCATCACCTCTGAAGACATAGATAAGTTTGCGGACCTGAGTGGCGATCATTTTTATGCACATATTAAAACCACCGATTTTGATGGCACTATGTTTGAGCAACAGGTGGCGCATGGATATTTTATCATGAGTATTGCTGCAGGGTTATTTGTGGACAGCTACAAAAAAAATCCGGTACTGCTGAATTATGGCATCGATGAATTACGCTTTACCAAACCGGTTTATCCGGGTAGTGAAATTCATATCCGGTTTACATGCAAACAAAAACTATTAAATGATAAACGTGTTGTTGAAAAGCCGGAAGACATCAAGCGTGGAGATGATATTGATAAGGGTATTGTAAAATGGCTGGTGGAGATGATTGATGAAACCGGCGAAGTAACCGGTGTGGCAACAATATTGACGATGGTGCAACGTAACGGATAATTATTTTATCTTTCCATAAAAAATATTGCACAAAAAGCCTTTTTTGTTTTTATTGTTATTGCTGGCAAAGCAGTGTTTTTCTCAAACGCCTGCTTTTATGCATTATGAAACAGGCAATGGCCTGCCAAGTAATGAAGTTTATGAAACCAGGCAGGACAGTAAAGGATTTTTATGGATTGGTTGTGATGCAG